>QKAN01000091.1 GCA_003246365.1 Clostridia bacterium
GTAATATGCGGAAAGTCCTGATATAGGCCACGCGCCTCTTCAAAAGCCGCATATCCTTCCGGATTCATGTTTTGATAGGTCCACGCATTCAAGTAAACCAGAGACGCAAACACGGTTAATCCGACGATTGCATATGCGCCGATTCGAAGCAGTTCCTGTTTGCGCTCTCCCGCTGCGCGATATACGCCGGTATTCATCGCGTGATAAGCAACACCCGCCGCCCAGAAACAAACCAACGAATAGCCGGTAGAGTTCCGAAACAAAAAACAACCGATCATCAGGCCAAGGCTTTCCAGCATCAGCAATATCGAAGGAGATTCAAAAGAATCGCGTCCCGAATCAATGGAAAAAAGACGCAGCGCTCCGGCCGTTCCGAGCATGCATGCAGTTGTTGTAAACGAAAGCCGCGCCACCGTGTAGGAAAACGCAAGAACGTAAAGAATCACATTGATGAGTATCATCACGCTGTGAGATGCGCCGTTTACCGCGCCGATGTCCCACAACGTGTAGAAGATGACCCAAATTGAAATCGCGACGCTCAGCAACTGAAGAACCGGCCACCAGGGTATACTCGGCGTGAGCATGTACAACAAGCTGGTTAAATACCCCAATGGAAGGTTCACAAAACCATGGATCGGATATGGTTCGCCGGTGAAATATCCGGCGAACGTATACATGATGCTTGCGTCATCGTTGGTTAAAAACGTGATCGGAAGCAGCGCCGCGGTCAGACCGATCAGCAGCAACGTCATGCACGCGGAAATCACCATGCGTCCATGTTTGGTTGTTTCAGCCTCTCGAAAAGCACGCAAAAGCGCCTTTACTGCGCTCATCGACTTCCACCAAAGACAAACTGAACAACCACGATGTTTTCAGTGATTTGATCAACGATTTCATATCCGTTCGCCCCGCAGTGCGAATTCATATATTCGGTTAACAGTTCCAGATATGTTTGATCCGTGTCCCCAATGTAATAAACGTTTTCTTCCCGGAAGAGATCTTTTGCCCATGTGCTGCTCAGGCCATTCACGGCGAGCTGTTGAACCCGCGTCACGGTGTTCATATCGCAGCCGCCCCAATCGATCAGATTGACCGGAGGGTTATCTCGGTAAACGCTAAGCGCGTCAACATTGTTTGCAACGTAAACATCGCGAATATACACGTTGTCCGGGTGCGCTTGCGCATAAGCCGTCACCGCACTGGAACGTGCGAGCATGTCCGGCGTACCGTCTTCGTAACTAACGACCGTGCGAAACACCTTATAGCCCGCACCGAGGGAAATCACTAGCACAAGCAAAAGCAAGACAACCCGGAGCGCGCCTTTTAATCTCATCTTCTTTTGGTCGTCTTGCGCTTCGTCGTATCCGCAAAGCGCGCAGAGCCAGATGCTGACGCTGGAAAAGATTGATATCGTCATCCAAACGCGCAGATTGATGCGCCCGAAATAGAGTAAAACCGCAAGCAACGCCAGCGTACCGATGAGAAAAGCGCTTGCCCCGACAAACGGCAGCCAACGTTTCCGGTTGAACAAAAACAGCACGATAGCAGCGGCATATGCCGCGCAAATAAACACACCAAAATACACAGCCAGCTGAAAGGTTTGGAAAAAGGTCTCAAAACTGTTCACGCCAAGTTGCAACCGTTCGGCAACGTTCATGTTTTGAAACGCGGAATTTTCCGTAATCGCAAGAAAATTATCTGTGGTGATGCGCTCATCCATATAAAACCAGACCGATGCCAGATTTGCGAGCGTATCATCCCATCCGACAGCGGTATAGATCTCCGGGTTTTCGTTATATGAATCATGCGGATAATCCATATACGCAGAGCGCGCCTCATCATAGGCCGTAAATCCTTCCGGGTTTTGCGCCGTCCGCCCATACGCGTTGATGCCGACCAGTACCCCCGTCGTAAGTACGGCGGCAATCAGGAAGGAAAGCATGCGTTTGCGCACGATGGAATCTTTTAGAAGGATACTTTCCAGCAACCGAACCAACAGCGCGCCGCCCGCGAAACACGCGGCGGCAATACCGGACGAATTTCGAACCAGCAAAGAAATGGCAAGCAAGATAATTGCTCCGATTCCATATCTTCTTTGAACGCGCTTTTCGTCATCAGCATCAATCGCCAATATCAACGCAACCGCGCCCGCGCCGGCCGCAGCCGCGCTGAGCGTAAAGGTAACCAATACAAGTCCGTAATAGAAAAGCCCCGCGCCGCAAACCGCCATCAGTACAAGAGCCAAGATCAGCGGCACATGATGCTTTGCGCCGATCTTTAAGATGGAAGCAAATACGGCAGTCATTCCCAGTACGCTCGCCGCAAGCTGCAGCGCCAACCACCAGGGAATATTCGGAAGAACGGTATAGAGAGCGCTCGTTATAATCGCCATAATACAGTTGATAAACGGGTGCGCAAACGAAGGCGTTCCCGTGCGGTATCCCGCAAGCGCCCAGGCGATATTGAGATCGTCGTTATCATAATAGGTCAGCGTAGAGAGCGTCGCGGCAAGCGCCACCAACGCCAGCGCGCAGGCAAGCGAAAACATCCATCGAAACAACTCGTTGCGATAGAGTCTCTGAATCGTTTGTCCCAACTTTTTCAATGCAGGGTACACCCTTTCCTGTTTTTAAAGAGGCAGCGAGAAAATGACGATGCCGACCAGAATAACGCCCAGACCCGCGAGCTTTCTTCTGTTCGGTTTTTCACCCATCACCAGATAGGCAAACAGCGTCACAAAAAAATACGAGCTGGAGTTCCAAACCGGCATCAGCGACAACGGCAGAACCTTCAGCGCAATGACTGAGCAAAACGATGAAACGAAGAAGATAAAATAGGCGATGATCACCGGTGCGTTGAGATATTGCTTCAGCCAGGTGTCATAGTGTTTCATTGCCGCTTTTTTGAGTATGATCTGGCTTAGCGCAGCTATGACGACACCAAAGATCATCAGAGCCATATTGAACGAAAAACTATTCCACATCGCTCGTCACCACCAGATAAATGCCGGCAAAGATCACCACAACGCCGAGAACCATGTTCCAACGGATGCTCTCATGATAGAGTAGAAAGCCGAAGACCATACTCCAGAACATCGCAGCCGCGCGGTTTGCATAAACAGTAACCAGCGGAAGCCGTTTTAAAAACTGCTGCCAGATCAACGCATACCCGCCCAGAATGAGCACACCGGTTCCGTACAGCAAAATCCACGGCCAACTGAGCGTATCATACTGCGCCGCGACTTTCATCAGCAGCGTACATCCGGCAAACAGCAGGATTGCAAGCTGCAAAAGTAGAATCAGTTTCCATTTTGAGCGCGTCTTTTGCGGCGCGGCGGCGGGCATCTGTTCCATCAGACGTTTTCTCCGTCCGAAGCGGGCAGTTTGCCGCAATATACCTCTCGCACAACATACTGCGGCGAGCGGTTGATGCTGATATAGATGCGTCCGATATATTCGCCAATCAAGCCCAGCATCAGCATGATCATACCGCCGATAAGCAGCAGCACCGCCATGAGGGATGAATAACCGGCAAGAATCTCTGTCGGATTCGCGATCTTTTGAATCACGATCGCAATCCCCCAAAGGAATCCTGCAACGGCGGTGACTACGCCGACAATCGTCGCAAGCCGAAGCGGCTTGACCGAAAACGCGGTGAACCCGTTCATCCAGAGCGTAATGAGTTTTTTAAAGGTGTATGTCGTGTTGCCGTAGAGCCGTTCGCGCTCTTCCATCGGCACACAGATAATCTTATGCGTGGTGCGCAGCAAAAGTCCCGTGAGATACGGATACGGATTCTCATACCGCAGAATTTCGTCGATGACAAAACGACGCATCGCCGTAAAGTTATTGAAACGGATTTCCTTCGGCTTATCAAGTATGACATTCGTCATATGCTCGTTGACCTTGCTGCCGAAGGTCTTAAACCAACTGTGTTTCTTCACCGGATACGCTGCGGTTGCAACGTCGTAATTGCTCGGCCCTGTCAGCGGCGCGATCAGGTCGTATACCTTGTCCATCGGACATTGTCCATCGTCGTCGAGAATGACCACGATGTCGCCCTTGCTCATGCGAAATCCGGCCATCAACGCGGGAAGTCTGCCCATGTTTTTTGCCAGCGATACGGCGGTGATTCGCTCGTTTTGATCCGCAGCGTCTTTTAGCACCGGCCATACATTGTCCGGCGAACAGTCGTTGACCAGAAACAGTTCATAATCATATGTTTCATTGCCTAAAAACACCTGTTCAATTTCTTCTATTACCTTGCCGACGGTCTTTTCACTCCGATAGCAGGCAATGATTAAACTGACCAGCGTTTTATCTTTCAGCGGTTCGCAGGATTTGATCATATTTAAGGGCACTCCGTTTCCGCGCCGGGCCTTTCCGAACGCTCTTATCCATACTTTAATATAAGATTATACGGATTGAATTATACCTGTCTATCCACGGTTTGTCCAGTTTGGCGGCGTTGACACATACCGCATCTGGAAGTAAAATGGAGCGCGGAGCAACACTGGCTTCGTGCCTCGAATTTTGAAAGGAATACGCCGAATTTCATGAAAACAGTATCGATGATGCAACCGTTTTATCTTCCCTGGAAAGGGTTATTCGATATGATCCATCAGTCGGACGTGTTCGTGTTTTATGACGACGTACAGTTTGTCTCGAAAAACTGGCAGAGCCGCAACACGATTCCGACCGCAAACGGCCTCGTCTGGCTCACCGTCCCCGTTTTGACCAAGGACAGGCGAACACAGAATATTTGCGAAACCAAACTCAACCCCAACGAAGGCTGGCAAAAAAAACACTATAAAACGCTTTCGCTCACCTATGCAAAAGCGCCGTATTTTAAGCAGTACGCTTATTTATTGGAAGATTTTTATATCGACCACCAATGGACGAACCTCGCCGATCTGGATGTGTACACGACGCAGAAACTCTGCGAAGCGCTGGGAATCTCCGTGGAATTTGTCCGCTCTTCGGACTATGGTTTTACCGGCAGCAAGGAAGGCGAAAAAATCATTCAGCTCTGCAACACGCTCGGATGCGATCATCTGATCAACGGCCCGAAAGCATCGGAATATATGAATCAGACGCTGTTCGATGAAGCGGGTATCGATGTTCGTTATATGACATATGATTATCCCGAATACCGGCAGCTTTATCGCCCATTCGAGCACGGCGTGAGCGTGCTGGATTTGTTGTTTAACGCCGGAGAAAAAGCGCCGTATTATATCTGGGGATGGAAAGACGAACAAAAATAGGCTGATTACTATTCTCATACTTAAAAAACCTCGTGTGCCGGAAAGCACCGAGGTTTTTTGATTATTTACGATTCAAAATTGAAGTGATCGCTTTATTTTCTCCAGGTCTGCTTTGTTCGCAAGCAGTTCCACTGCGCTCAATCCTTCAAAAACAGTAACCTCGCCCGCAAAGAGAGCGTAATCACCGCGAATACAGGCACGTTCTATTAATGCCGCCGTGTACAGATCGCTTCCGCCGGTCGGAGACGCGATGACAAATCGAATTTTTCCGCCGCCTGATAGAAGTCCCAATGTTTTATCGTCCGGCACCCCGCTGCGGTTTTCGCAAAGAAAAATCGTCTCTTCTGTGTTTGCGTCATCTGAAAGAATGACACCTGCAGAGTCTGCCATGCGACCAATCGCAGTACGCCAGTCGTTCGTTTCGCCTTCGTCCAATGCGGATATAAACCGTACATGGCGTTGATTTGCCATATTCGCATTTGAATTCATCAGCCGTTCTACCAACAAGCGCGCGAGTGATTGATACCGTTGAAACGGCGTCCCCCTGCCGTCGTCCGGCAAAATGCGCATGTCGCTTCCAGATTCCAACAACGGACGGTAAATCACCTCCGATCCAGCCGCATTTGCCGCAAACAGCAGCTTTATCGCGTCCAGATGAATGGGGCCGCCTTGTTCTCCGTCCGCAATCATCGCGCAGACGCAGCCTTCCAGCCGTAACTCCCCCGCGTTCATTCTTTTGACAAGAAGCCGCATTGGTTCGTTTGTTCCGTATTGATCCGCGCTCGCTGCAAAAAGAATCCGTTTTTGTTGCAGCCCTTCTTGCGTCAACTCAGCTGCGTCTATCGTGCTGAATTTTATTCCCTGCAGTGCGTGTTCCAACACATCGCCCAGCCGCGTATGCCGACCAAGCGATATAATCAGAAGCGATTCTTGCAGTGTGTTTTGTTTGCCTGTTTTCTTTTGCATACCATTATGATACGGGATTCCGACAAAAAAGCAAGGCATCATGCCCTGCTTATTCTATCTGTTGCAGTCCCTTTTATTCCTGCGGCTTTACTGGTTCAAACGCCGTTTGTGCAAGCGCCGGAACGCCTTTTCTGCTCAAAACCCGATCCCAAGGCAGCTGGGAACCGATGACCGCCACAAACACAAGCGCGCAGCCGAGCAGTTCGCGCGGCGAAAGCCTTTGCCCGAGAATTGCCCAACCGGCCAGTGCGGAAAACACATTTTCGGGGCTGAGCAGCAGCGATGCGCTTGCCGGTTCTACACGCCGTTGACCCATCATTTGCAGCGTGTATGCGCCGCATCCGGAAAACAGACCGGCGTACACAATCGTCACCCAAGCGTCGGACACAGCGGAAACCGAAGGTTTTTCCAGCACCAGCATCGGCACGCTTGAAAGCAACGCCATCACGGCAAACTGAATGCCGTTCAGGCGGATGATGTCCACCTTGGGCGCGTAGTGATCGACCAGTAAAATCTGGAACGTGAACGCAAGCGCGCTTGCAAGAACGAGAAGATCTCCGCTGCTCATCGAAAAATCGTTTCGAATCGAGAGAAAATACAGACCTACCAGCGCAATCAGAATGCTGAACCAAAGCATAAAATGCGGTTTGCGGCGAATGAAAAGTCCCGCCAGCGGCACCAGCACGATATAGAGTGACGTGATGAAGCCCGCTTTCCCGGCGGAGGTCGTCATCAACCCGACCTGTTGCAAATTGCTGGCGATCGTCATAACAACGCCGAGGATGATTCCTGCGCGCCAGAGCGTCTTGCGGTCGTTGTTTTTAGAGCGTATCCCCGCTCGATCCATAATGAGGATTACGATTCCAAGTCCGATTGCCGCGAGCGCGCTGCGTACCGCAGTAAACGTGTACGGCCCGACGTAATTCATCCCCGCGCTTTGTGCAACAAAAGCAACACCCCAAATGAGGGATGCGCTGAGAAGCATGATCGCGCCGATGCCGCGGCCCTTGTGTTCGCTGTGTGTCATGTCTTTCGTTTTACACCGTTTCTGTTTTCACGTTTTCGCGAAACCTACTAACGAAGAATCATACTTGTTTTGCGAGAAAAACGCAAGCCCTTCGTGTTGCGCAAACCAAACAATTGTGCTAATATTTTTTATAGTCACACTTGTATCATCTGAAAAATTAGTAAATTACACAATCAAGGAGCGTTTTATGCAACCTTCCAAGGTTTACTTTTCCGACATGCGAACACAGCTCAACGACCCGCTGACAGCGAAACTCAAGCGGTTGATCAAACGCGCCGGTATGGAAGAAATCGATTTTACCGACCGTTTTGTCGCAATTAAAATGCATTTTGGCGAACCGGGAAATCTGTCTTTTCTCCGGCCGAACTATGCGCGCGTTCTCGTAGATGTCATCCGCGCAAACGGCGGAAAACCGTTTGTGACAGATTGCAATACGCTCTACCCCGGTCGTCGAAAAAACGCTCTGGAGCATCTTGATGCCGCTGCGGAAAACGGTTTTTCTCCTGCTTCCACCGGTTGCCAAACCATCATTGCCGACGGGTTAAAGGGTTTGGATGAAACCCTTGTGCCGCTTTCCGGTACAACGCACATTAAAGAAGCAAAAATCGGTCAGGCCATTATGGACGCAGACATTTTCATTTCGCTCAGCCATTTTAAGGGGCACGAGAGCACAGGTTTTGGCGGCGCAATGAAGAACATCGGCATGGGCAGCGGTTCGCGCGCGGGCAAAATGGAGCAGCATTGCGATGGGAAGCCGACCGTTATCGAAAAATATTGCCGAGCCTGCCGCCAGTGCATCAAGCAGTGTGCGCATGGCGCAATCAGTTATGACGACAAGAAAATTGCGCACATTGATCACGAGCGCTGCGTCGGCTGCGGTCGCTGTATCGGCGCCTGCAACTTTGACGCAATCGAAAACACAGGCGGAAACAGCGACGAGGTGCTTTGCGAAAAAATCGCAGAATACTCACTGGCAGTCCTGCAAAACCGCCCCAACTTCCACGTCAGCATCGTCACGCAGGTTTCGCCGAACTGCGATTGCCATTTTGAAAACGACAGTCCTATCATTCCGGACGTCGGCATGTTCGCGTCGTTTGATCCGGTTGCGCTGGATCAAGCCTGTGCGGATGCTTGCAACAAACAACCTGTTTTGCCAAACAGTCAGCTTGCCGATAATCTGGCACATTGCGAATCGCATCACGATCATTTTACGGACAGTTCGCCGCGCACCGACTGGACCATCACGCTTCGTCACGCCGAGGCAATCGGCGTTGGAACGCGACAATATGAGCTGATCACAGTAAAATAAGCCCAACAAAAAAGGAGCTCTGCTCCTTTTTACTTTCTTAAAATGAATAGAAAGGCGGAAATGGATATGAAACACTTCAGTCGAATCATTGTAATGTTTCTCGTTTTTCTGATGTCAGTATTCCCGCTCTCTGCCTGTTCCCAACCATCCACGCCTGAACCGACTAGCGTCCCTGTAATATCCGCCGAACCGACCGATACACCGGAAATGATAACGCCAACGCCGACATCCGTGCCGACAGACACGACAGCCGCAACCATAACCGCCAGTCCCACCGCAACAGCAACTTTGGCCCCGACCCCGTCGCCAACACCCGAAGGTCCACGTATGTACTCCAGTTATGCCGATCTTGTTTCTTTCGACCCCGCAACGGGTATTGCAAAATTTGACTATTTCGACATGCTACGCGGTCAGGATGCAATTGATTTTCTGGTATCTAACGAGGGATATTCTCAGGCGGATGCGGAAGAGTTGGTAGAAAACTTCGCCGATTCCGAGTATGTTGAAAAAAACACCAATCCGCAGTTGCGCTCCATCGATTTGGACGACGTTTCTCTCAAACTCATGGTGCAACCAAGCGGTGATCCGGTTGAAGACGCAATTTCAATTCCTTCCACCGCTTCCGACTTCCGCGCAATCTATGCGCTTGATCCGGATTTGCTGCTCAACTCATATTTCTACTACATCACCGTGGAAAGCGACGGACATGTTTCCCTCGTAGAACAGGTGTATTGGCCATAATTGAAATGCAAAACAAAAAAAGCGCCGTCAGGCGCTTCTTTTGTTGTTATTTTGTTTCCGTTTCCAGCATGATGGAAAGAATCTCTGTTTCCGTTTCCCGCATACCGTCCGATGCCAACCGGCCAATGTTGCGAATCGTGTTGTCCACGCCCTTCACAACAATGCCGTCTCCGCTGACAAACTCTTGGTTTTGCGTGTACATGCGGTATCCGAGAATACCCGCGTCTACAGCGGCTGCAATTTTGCCCGCACAGCTGGCTTTTGCCCCGTCGCAAACCATACCGCTGATGATGGCAAGCGCGTTGACAACCGTATGCGCAACGCCCTCATATCCGCCGCCTTCGAGATAGGCGATTCCTGCGCCGGCGCCGCACCCGGCGCAAACTGCTCCGCAAAAAGCAGAAAGCCTGCCGATGCCAGTTTTTTGATGGATCGTAACAAGGTCGGATACAATCAGCGCGCGCAAGAGTTTCTCTTCTTCAAACCCTCTCTCCTTCGCCCAAACCGCAACGGGCACGCTGGCCGTGATACCCTGATTACCCGAGCCGGAAACGATAACGACAGGCAATTCTTCCCCGCTCATACGCGCGTCTGATCCGGCCGCAGCCCAGGCACGCGCGCGTGTCGCCAAATCTTCACTGCCGTTGGCGAGCAGTACGCGTCCAACATTCGCGCCGCAGCTTTTTGTAAACCCGTGCGCAGAAATGGCAAGATTATGGTTCAGTTGCCGTCTTAACACGCCCTCAACGCGGCTTAAATCCACCGTGTCAGCAAATTCGACGATATCTGCAGTATTCAGAATGCTCGGCGCATCGCTTTCGTGTCCCGCATCCACAACTGGGCGGTCAAGCAACACCTCGCCGTTTCGTTCTACGCGGACGATGTTGGTGTGCGCCACCGCAATGCGTACGTAGGCAGAGTCCTCCCCGCGCCAGCCAGTGATGCGAATATCCAGTGTCAGTCCGTCCTCTACGCATTCAACGGTGATCGGCGTGCTCGAAAGATACGCCCAGATCGCTTCCCGCTGGTCGGGCGTAATCGAATCGATTACTTCGAGCAGGCGGGATGCATCCCCCGCAACCGCGCCCGCGGCAGCCGATGCTGCGATGCCCTTCTTTCCGCCCGTGCCCGGAACAACAACGCTTTTTGCGTTTTTTAGAATATTTCCGCTGACCAAAACGCGCATGCGCTCCGGCAGTCCGCCAAGTGTGTCCCGCATGGCAGCTGCCGCATATGCAATTGCGATTGGTTCCGTACAGCCCGTTGCGGGAATGAGTTCGCGCTCCAAAATTGCGCAATAGGCATCAATTTTTTCCGGCGTGAGCATCTGTTTTTCATTCTCCTTGTTCGTTTCTTTTCCGACTATTTCAAAAATGTAATAACTTGTTTTTCCGTAAACTGCCGCCTCAACAGGCATGCCGCATCCGCACAGTCTGAGCCGCCGACGGCATTCTTTTTCTTTTGCTCCCAGTGTTCCGAGAGACCATAATAAAATGTGCACCAGTTATCGCGGATTGTTTGATCTCTGCGAATCACTGTAACAAACATTTCGGAAATAAGTTGATCCAACGCTTTTGTTTGTGTTTTTCTGTCAAAACAGCAGGCCGTCTGCATCGCTTCATTGTCAGCTTTTTCAACGGATCGTAAAAACTCTAATAAACGCAAACTTTCGGCAGACAGTCTCTCGATCCGGCGGCGATGCGGCTTCAGCGCATAATAAAGAGCGCGTGAAAGATAGGTAACCCTGTTATGATACAATCGGCTATAAAATACATCGCCTGATTCCATCAGCGCAACAATGCCGTTCCATGTCCCCCCGACCAAATCAAGATACGGCAACTCCGTGTTTTCATTGCAAAGCAATACATCGTTTCGCGAAAAGTAAATCAACAGCGCTTCTCGCGCTTGCGCATCTTTTTTGTCCACGATGGTTTGACCAGATTACTTCAAATACAATCCGACCAGCGCCAGGTTTTTGTCAAACGAAAGCGTATAGAGCAGATTTGCATTGGCGTGCTTCACCAGAACCTGTACGACCGCATATTCTTCCCCCGTGGTTGCGTCTGCTGTGCCGGATAGAACCGTCTTTGTAATTTTCTCGAACGCGCCTGCTTTTTCATAGATAGCGGCCCAACCTGTTTCAAGCTGGTCTGCCGTGATCGCGTCTTTTAAATCTTCCCGTAAATAGCCGATGATCGAATCATAATCTCCCATGGTTGCAAGGCCGACGATTTCTTCCGCCGTCGTTCCAACTTCATCCGCATCAAATCCTTCCGGAAGCGATTTGGATGCGCATCCGAATAGCCCGAAGCAAACCGTCAACGCCAGCACGACAGAAATCAATGCTCTTATCTGTTTTTTCATGGGTAATTCACCTCCGTGCTTTTTCCGAATCAGTATATCACAGCTATCGGGTTATTGGGCTGTTTCGAAAGCTATTTTTTCGATCTGCCGGACTACAGGCAATTGGTTCTATACTTGCAGTATAACCGTCACTTGTGATATCCTTTTGTTTAATATCGGAAGAAACAGGCAGGTATTACAATGCGGAAAGACGGCAGGCGCGTAAAAGACGCAAACCCCATCTATACGGTTTTACCTTATATCTTGAAATATCGCTATGACGCGATGAACATGATCGAAGTCGATATCCCGATTTCGCCGATGCAGGCATATCTGAACGAAAAACGCAAGCAAGGCTATCGTTTTTCGCATCTTGGCCTTGTGCTCGCGGCATATGTGCGCACCGCTGCGGAATTTCCGCAGCTCAACCGGTTCATCGCCAACAAGCGCATCTACCAGCGCAACGAATTTTCCGTGGCTATGGTTGTTTTAAAACCCGGCGAGTTGGACGGAACCATGAGCAAGATGTATTTCAATATGGAAGACGACATTTTTGCCGTGCATGAAACCATGGAGCACTATGTAAACGACAACCGTGAGGAAGGCGACACCAATGCCACGGACGGAATTGTGCGTACGCTTCTGGGCATCCCCGGTTTAGTCAACTTTGGCGTTGGGCTTTTAAAAGTGATGGATCGCTTCGGTCTGCTGCCCAAAGCCCTCATTAAGGCCAGCCCGTTTCACACGAGCATGACCATCAGCAACCTTGCGAGCATTCGCACAAACCATATTTACCATCATCTATACGAATTCGGTACGACGAGCATCCTCATCACCCTCGGAAACATGCGCGAAATCCCCGTTCGCAAAGGCGGAGAAATCGTGTTTGAGCGTTCTTTGCCCATGGGTATCGTCACGGATGAACGCATCTGCTCCGGCAGTTATTTTGCCGCCGTATTTCACCGTTTTAAACAATACCTCACCAATCCGGAGCTATTGGAAGGCCCGCCAAAGGTTGTCAACACGCGTCTGGACTAAGATTCGATCAATACATAAGCGACGGACAGCGATTGTCTGCCGCTTTTTTGATGCTTCTGTTCATACCGCGTTGCGCTTCCCGCCGGAAAATGATAGAATCGACGAAATAAGGAGCGAATGACACATGCAATTTCAAGACGTTTTTCAAAAGAAACATCTCATATTTGACGGAGGCTTCGGCACAATGTTGCTTGCCGCAGGATTGCCCGCCGGCGCATCCCCGGATCAATGGAATATTTCAAATCCCGATGCGGTTCGCGCGGTGCACGAGGCGTATCTGAACGCTGGATCGAATGTCATTACGACAAATACCTTCGGCAGTACCGTTCCGCGGCAAAAACGCGGCGAATATAAACCCGCTGATCTCGTTATTGCAGGGGTTAAAATCGCAAAAGAAGCGATTGCAGCATCCGGCAAAGATGCATTTGTCGCGCTGGATATTGGCCCTCTGGGCGAGTTTCTCGAGCCGCTTGGTGACCTGACCGAAGAAGAAGCACTAGAATACTTCCGCGAGCCGATTGAAGCGGGTGTTTCCGCCGGGGCAGATTGCATTCTCATCGAAACCATGAGCGTGCTGGACGAAGCGCTCGTATGTATCCGCGCGGCAAAAACGTACGGTGGTGGCCTTCCCGTTCTCTGTACGCTTACCTATGATATCAGAGGTTATCTCATGACCGGCGAAACGCTGGAAGACGCCGTAGCAGCGCTGGAAAACGCGGGCGTAGATGCGCTCGGCTGCAACTGCGGCGTCGGGCCGGAACAGCTCGTTTCGCTTTTACCGCGGTTCATCGCCTGCGCAACTAAACCGCTCATCATGCAGCCGAACGCAGGACTGCCGGAATACCGCGATGGCGAAACTGTGTATCTCTGCGGCCCGGAGGCGTTCGCTGCGGAAATGGAAAAGCTTGCAAACGGCGGTGTATGGGGACTAGGCGGTTGCTGCGGCACCACCCCGGCGCATATCGCGCTCGTCTCGAAGCTGGCATAAGCATCCAAAAAAATACGCAAGCCGCCAATATTTCAGTCTGTTTTTTATCATTCTATTCTGGAGTAAGCCATGAAAGACATTGTATCCATACTAAAAATCGTATTACCGCTCGTCGTTTCGCTCGGCATCGGTTATTTTGCGCGCAAACGCGCTATCATCAGCGCGGAAGGCATCGAGGGCATGAAGACATTTGTGGTCAAGTTCGCTTTGCCCGCAATGTTGTTTGGGTTGTTTTTTACGGCGGAATATTCTATCAATATTCTCTTGTTTGCCGTAACGATGTTTACGCTTGGCTTTGTCGGTCTCGGTCTAGGATTTTTAATCGGGAAACCGCTGGAAAAGCGCAGTCCCATGCTCAAGTTCATGACCGCTGGCTGGGAGGTTGGCTTGCTGGGCTATGCGCTCTACACGCTGTTGTACGGCGCGGAAAATCTCCGCTATATGGCGCTGATGGATTTCGGGCAGGTGCTCTTCGTGTTTACCGGGTTTATCTCCGCGCTAAATACGCGCACTGGTCGTTCGGCGAAAGAATCCGCCCGGTCGCTTTTGCTGAACCCGATCCCATGGGCAATGGTATCCGGCGCAATTCTTGCAATTCTCGGCGTTTCCCGAGCACTTGCGCCATCCGGCATCACCGGTTTAGTCACAACGCTGTGTAATTTCATCGCCGCTCCGCTTTCTTGCGTAATCCTTATCGTAGTCGGTTATGGAATTGAGTTTTCCGGAAAGAATATCGGAACCGCCGTTGTTTCCGTGGTCATGCGGGCTTTGGTCTGCGGATTGCTTTGCATAGCGGCGCTGTTTTTCATCGGCGCTTTCGTTCCGCTTTCCGATCCCATGCGTTGGGCGATCATCGTTATCTTCCTGACCCCTGCACCTTATATTCTGACGATGTACACAATCAACGAGCAGGAACGCGCGGATGTATCAATGTCGCTGTCATTGCAGACTTTGGTGTCAGTGAGTCTGTTTATCTTCCTCACGGTACTTATGTTCTAACAAAAAACGAATCAAATAGCGCCGCTCTCGTATTTGAGAGCGGCGCTATTTTTTAGTTTGTTGTTTATCCTAGCTTTACCCCACCGACGGGACGAACGGCAAACCGATAGCAACAGCCGGGGCCGAACGCACGTTCCATCTCCATCTGGTATGCTTCTACCATGCCGAGCGGCACCAGCGCCTGAATGGTTCCCGCAAACCCGCCGCCATGAACACGCCACGCGCCGTGCTTGCCAAGTACGCGCTCCGAAAGCGCCAACGCCAAAGCAAGACCGCGTTCCGTTTCGTCCTTCGGGCAAACATTTTGCAGCTGCATAAAGCTGGAACGCCCACTCTCGTTCATCAGCAAGCGGAAGGATTCGATATCTTTTCGCTTTAGTGCGCCCGCCTGCTCCGGCACACGCGCATTGTCGCCAAAGAAATGCATAGCGCGCAAAATCGCACGATCGGAAACAGATTTACGCAGTTGTCCAATCGACGCATAAAACGCGCCCTCGTCCACCTCTCTGAGCACTGCTTTCCCAAAATGCTTCGCAACATCGCCCATTTCTTTTGTTACGGCAGCATATTCCGGCGTTAGATCCGCATGATTGCCG
Organism: Clostridia bacterium; assembly: GCA_003246365.1. Classification (GTDB taxonomy): domain Bacteria; phylum Bacillota; class Clostridia; order Christensenellales; family CAG-138; genus UBA7703. The sequence goes on from QKAN01000091.1 coordinate 15,271, forward strand.
CCGCAGTTGACGATGCAAATGGCATATCCCAACGCGGAGAGATCGCAATCGATTTTTTCAATTTTCGGTTCTTCCGGTTTCTCAAAGTCGATTTCAATGAACCCGCCGACTGCGCAGGCAAGCTGATCCATTAATCCGCTTGGCTTGCCGAAATGTTTGTTTTCGGCATATTTGCTGGCAAGCGCCTGTTCAACCGGCGGAATTTTCCCTTCATTATATAATTCAGAAAATATGGTGCAGACAAGAATGCTGAAAGCCGCACTGGAAGAAAGACCGGAGCCTTTCGGCACCTCCGAAGATGTTACCGCATCAAACCCGCCAACAGCTCGCCCGTCCTGCGTCAAGCGTTCCGCAATGCCGCGCACCAGCGCCTCGCTCGCGTTATGCTCATTTTCGTCCGGTGCGAGTTTGTCGAGAGAAACACACAGCGGCGTGTATCCGCGGGAATGAATTCGCACGACATTGTCGTTTCTTGGCGCAACCACCGCGCGGGTATCAACCGTTACCGCCGCCGCAAGCACGCGGCCCAGCTGATGATCCGTGTGGTTTCCGCCAATCTCGCTACGACCCGGCGCGGAAAAAAGCATAGCTTCCCCGTTGTAGCCAAACGCGCCTTCAAACGCATCCGCCAGCGCGCCGTATTTAACCTTTTGGGACTCAAAATCGTCTCCATAGAGATGCTTTAGCGCGTCATCCAATTCGCCGTTGATCAATTTCTCCCGAATAGGCAGCATTCCGTTTATGCCTCCGTTTATTCTGTTTATTTATTGTGAATTGTATTCTATTCTTATTTTAACCCCCAATGAACTTGAGCGCAATGGCTGTTCCGATGCCGAGATAATTTCCGATGGCATAGCCGAGAATGCCGCAGATAAGACCGGGCAGCACCACCTCGCGGTTTTCCATCGCATCCGCAACAGGAACAATAAACGCAGGACCGTATATACCAGCCGTAGAAGTAATCAACGAGGTGTCGGCATCGATCTTGAAGACCTTGCTCAACAACAAATGTACCACAACCGCGCCGAATTGGGCTGTTCCAAACATCGCCAGCAGCAACAGCGCGCTTTTATTGAGCGCATTAAAGCTGAACGACATGCCAATTCCGAAAGAGAACATCAAAATCAGATATTGCCCAACGGTATAAGAGCCGGGCGCATTGCGAACTTTTTTGATGAACGAAAAAACGATACCGCAGCTTGTAACCACCAGCATGATGACAACGACATTGAGCGTGCCGGTAATCAACATCGCCAAGCCCGCGGCAATTGCAAGGGATAACACCGCAAGGAGAACCACGGGAATATGACGCGCGATAAGACGCAGCGAAAACGGTTCCTTCTCCGGAACAAAGTTTTTCGACAAGTTTTCGATATATCCCGTATCCGACGCCGATTCAGACGGTTGAAATGGCTTGAGAAAACGCCTCGCAAGTCTCGGCATTACCGAAATCAATAGAAGAAAGTATATTCCGCCGACCACAACGTCTGAAGCATTTGCCAGAACAATATGAGAATCACTCACGGACAAGGCTGAACCAATCGCCATCAGGTTCGGCGTGCCGCCGGTATACAGGCCAATCAGCATGCCGGAATATTTATATGCGTCGGGAATTAGATTTCGATAGATAAAATAGGATGTCGTCGCGACCAATGTGACGGAAATAATTACGAGAATAAAAGAGTTGAGCATTGGTTTAGCAAGTCGCTTCACGCTTGAAAGGTCCGCCGAAAAAAGAATCAGTGGTATTGCGATCGGCACGAGTATTTCTGAGATATCCATCGCAATCTTCGTTTCCGGAAGTACCAGGCTGAATAAAATGCCGCCCGCATAGCAGAGAAACACCGGACCAAGCATACCAAATATGCGAACGCGTTTGGCCAACGATATCATCACCCTCGGCCCCAACGCCATAATGAGAACCACCAGAATACTCCATACGATAGTCATTTTATCGCCTCCTGTCTTTTAAAACCCAACATTTTTCACTGAACTGTATGATTATATCATGTAGTAATAGATACGATCAAACGCCGGGAGGTTGTACCGGCGCAGTAAAAAACGCCGGCGGTAATACCGCCGGCGCGCAAACTTATATTGAATCTGTGGAATTAGTTTTTCTCGATCTTGAGCGATCCACTAACCGTGTTAACGCGATAGCTCGCGTTTCCGTTTCCAACGACCACAAGGTCATCCCCCAGCGTCCCCGGGAACGCGCAGCTGATCGATCCGCTGACCGAATCCAACTTTGCGGTAAACTCTGCATTCTCCGGCAATGCAATGGTAACGCTGCCGCTAACACCGTCTACATTTATTTTCGACGGAACATTTGCGCAGGCTAGGCGTACGCTTCCGGAAACGACCTCTACTTTAATCTCATCAAACTCGCCTTCGGCGCGCGTGCTGCCGCTGACATTGTTGATCTTCAGCGTATCTGCCGCGCAGTTTTCGCAAATGACAGAACCGCTCGTACTCGATACGTCGAAATCATCGCTCACAATGTTTGAACAACGAATTTCGCCGGAGACAGAGGAGACCTCCGTTTTTTCTCCGTACACGCCGGATAGGTCGATATCAGCGGAGACCGTATCAATCTCGACATCCGTCAGCAAACCGATCAGAGACGCCGGCACTTCAACGGTCAAGTCTTTTGACGGCATATTTGCGTCAACCGAAAACCAGTCGAAGATGTTTTCCATATCGTCGCGAAAACGAATCTGTAATGTTCCGTTGCTGGATACGCTGTAACGCATTTTCTGCTGATCCGTCAGGCTGCGATAAGATGATTCAGAAAACACGATCTGATCATCGCTGCCAATGCTGATATTGACATTGCCCGAAACCCAGCCAATATCGATGCTGCGGATTGTGCTCGCGTCCACGCGGGCTTCGTCGGATACAATAATTTCGTTCGTGTCTCCGTTTACGCCACCATATGTATATGTGCTGCGTTCTACGATTCGGTCAATCCAGCTGCCGTTCCAGCCGAAATTCTTTATTATGTTACTGCCGGTCAGCGCGGCGACCAGAATTGCCGTTAAAAACACCGCGATGACGAGGCCGACAATGATTCGAATAATACCTGCTGTTCGCATGGTTTATGCCCCCCTTACTGTTTGAGCATGAATATCCCCCTGATCATTGAGGCAACCGCCGCCGCGATCAAAAAGATAATCCATGTGATATGCCACGCACCTGTCATGAAGCTCACGACGATGTACACACATACCGCTATGAGCCAGAAAGAACCGATGATTGCGCTGGCCGCTTTGTTCTTCTGCTTGCTGTGCTGTTTCCATTCCTTAAAATCTTCCACCATCGTGTCGTCAGACTTGATATAACGTTCGCGCGTCACGCCGTTATAAATCAAGATTGCCGTAGCAATTGCGACGAAGACAAACAGAAACATGATGCCAATTTCGGTTTGGATCAAGATTACCGGTACCGGACAAAGGATATAGAGCGCAATCGCAACCGCGGTCAAAATTGCAGAGCGTTTTTTGGATTCGTCGCTCACCGCGCGTTTTTCACCGCTTAATCCCGCAATCAAACTCTCCACATCGCCGATGCTGGCAACTGCGATGTTGAACGCAGATTCTTCGCTCTTCCCTTCGGAAATCAGGTCGTTGTATTTGTCTGTCAGGTTCTGAAACATTTCCTCTTTGAGCTCCACCGCCCGAACGGACGATGGCGCATTTGCAAAAAGGTCGTCAATGTATTTTCTTAATCTCTCGTTCATTTGGATACCCCTTTTTCTCCTTCAGCCAATAACTTGTCGATCACTGCTTCCGCAGTCTCCCATTCCTTTTTCCGCAGTCGATACGATTCTCTTCCTAAATCGGTGATGGAGTAATACCTGCGCCGCGCGCCTGTCGTTTCGTCCCCCCAGTATGAAACGATACAGCCCGCGTCTTCCAGTCTGCGAAACGCCGTATACAGCGTTGCTTCCTTCAGTTCAAACTTCCCCCCGGTCAGGCTCAAAATCGCTTTGTTGACCATGTAACCATAGCCATCGCCTTTCATCAACTGCGCCAGGATGATCGTTTCCGTATTCCCACGGATCAGTTCCGATGCAACGGACATGGCGCACCTCCTTTCCGTTTGCAGGTATATCTTAACGCGGCATACCTCACCTGTCAAGGTATTTCGCTAAATAATTTATATATTTTATCCGAAGTATCTTCGAATTGCCAATTTAGCTTGATTTTGAGCAAAAAAATAAGAGTTGTCGAGATACGGCAACTCTTATTTTGGTCTTAAATTTCTGTTTGCGTACAATTCGTCTGCGAATTCTGCTTCTCAACGCGGTAGAGCCTGTAGAGCACGGGATCAATCGAAGATAATCGCATGATCTCCTTTGCGCGCTCGATATGATCATCCGCAACGCGAAGCGACATGCCGCAGCTGGCGGTGATGCTTCTAAGCGTCGGCACCAAAGCCGCGCGGCACTCACCCAACAATCGCTGAGACGCAATTGCAGCGTGTGTCGAATCAAACACAAAAAGCCAATACGATTCGTCGATCAAAGCGTTATCACCTTATCCGCTCGTTGCATTGCGCTCAAAATGTCATACATATTGCTCACAAGGCCAACTTTCAGATTTTCCGAAAGGTTGTAGTAATTCAAGCATGTACCGCAGACATGTACGATCGATCCTCTGTCCACCAAAGTCTGAATGCTCTCAATCACCTGCGGTTCTTCTCCGGCGGGCAGTTTCACGCCATCATTCATAAAGAGCACATATGCCGGCACGCTATCACCCTGCGCAAGCGTATAGAGCGCCATCTTCATCAGGTTATATCCCAGTGTATGATCTCCGCTGCCAACATGATCCTTACCGATGAATACGGCATATCCCATTCCCGTTGTGGGGCATGCAATTACCGGCGCTTCAACCGGCTTCGCTTCTCCGGTGAGGCGAACAAAAAAGCCGCCTTCCGTTTCACCGCTCGCAACATGTACGCCGGCGGAATTGCCAAGGCGCGTTAGATTTTCTATCGCGGTGCGGTTATCGACCAATACAGTTAAATCTTGGCAACCGCCATCCAGTTCTTTTTTCGCCATGATGACCGGTTGCGGGCAGGCCTTCCCTCTGGCATCGATCTGCATGCTATTTCATTCCCTTCTGTTTTGCCAAAGCAAGATTGTTTTCTATTACCCTTATTCTAGCAAAAGATAACGCCTTTGAACAGATCATACGTAAAAAATTGAAAGAATTCAAAAAAAGTGCCCTCGTAGTTGCGAGAGCACTTGATTCTTTTCACATATTTATTGGGTTTTCTGCGAAAAAAGGAATCAGGCTACTTTCTTTTGTTTGGCAAGTGTCTGTACGCCCTCGATGACAAGGAAAACTGCTAAAACTACCAGCAGAACACCGAAAACGAGTTGCAGCCATACCGCAACATCCGCCCCGCCCGCCGCAATCGCTTTCAATTTCGCAATTACAGTCATAGTAAGGCTAGAAAGCGTAACAATAATCATAAATGCCATCGGGATAAAGAACATTTTGTTTTTCTTTCCCGCATTGCCAAGCCAGGCAGCGACCGCGAGTAGCGCTAAGCCCGCCAACAGCTGGTTTGCTGCACCGAACAGAGGCCAAATCTTTGCATAACCACTCTTGCCAAGCCATACGCCGATCACGACAGTAATCAATGTTGCGATGTATGGATTGGTCAAAACCTTCCGAATGCCCTTTGCATCTTTCCAGGACGCTTCGCCTTCTTTCAAAAATAGCTCGGTGAACATATACCGCGCAAGGCGTGTCGCAGTATCAAGAGACGTTAAGCAGAAAGCGGAAACTGCCAGAATGATCAACGCAAATGTAACCGTATAGGTGCCTTCGCCAAAAACGCTGCCGAGCATCGTGGAAACGCCGGTAGCAAGAACCGTGGTCGGCACAGTAACTGAACGGTCAACAAACTGTGACCAGATGGAACCAACAGCGACCAAAGCAATCAGCGCTAAAACGCATTCGATGAGCATGGAGCCATAGCCGATGGGTTTTGCATACTTCTCATTGGAGAGCTGCTTGGCCGTTGTCCCGGAAGCAACCAAAGAGTGGAACCCAGAAATAGCTCCGCAGGCAACTGTAATAAACAGCGCCGGGAACAAGTTGCCCAGAGAAGAAATGGGATCATTCCAGCCTGTAAAAGCAGGAATTTCAAGAATCGGGTGTGCCCCGATAATACCCACAACAGAAGCAAGGATCATAGCATACAGCAGAAAGCTTGACAGATAGTCCCGCGGCTGAAGTAAGATCCAAACGGGAGCCACAGAAGCAATAAAAATGTAAATGCCGAGAACCCACATCCAGGTGTTTGTCGGCAAGTAGAGCTGAACTTTCAGACCAAATATGATAATGCCCACTAGCACCGCGACGCCGATCAGAGTGGAAACCAGGACATTGGCATTTTTTCGGTACACAAAGTAACCAAAGAACATCGCGATCACAATGAACAGCACGCTGATCATCGCCGCCGATGCCGAATAGAAACTGGCGCCTTTGTCCAATACCCCATCCGTGTATGTTGCACCAAAAGTTTTAGCTACGATTGAAGTAAACGCAGCAACGACAAGTAAAAGCACAAGATAGGAAAAAACAAGGAACAGCCGTTTTGCGCGCATGCCGATGTTCTTTTCTATAACCGTTCCAATCGATTGTCCACCGTGGCGAACGGAAGCGAGCAGAGCGCCAAAGTCATGGACGCCGCCGAAAAAAATACCACCAATGACGACCCAGAGGAAAACGGGAACCCAACCAAACACCGCTGCTTGAATTGGGCCGCTGATCGGTCCGGCACCAGCAATAGATGAAAAATGGTGTCCTGTCAAAACCTCTGGTTTAGCAGCTACATAATCGACGTTGTCGTCGACTGTAATTGCAGGTGTTTTCCGTTGCGGATCAACCCCCCACGCCTTTGCCAGCCAACTGCCGTAGAAAATGTAACCACATGCAAGACAGATAATGCCAATTACGATAATTAGAATTGCACTCATGTATGACATTCCCCCTTGAATAAATTAAATATCGTCAAATAGGCTCTTCAACTTTCTACCCTGACGGTTACTCATAGTAGAACCCGAAGAACACTCAAATGCGACCAAGCGAAAATCTACCCAGCCATGAAAGGATAATCTAAATTCCTTATGAAAGTGTGTTTTAGAAATTACTCGAAAAAGAGATGGTTCAATGTGGTCTGCAACAATAACCAAAGTGATATGCGTATACATATGCTCTTTGTGCGGACGTACGCGAGATAAGCCTTCGCACAACACTATATCTTTGTATTTCTCGAAATTTTCTTCATTCAACTCGCGGGGAGCTGCGATGAATACATATTCATGATTTTCGTATCGCCAGAGCTGCGCGGCCTTCACCAACACATATTTTTCACTGCAGGAATGAAAGTCGGCTTCCAGCGCAAAGGGCATCGATTTATGTTCTAAATCAATGCGGACATCATAATACACACTATATTGCTTCTGCAGCTTCTCAAGGACTTCCTCAGGCGTCATCCCTCAGCGTGTTCCCTTTTCCAATTTAATTGTATTCAACTGTATGGATTTGTATTTAAAAACTAACACATAATCGCGATAAAAGTCAATCATTAAAATTGAAAAAATATTCAATTTCGCGTTCGACTTCGTCTGAAGTTACTCAGCAAATGTTATAGCAAGGTTTGACTAATTCCATCTGTAAATATCAACATCCTCTGTGCGCATGATAAAATATACTTTAGGCAACCTAAGCGGCTCATTTGTTCCTATGGTCGGTGTTATACATCTGTTCGGATGTTTTTATGTGCCTACTTGAAGTCAACTTGCATTCTATATAAAAAGCGCTCCTGCGTATGCAGGAGCGCTAGAGGAATACAAATGTTTATTACAGTAAGTTCAGGCTCGTCTCCGGATCGAAGATGTGCGCCAACGCGCCATCAAATGTGAAGTACAGCTGGTCGCCATACTTGAAGCCGAGGCGATTTTCCTGCGGCAGGTCGATCGTTGCGATACGCAAGACGCAATCTTTGCCGACCGCGGTCACGTGGACAAACAATTCGCTGCCCATCATCTCGGATACATCGACCTTTGCGGAGATTGCACCTTTATGCTTGGAATCCGTCAGCATGATATGTTCGGGACGGATGCCGAGAACGATCTTCTTCGCTTGCTCGTTTTTCGCCTTCAGCGTTTGCTGAATTTCTTCCGGCATGTCAATGACTGCGCCTGCAAGACGAACGACGTATCTTCCGCCTTCGATCGAAAGATCCGCATCAAAGAAGTTCATTTGCGGCGAACCGATGAATCCCGCAACGAAGAGGTTCGACGGATGGTTGAATACTTCCTGCGGTGTGCCGATCTGTTGGATATAACCGTCTTTCATGATGACGATACGATCGCCCAGCGTCATGGCCTCGGTCTGATCGTGTGTGACGTATACAAACGTGGTGTTAACCGTCTGACGAAGTTTGATCAGCTCGGCGCGCATCTGGTTGCGCAGTTTTGCGTCAAGGTTGCTCAGCGGTTCGTCCATGAGGAATACCTGGGGATGACGAACGATAGCGCGGCCGATTGCAACACGCTGACGCTGTCCGCCGGAGAGCGCTTTCGGTTTTCTCTGCAGGTATTCGGTGATGCCGAGGATTTCTGCGGCTTCCTTAACCTTCTCGTCAATTTCAGCTTTCGGAACCTTGCGCAGTTTCAGACCGAACGCCATGTTTTCATACACGGTCATATGCGGATACAGCGCGTAGTTCTGGAAAACCATTGCGATATCGCGATCTTTCGGCGCGACGTCGTTCACGAGACGATCGCCAATGTAGAGTTCGCCTTCGGTGATCTCTTCCAATCCGGCAATCATGCGCAGAGTTGTCGATTTGCCGCAGCCGGACGGCCCAACAAGTACGATGAACTCTTTGTCCGCGATGTCAAGATTGAACTCCTGCACCGCCACTACGTTTTTGTCGTAGACCTTCTTGATGTTCTTGAGTATAACGTTTGCCATTTGTTTTCGGCTTCATCAGGCGCAGCGTTCGCTAACCGCCCAACTCGCAACCGCCCGTAAATGTGACGGTCACATTACGACAGGTCTCCACACTGCCGCACCGCAAGCCATGCGGATGGGTATCCCTCCTTTATTAGCGTCGCGGAGAATAATAAAAAGTGGAGTAAACCCCGCGCGCAGGAATACAGAAAAATGCTTCTTATATTATTGCAGATGTCGCACAACTTCGCAAGACTTAAGAACCACTTAAATTTAATTCCAAAAAAAGGATAACTATTTGAGAAAATAGACAGCTATAAAATTGAATATATTGTCATTTAAAGGTTGACTTATTCAACATCGTGTGGTATATTACTTTTTGCACGTCGAAAGATGCCGTCGCGGGGTAGAGCAGTTGGTAGCTCGTCGGGCTCATAACCCGGAGGTCGTTGGTTCAAGTCCATCCCCCGCAACCAATTGTACGCAAAATGGTGCGTAAAGAAAAACAGCCGATAACCGCAAAGGTTCGGCTGTTCTTTTTAATTTCACAAACTAACATGCAATATATCCCTTATCAAGTAGATATTTTTTATATCATCTATATCCTTTTCATCTTTTGGAACTGGGAAATTGTAATGTTTTAAACACTGCTCTATCTGTATAAGCTGATTTCGGTTTGTCATTTAAAGCACGGCGTATGGGGTGTTAGTAAGTCGGACAGATTGTATAATGTACAGGCTCTCTTAAATCTGCTGGTGACAAGTATCAAAAAGTTCCGTGTAAACGGATGTTGTTGAACCAATGAACATACTCCAGCAACTCCATCTGGAAATGCTCTAGCGTTTCAAAGCGGCGCGAGCAAATGAATTCGGCTTTGATCATTTTGAAGTTTGATTCGGCTACAGCGTTGTTGTATGGGCAACTTTTCATGCTCAGTGAGCGGTTGATCTGGAAACTATCGAGCAATTCGTCGATCAGCATATTGTCAAACTCGCTGCCCCGGTCCTTGTTAATCATTTGGATGTCGAACAGATTCCACTTCACCGTTGAGAACGACTCGTGTACCAACTCGGCGTTTTTATTTACACCTGCACTTTGCCCGATGATCTCCCGGGCTCCAAGCTCAATCAGGATGCAAACATACGCCCACCTTGCCCGACTCGGACATAGATCAAATCGCTCACGACACAGGCTCCAGGAGCCTGATTGTTGAAATCTCTGGCCAGAAAGCTGGGAATAGCAGCCCCGTTATTCAAACACACAACATGACATTGTGAATCTACCGTGCTATTATTATAACAATTAGTAGAAAAATAACCCGAATTTTGTTTAAATGGCCCGTCATGTCGTCTTCTATTCGGACAACCGCCTGTAATATGAGTGATTTTCAGTTTAACAACAATGCGAAATCAGTGTGTTGCTTGTTTATGGCTATAACACAACCATAATATATCGTGGATGATGAGGAGGAACAGTATAATGTCAAGCAATCTTTTCATTACTGGAATGGCTCCAATTAAAATCAGCCTGTCGCATCACCCTGACAAGTTCAGTCAAATTAGCAAAGAATTTACCTTGTTAAAGAAAGTTAACTTTGTGTTCGGAAGAAACGGCACGGGAAAAACCACCATATCCGATGAGCTTTTAAGTCAACTGTCTACCGACTATGATGTTTGCGTATTTAAGGATTTTGATGGCGTTGTCGAGAATGATAGGCTGAATGCTGTCGCGCTTGGCACAAAAAACGCAAAAATACAGAAAGATATCGACATTGTTAATGGTGCGATCGTCGAAATCAGAGAACAAATCGAATTGCCAAAAGAAAAAAATGCTGATAATCTGTTTACCAAAGCGGCAAAATCAAAGGAAGAGTATGATAAGCAGGAGAAGAAAATAAACGCTTTTTTCACCGATTCCGCACGAAAGATAAAAAACAAATCGAATCCGCAAATCTCAAAAACATCTTATGATAAAGCAAGTTTTCAAGATGATATAACGAAAGCTAATTCACTTTCAGAGGGCAGTATTGCGGCACATAAAAACACGATAAAAGCAGACAAGAAGGCGAATGTTCCAGACATCCTTTTTCCAGCTGTTGGTTTGTCATCCTATTTGGAGTCTACAAATGAGATTTTGCAATCAAGCGTAACCCAAACGCAGAATATACCTGAACTAACAGGCAAAACAGATAAGCAGAATTTTGCCAGACTAGGCATGAGTATTCATGAGCATAAAGCTGGTGAACTATGCGCTTTTTGTGGCAATGAAATTTCTGATGAGCGATGGCAGCTGTTGGGCGAATATTTCAATAATGAGGTAAAAACGCTGGTAACCTGCATCGACAATGAAATTTTAAAAATCGACTTAGAACTTGATTCCATAAAAGAAATAGAAGGGATGAAAAAAGAGGATTTCTACGCTAAGTTTGAGCAGGACATAAAGAATCTAAATCTACAAATTATTGCTAAACGAAACGAATATAAGGAGTTCCTTGGAAGCCTGCAAACTGCGCTAAAAGAAAAGAAAGACAGCCTTTTTACCAAATCTCCACCGTTGAAAATAACTATACCAGAAAGCTTCAATGATATAGAAAATAAATACAAAGCCTTGGTAAAGAATCATAACGAGTTATCGCTAAATCTCAAAATGGAGCAAGAAAACGCAAAAGATGCTTTGCGCTATCATGAGATTAAAAAAATCCTGGACGAATTCAAATATGATGATGAGAACATCAATTTAGCAACACTTAAGGCCGCAAGTGATCAGGCAGAAAAGGCTCTTAGCAACAAAAAAAATGAGCTTCAGGAGAAGCAGGAAGTACGTAAAGCTCTGATTTTGAAGACGAAGGACGAAGAAAAAATCGCCGAAAAGATTAATAAGTCGCTGTCAAGCATGGGAGTTGTTTCGTTCTCGCTTAAACTAGTTGAAGACAATGATGAAAGCCAAAAAGGACAATATCAAATAAAAAGGCATGATGGTGATATTCGGCAAATCACGAAATTGAGTAAAGGCGAGAAAAACATTATCGCTTTCCTGTATTTTATTTTTAGTCTCGAAAGCGTCAACAGCAAGAGTAAACCAAAGATCATAGTGCTGGATGATCCAATGACAAGCAATGATGATACGATGCAATATTTAATGATCGGAGAGATCCAAAAACTTTACAGAGGGCTCAAGGACGGAAATTATTTCATCTTACTCACTCACAATTGTCATTTCTATCTAAATGTTCGGCCTAATATAGGGATAACGTACAAGGAGAATGGCAAAGACATAAGTTTCTATGACAAATATGGAGTTTATCATTTGTTTTCTGATGGAAAGCGCACGACCATAAAAAGTATAAACACAGGAAAACAGGACTTCAAAACGAGTTATGAGACCCTCTGGAAAGAATTAGTGTTTCTCTATGATGCAGAAGACGCAGCACCGGATTTGATGTTAAGTCCTTGTCGTAAAATCTGTGAAACCTACATGGATTTCACAAAGAAGGGCATCGAGGCGTTTTACGGTGATAACATAAACGCTAAAAAGCTATTTGACGTTAACCAACACTCAATAGACGATTTCGAGGCTGAAGCAAATGGCAGGACAAAGGACGAGATAAAAAATATTTTATACAATCTATTTAAAGACAACGGTGCGGAAGACCATATGAATAGTTACTGGAGAGGAGGAAAATCGTAAACGAAATTGAAAGCCCAAATTGTGGCAAAGTACTTAAAGTAGATGAAACGGGTTTTGAAAATATCATCAAACAGGTGCGTGACCACAAATTTGAGAAAGAGCTAAATGTGGATTGTCAAAAGTAAGTCGGACAGCTGGTGGCAAGCATCAAAGTGTTCCGTGTAAACGGATGTTGTTGAACCAGCAGCTTTTCATTAAATTCCCATTAGCACCTTTTGGGGCAATAAAAAAGCCGAGTAGAATAATTTCCACTCGGCTTCCATTTTTTTGTCCGCTGTTACTCGGTCGTAATGCTTGCCTTAATCCTTACCCACAAATCGTGCACGAAGCTCGGCCCGCGCCCAAGCGCAACACCGGTGAGCACGTAGAGAATATACAGCAACACCGGCTGCGTGACTTCGACCACACCGGCGAGGAAGTTGATCTTCGCGACGATTGCAATCACGATGCCGATACACATACTAACGATCTCCGCGATGGTGATCGTCCCTGCGGTCTTATCCCAAAGTGGTTTGATCGTCTGTACAATGGCCTCAACAAAGAGTGCCAAGATGATCAGGTTTGCCAAATCCATAAAGAATCTCCTTTCATTTATCCAACGGCGTTATCGCCGGAAGAATTGTTGTTCAAATTCCCGCTTTTTATAGTTTTAATCGCGTCAGATGCGATTTTAGCGATCTTTACGCCGCCCGTGACACCGAGCTCAAGGCCGGTCCATTTAAACCATTCCTTGATCAGCGTAGATGGCTCATCCGCGCCGTTCTGCATCGCGTAGAGTACGCCAACCGCGAACGCGACGTTTAGGAAGATCACGAGCGCAACGATCCATTTTGAATATTGTCCCTTTTCGGGTATCTTGTTGCTTGTGTCAGGTGTTTCCATCGCGCACCTCCGAAACCAATTCGAAGTAGATGTACCCGATTACGCCATGGAAGTTGATCTTGTACCATTCTTCTTCGACCGCGAAGACGTCGAAAACTTCGTTGACGTAAGCTTTCCCGATCTTGGAGTTTTCTAGGCCGGGTCCGCTTCGCACATTGCACCATTCGTTTATGCCATCAACGATGATCTGACAAACGACTTCAAGATCATCGACCGACTCAGCGTCAGACGATACAGTGGAAATCTGCGAAGCCTGTTCGCTTGCTGCAGACACTTCTTTCGCGTCTAGTTTCTTAACCCAACCTATTTTCGCCCAGAACGATGCCGTATACGGTTCGCTTACAACGCCGTCTTCGCGGCCTTTTGCGTGGTATTGGTATCCGTTGAAGTAGATGCCAACATGCGTTTCATCCTCGCTGTCAGACGAGCTGACGCGGAATAGAAGCGCGCCGTTGACAGGGGTAGAAATCTCATTGCATCGCGCCCAAAGTCCATCACAATCGCGCCGTTTATCAAGTGCACCAACAGACATAAGAGCGGCCGAAATATACCCGGAGCAATCATATGCACGAAAGGCTGTTTTGCCAGAAGCAAGTCGTTTCTTCCATGTCGCAACCGCTTGATCCGCATGCGCTCCGTTCTGATTCACGGATTCCTTCTCGCGGATCCACGCCTCAGTGATAGACGCAGCTTTCGTTCCGCTACCACCCCAGACATAAATATCGCCCGCGGCAACTCGTTCCTTACAGAATGCAAGAATTTTTTGTAATGTATCGTTCATGTTATGCACCATCCTTTTCATTGAGAACACAGTCAATTCGATCAAGTCGCTTGTGGGCAGAACTCGCAGAGCCCTCGACCGCTGATAACCTGCTGTATACTTCAGTGTTGACCTTGCGTTGGTCACGCTGTTCGCACTTTATGTCATCGGTGTTAGACTTCAAATACCCCAAGTCAGAAATGATCTGTCCCATTTTTTGGCCATCCCCAGAATCATCGGATTTTTTATTTCGGAACAGAGCTACAATCCCGAATACCATTCCAAGTACTATCGCCAGTGTGCTGATAATGTCTTTCAGCGCTTCCATCCGTCGTTTCCTCCTATGCCCGCGGAGTGCGGGAGATCTTCGCAAATAAAATAGCCGCCGCAATTAAAGCGACGGCCATGATGCCGATACCGATTAAATACATCGTGGGGATTACACGTCTCGTAAAGCTTCGAGGGCATCTATCTGCGCTTGCAGCGCAGCAATTTGTTCGTCAATCGTCAGTGATTCAGTTGGCTTTGGTTTTGTGAACGTTCCATCTGAATAGTTGTCGCCGATCGATACGGAATCATTCGCGAGCACACCTTCAACTCCGTCCGGCAGCGGTCCGACAATCACGTTCACAACAGTGCCGTTTTCAATAATTGCGAAATTCATAGATTTCTCTCCTTATGCCGCGCGATGGTTTCGAACGATAACAATACCTGAACCACCTGCGAATCCAGTTTTCGTAGTTCCTGTATAAATCGAAGCACCGCCGCCGCCGCCTAAGTTTGTGGTTCCAGCATAACCGCGTGCGCCGCCACCGCCATCACCGCCAGTAGTCGCGCTATATCCTCCACCGCCAGCTCCAGCATACAGGTCGCCGGAACTCTCTGCAAACTCTCTGGTGGTCGTTCCTTGCCCTATCCCCGGAGCAGTAGTACCACCGCCGTTACTTCCGTTGCTGCCACCGTTGCCGCCGAAATCGCCACCGCCAGAACCGCCGTTTCCACCGTACCCGCCAGCCTGTGTGCCACTTGAATTGCCGCCAGTGCCACCGTTTGCATAATAAAGAGTTTCGTTAAACGCCCAAGATTTCCCGCCTGTGCCTGCAAGACCGGTCGACGGGCCTGCTGTGCCGCCTGCCCCTACTGTAATCGTATAACTAACGCCAGCCTCAAGATAAATACTAGACCACGTTCCAGTGTAACCGCCTGCGCCGCCTCCGCACCACGCTGATCCGCCTTGACTTCCTGCGCCACCTCCGCCGCCGCCGACAATAAACACATCGACAGTCACAGATCGGCTAAGAATCAGCGTTCCACTGGTAAGGAATTTTACCCGGGTGTTTCCGTCTCCATCGTCTATGATCGAATACGATCCGGTATAGGAATATATATCAATTGATATATTCGCGGCGGCTCCTCCGGCGTTTGTTCGACCGATCATCCCTGCAATGACTGGTGCGAATAGTCGTTCCCCCTTGCGCACCACAGTGACAGTTAAATGCGAGGCTTGCGCAATTGCGGACGTCGTAATTAAGCTTGGTACCCCGAACAGATATCCTGCTGCCAAAGCTGTGAAAATCAGATAAGGTATTCCCTTATAAAATCGCATAGCTTTTATTTTACTTCGCCGTTCAGCGCGGTTGCGTCCTTGTTCCATAAGCCCTCCTTATTTGTCGCAAATGATGCGAGGAATTGTGATATCAGTATCTGGCACTTCCGATGCGTAGATATAGATGCCGCCATCATACGAAATTGCAACGCTAGATAAGATGCCCAGACTGATATCCGGCTGATCGAAACGAACATCAACATCGTGATCGACGGTTACGCCATCCAACGGAACCGATGCCCGATATCCATAATCTTCGTAAGTAGTATCCGCAACGAAGTCAGTCGTTTCGACTACAACATCACTGAAACGAAGGGATGCCAGCGATCTTTCCACCGCACTGTCAATTTGGGCACCTGTGTATGCACTAAAATAATCGGCCATGTAAAAAACCTCCTATCGAACCATAAAAGTATTACCGTCTGTTGTAAGTAATGTATCTGCTCCACTGGGGACAAATAATTCAAGCGGTGTCTCATTAAAGTTCGCATAGAGATCCGCACACGCTTGCTCTATGCGATTCAAATCATCCACGGTAGGTGTTGCACCACCGCCTGACCATGTTTTCTTTCCGGTGTAATCAGGGGGATCGTACGTGTTTTGCGTCAACGCATACAGATTATCTTCCAGTGCGTTGATGTCGGCTGCTTTGGGGAAAACGTTTCGTACCGCGGTAATCATCCCGAGGATTTCAAATGCAACTGCATATACATTTTGCCCGGCAGCATGAAGATAGCGAAGATTTCCGATAATACGGTTGTAATCCTCAATATTAAACCAGTCGCCTTGATAAAGGCCGTTCACATAAGGCTTAATCTCCCAGTCCGTTTTGGGTGTTTGCCACATCAGACTGTTTCCTCCTTCCGCAGGGTAAATTGTTCTTTCAGACTATATTTATAAGTAATATTTGCATCAAATATGCTGGCCTGCATTCCTTTGTACCCAATCAGGTCGCCGGGCTGCAGTTCCGGATAACCCAGTGTCTCAGCGTTCCACTCAATACCGCGCGCAAAATGTGCAGCAAGCCAATCAAGATATCCGCTTTTCAAAGAAGATGCCGACAACAACGGATTTGTAATCTCACAATCTTCACCAATGGTGTTGATTGCAATCGTTCGTTTATCTTCTGCACCCTGCGTCAGCTTTTTACCGTTAAGAACTACCTCAACATCTCCGGTAACTCCGGAGGCGAGAACTTTGGTTGCATAAGCATAAGATATGTAGTCCAAAGTCGCACCGCTTGTGGAAGTAGTAGCCGTCACATCCTGGTACATATCTCCATGTTCAATCCATGTTTCTGTTCCTGCCGTGATCGTAGTGGTTTTGATGTCCTCCGCGGTCTCTGCAGTTCTATTATCTAGTGGCACGATTACATTGCGGCAGCTTGGTAGTTTCGTTCCCTTTGGGTTTCCAAAGATATCTTCTGCAGTTATCTCATACCCGTTTTCCCAAGAGAATGCGGCTCTCTGGATCCGTGCGCGCTGCATCTTGTCGCTTCCAACAACATAGATATAGAGCCAAACAACTCGGTCAAAGTTGTCGATAATGACCATATGCTTGGCGTCCATTTTCCACAATTTGTTGTAAACAGTTGAATACGTGCCATCATCATCACGATATCCGCGTAATCCAACATAAGTGGGAATAAAATTCTCACCAAAGTCCAATACAACAGAGCCGAACGAAACATTGGCTGCGAAGTCTACGCGAATGACGGGAATAGGCGCGTATTGGTTTTGTGCCTCAGATGATGATACGCTGGTAGTTGGAAACGAATCCCAAACTAAGCCGTTATTCTCATAGGAACTTTCATCATCAGGCATGAACAGCATGTTGCCAGATAGCGCAAAACCATCCTGCTCCCAAGATACATATTCAACAATTTCATCATCATAAGCGGTGAGATCAGATGCTGATGCGTCAAGCAGAAATCTATCAGTAGAGTATGGAATTACGTACGCCGGCACTGCGTCAGTGCGCCGCCGGAAGATAACCATACCTGTTTCATCTGTCTCTAATGTGCACATGGCATAGTTTGCAAGAAGCTGCAAACATTCGGCATGCGACGCAATTGGAAGAGGATTCGTTATATAGGTGTTCCAGAGCTCGTAATTACTGGCATCATAGTTGTCATATCCATAATCTGACATGACATCTTCTATCATCGTTTGTGCGGTTTTACTTCCGTATGTCCCTTTACGGTATGTTGTCGCACTCATCCGCTCAATGATGTCAGCCGCGGTAAATTTCGCGTATATACCGTCGGTTGTCCATTCGGACATCCAGAACTTCCCCGTACCAACCCATTCGATTGAACCGCTGCCATCAACATCATAGCCGATGGATAGTTTACTCTCCTGGTCTTGCGAAAAAAACGAAGAAACTGAACTAGCACTGTCGGGCGTGAAAATCCCATCTTCGTTATATAGCGTAAATGTAAGCTTGTTCGACGGCAGTTCGATGCTCACCGGGCTCGCGGAACGCTTCAGTGTCAGATCAACAATAGAATCGTTGTCGTAAATGAAACCTATGCCAAAAAGGAGCTGTTGAAGTCGCAAGCGCTGGTATGGGCGTGCTGTTTCAAGAAACGTGATTACCATCTTGTTATGATAATCAAGAGTTAAAACCCCCTGGTACTTTGGCGTGTCATTCGTGATTTCGTGAGATTCGACCAGTTCGTCACTCAGGAAAGTGTCAACGCGAAAACTGCTCGCATATGATTCGCTGATATCATCAAATAAAAGTGTAATTCCACTCATGCGGTGGAGGGCTGAATATTCGACTGTAAGAACGACTGGATCTTCGAAGCTGCCATCAGCACCCGAAAGTCGGGACGATATATAGCCCTGCTGTTTAATATCATCCGAAGAATCCGGAAGAAAAGCCTGTACGGAATCCAAGCGAAAGAAATCTTGTTCCCATGATGCATATGCTGCGCCCTGGACTTCATCAGTGTTCACATTCCCAAACACTGACATATTTATACCGGCGTCATTTATTGAGAGATTTGCGTCTCCGCGCGCAGCCGCGTCAAACTGACCGATATAAATCTGTGCATAGGAGCGATTGCGCACTCCCTGCGATCGGTGCAGCTGAATCGCTTCACGGTACGCGCTCGAGACTGTATACATGTCTTATACCTCAATTAAGTTCGCTTTAACATCCACCCAGAACGTCGGGCGGGAGGTCGTTTTGTTGATCAAATACGGCCTCCCTGACCGGTCGCCAACGTACATCCGGAGGGTACGGAAGTCGTTAATACGTGGATCAAAAACCCTGAAATCATTGACAAATTTACCGCCTTGTTGCCGGTCCCAGATCTTCAGGAAGTTCATCATCTGTTCCGGTGTCATACTGGCAAACGAACATTCAATTTTGAATTTATCGTCACCAACTACTTGACCGATAAAATTCCCGCTCTCGTTGCGTCCGCCGTCCACATTGGTTGCGATTGTGAACCCGCCTGAGCCGAATGCCGGGGCGGGAATAACAATCCCCTCAGCAGTTTGCAAGTAAGGCATACGCCCCTCCTATCGAGCAAACGAAGGATTCCCGGACATCTGGAATCCCGCCGATCGCTCCGCTTTGCGTTGAACGCGTATCAACTCGCGTCCGTCAACATTTACTACAAAATCGCCAGTGTCACCGCTCTGGCTTTGGCTCATAGCGTCCAAGACGGCGTTGTAAACACCCGCTGATACAGAATCAACAATCTGATTGTTGTTCATAACCGCTGTGCGTCCGCCGCCGATACCCGCAACGAGCTCCGGCCCTGCTTCGCGTGCAACAAACAATTGACCTGTCGTGAATCCACCGCCAGATGCCGCGGCGGGAATAACTCCGCCACGCGACATTTTAAGAATAGACGACATCGGAAGCGATGTGCCCCCAGATGTTCCAGGGTCGTTGTATACAACATCAACATTGATCGTGATCTGCGTCCTGATCTTTGCCAGTGCGCTGTTTATGTCATATACCATTGCCGCTATATCAATCGCGACACCACCAATTGCATATGCCAGATCATAGTGGATTTGCTCAAGCATCTTTGCAAAGGCATCCTTGATGTCTTTAGTTGTGGTGTTTACTATTTCCATTACTGAAGTCTTTGCATCACTGGCGATTTGTTTAATGGTAGAAATAATTGATTCTCTGCCACCGTCAATACTAGCCTGCATTTCCAACATTACTTGTGTAGAATTCTCGGAAACCCCTTCGCTGAATCCTTGCATAAGATCTTTGCCTAGCTGCTTCGCGGCTTCTTCAGTTGGAGTATCAGACAACGCCTTAGTAATTGCTTCCGTTGATGCTGTAACCTGATCAGCTGTAGTTTTAGCAAGATCAGTCGCAGATTCTTTAGCAACAGAGATCTGATCGTCGTATTGCGCAAGACTTTCTTTCGCAGCTGCTGTTGCATCAGTCACAGCTTGGGAACTGCCGAACAAGCTGTTTACATAGTCTGTGACATTTTTTTTCGAATCTTCGTTAATCTTGATCTTGAGTTCATACTCAGCCTTTGTATTGGATATTTCTTGTGTTATTCGATCGACTGCATCTAGGTCGCCACGAGCCGTCGCCATTGCAAGTGCAATCGACTGCGACATTGAAACAATAGTCTTTTCAATTTCGAGACCAACATTCTTTACCCAGGATACAATCTCGACTATTCCTAACAAAAAAGATGCAAGGGCGCCTTGACCATCCCCATTTAGCAACGAAACAACAATCTCAATTATTTTTGCCGTCAATGATAAGGCCGTAGCAACAGAGAGAATGGCAATATTTAGTAGGCCAGCGACAAGTGCCTGAACAGCTTTGTTTGCAAATAGATCACTGAATGCATCGATTACTTCAACGATACCATCACGTAGATCAAACAGCGCTTTTGTGCTAATTTGTTCTGCGACACCAGTTACAAAATCTTTGACCGATTGCCAAAGTCCCTCAATAGACTCTTTTATTGGAGCAAACCAATCTACGAGATCTTGCATCCATTGGGGTTTCTCGATTTCTTGATAAATTGCTGAAATCCCACCACTTCCCCCGCCGCCGCTATTGTCTTCTTGCATGACATTCAATTCATCAATGGACATCATATTTTGCGCAGCTGATTTAGCAGCTGATCCAGCGCTACCAACGCTTTTTGCGTAATCTTCGGCTCCCTGCGATGCAGTTGACCATGAAACTCCAAAGAGCATTGAAAGGAACTGTGCAAGATAGTTTGTTGCCGTTGCCAGAGCACTGGCCAACGATTGAAGCGCAGGCAGTGCTGCTTGGTAAACAGCTTGAAATGCTATCTGTAGATTCCCTTTTATTTGTCCAAGGCTTGACTTTAAAGAATCATCAGCCTTAGCCGTGTCAATAATGGCAGAAATCAATCTGCGAAGTCCCGCATACAAGGAAGCAGCACCTAACGCCGCCATTCCAACAGTTCTAATAAACCGCCAAAGCCCC
>QKAN01000147.1 GCA_003246365.1 Clostridia bacterium
ACGAGCTTGTAAGGCATACGGTCAAGTGTCGGAATAGATGCAACACAACGAAGGCCACATTTTCCGTTCTTCTCCCGAAGGGCGAGAAGCCGAAGGATATCTACCTTTGCCCCAGCTGCAAGGAAAGCGGAGCAGACCGGCACGATTGGGATTTCTGGAAGATGCGCCCCGCAAAGGCATGGAAACCTGACACAACAGAATGCGTCTCTCTGAAAGGCGAAGCCCTGGAACGCGCCAAGGCCGAATGTCTACATATATCGAAGATACCGGCAAGGAGGTATCTGTAAATGCTCAACCCCTGGAAGGAAGAATCAGACATCAACCCGCAGACGGAAAGCAGATAGATGGATAGAGGGTATATTAAACTATTCCGCAAACTAAGGGATAACGATCTTTGGAAAGCGAAGCCGTTTTCACGCGGTCAAGCATGGGTCGATCTTCTTATGTCTGCCGCTTACAGGGAAAGTATGTTTGAAAAACGAGGAACTTTCGTCAAGTTAAAGCCGGGTCAAATTGGCATAAGCAAGCGCGGGTTAGCCGATAGATGGGGATGGTCGCCAGAGAAGGTTGAACGATTCTTGGTTGTCCTTGAAAACGAGTCACAAATCGAATACCAAAAAAACAACGTAACTACCTTAATTACAATAAAAAATTGGAGCGAGTACAACCAAAACGAATCACAAAACGAACCGCAAACGAATCACAAACGAACCGCAAACGAATACAAAGAAGAAGTTAAAGAAGGTAAAGAAGTAAAAGAAGAAACATATATGAGCGGCAAGGAGCTTCTTGTTGCCTATTCCAAAATCGCTCCGATTGGACTTGCGCCATCACCTCTCATCATCAAGAGGTTTGAGAAAATAGCGAAGGAGAGAACGAGGGAAGAGATCGAAGCGGCTCTTCTTGAAATGGAGACGCGGAACGCTCGGAGTATCGAGAAGTTTGAAAGTTATCTAGGCGGAAACCACAAGAAAGTCACCGGAGACGATAGGTGGGCCGAGTACGTCAATTAGTGATAAAGGAGGGACGAATGGTTAGACTGGTGCTTGTTTTAGCATTGGCCGTTATATACATTTTGTGCGGTTCGTTCATAGAAGCGGCAGAACTTATTGTTGACCCCGCGAACTGGTCAACTTATGGAGCATTATGGGGGATGTTATTTGTTTTTGTCACTTTTAAGGTAGACGTTTGTTGATTTAAGAAAGGCCAATTTATGGAGCCACGAATGATCCAAGAGGGAGTTAAACAAATCGAAGTCATGTTCGGTAGGGAATATCCGAACGGGACGATACCATACTTCGTTGAAGGGCTCAGGAACGAACCGTCCGACTCTCTCATAAAGGCCGTGAGACATTTCGAGGACAGCGGAGACTTCAAGATGCTCCCTGCCCCGAAAGACCTCATCAGGATCGTCCGTGAAATATCGGCCACACGAAGAGACAGGGAACAGGAACTTCGCCACGCAGAGCAGAGAAGGAATTCAGCACACGAAAACGGAAAAGGGAAATCCTTTGAAATTGGCAAGGAGATAAGAGGATTCCTTTTTTCGGGGAAGATAACGCGACGTCAATTTTTGGACTGCCTGAAACACGCAGACATGAAAGATCCTGGCGTCGGATGGGACAAGGCCGGAATCGACATGATGAAATACTACGAAACAACAAATCGAAGCCTAGACGACAAGCCGTCGCTGTTTATTAACGATACGGTGTAACGCATAAAGATAAATGGTGACGGACGGATGGGACATTGAACGTAGACTGGTTCACTCATCCATTTCATTGATTTGTTAGCCACTCTAGGAGAATAAGATGATAAACAAAATACCTTTTATCGGTTGGTTTCTTTCAGGTGTCGCGGCTATTGGACTCGCTGTGCCTTTTTGGATTTGTTGGACTCTTTGGGGCATAGGTGAAACCTATTTTTATTGGTTGCCCGTTCAATACAAAACGATTCCTTTTTGGGATTGTGTCGGAATATTTGTCGTAGTCGCAATACTCAAGGGAACCTTGATACCGAACCTTTTCACTGTGCGTAACGAACAAAAAGTTGGGAATGGCTAACGTATTTAATTGAGCGGCTGCGCTGCTCAGAAAGGAACGGTACACCCCGTGCGGAAAGCACCTATGTTTCACCAGTCTGCCTCAAATGATTGGTTATGTGTGGATTACTCTACCTGTGACGAGAATAAACGACTTCATGACCAGCCGCATTATACGGAACCTGAGTTCAGGGAAGCACAAACAATTTTCGGAAAGCGCGAAGATGGTTTGAGTTACGTCTATTCTGATCGGCTGCAACAGTGGGATTACGAAAAAGCACGAGCAGCAGCGGAACACGCCGACGCAGAAGGATGCACTCGGCACACCGCAAAGTGGTATCGCATCTACCTCGCTGAATATTTCGGCAAGCAGATCGAGTTACCGCATATTATGGCAGGGCACAATCTGGCAAACGGGTTTCCGTATCAAGTTTTCGGCTATCGTGAGTTGAACTCATAACGAATTGAGTTAGTTTTCGTGGCTAATAGAATGGAGGACAATGTGCAGAAGGTAGAAAAGGGACAAAATTGGAGGCACAACAAAACTGGTAAAACCGTAATAGTTTTAAATGACCCATATGGTTTGCATGGAAAAGTAGAGTTATTGCATGAAAGTGGTAGGCGCACAATTAAGCAGCAACACTACTTTACTTACGACTATTCCAAGATAGAAGAAGAAAACTAACGGTTTGCGATAACCGGCGACGACGTATCGCTAATTTATGCACCCATCAGGTTTCGTCCGGTTGATTTGCTGGTTAGGCCACAAAACTTAAAAGGGAGATAGGCACTATGAAAAAACAGC
>QKAN01000114.1 GCA_003246365.1 Clostridia bacterium
GATTTGCTGTGTAATTGCCATCGAAAGCCAGTCCGTGCATACCGCACAGTTGTAATGTGCCAGTCGCGTTTTTAAGCAACGCGCCCACATATGAATGATCAATTTCAACCGCAAAGATCGAATCAATGAATTCCGGCTGTGTAGACATCCACTGCGCTTCGTCAGCATATTGAAGACCAAACGCAATATACGTTTTCGTATCTTCACGATTCAAGCTGTTCCAATCCATGCTATTCGGCAGAACATCCTGAAACTCGATGTTGCCATTGCTGTTTGCTTCAAACGATTCTACATAGACCTTCACCGGGACTTTTGAGTTGTTGCGTATCTGAATATCGGCACAAACAAATCCGCTTTCATGATTTGGATCAATCGCATACGATATGTTTGCAGGGTGTGTGATTGAGATTTCGAGAGCATCGATATTGCCCGTAATTGGCACAGTGCTGTTTACGTTGCCTGTTCCCAATGCTGTAGTCATCACATTAGTGGAAACGACATTCGGCAGCAACGCATCATCACTAGATTCGCTGTTCGACTGGTAATACCCGTTAACACCCCATCCGTAAATCGTTCCATCGTCTGTTATTGCATATACGCTGCGATTAACATTCTCAATATCCGTAATCCCATTCAGATCAGGAATCAACGACGGCGCTGCAGGTGTCGCAATCAAAGACTTCACACCGATACCGGCTTGTCCTCTATAGTTGCTCCCCCAGCTATATACTTGACCATTCGAGTTAGTTGCATATACAGTGCTGTTTGCAGCAACGATATCCATAATATCGTTTCCAACCGCAGCAAGCTTCATCGGATGTCGCACACGTGACTGGTCACCAGTACCAGCCTCACCGTAATAATTCTTACCCCAAGTGTACACACAATTGTCTACCCCAAGCGCAATGCCGACCATATTTGTGAACGCAAAGTCCTTTACTTTAGGGATATTCTGAATGAGCGTCGGTACGCCCTTTTCAAATGTACCGCCATTGCCAAGCTGATTGTAACTGTTATAGCCCCATCCGTATAAAGTGCCATCGCCAGTAATCGCAAAACAGGTCGCGTTTTGTATCAGCAGTTCATCGATCGTATCGCTGAGATCTGACAACGCCCATACTCGTTCCGGCTCTCGATTTCTTTCTGAATAGTTACCTAACTCGCCTCGTGAACTTTCACCCCATGAATATACTTCTTGTAGATTATCACAAATCGCAAAAGTCACCCTGCCGCTTGTCACGATTTCGTCCACATTGCCGAGTGTTGTGATTTGTGCAGGCGTTGTTTGCTTGGCGATATAATCATCCAGTCCAAGCTGAAAATCATCACCGCGCCCCCAAACATAGACATCTCCCGAGGCGGTTACGGCGTACGCAACGCTATTTTCCACCACAACGTCTTTGACGGCTGAAAGATTCAACTGCTGCGGCGTGCTTTGATTTGCTAGCGTGCCGTTGCCGACCTGACCATAGTCATTCCTGCCCCAAGCGAAAGCATCCCCTTCGGTTGTGATCGCATACGTCGTATATCCGTCAGTAATAATTTCGGATACCGGCGGCAGTCCTTCGATGAGCGCAGGCTCGTACTGCCCGCCGTAATAACCAAGCCCAAGTTGTCCGTATCCATTGTATCCCCAGCTGTATACTGCTCCGTAATAGTCGATAGCAAAGAAACGACCAAGCCCGCTGTTTTCGGTTACGATTTCTTTGATATTCGATAGCCCTTGAATCTGCACAGGAACGTTCTGGTCTTCTGTCGAGCCAATCCCGACTTCGCCGTATTGATTGCGACCCCATCCTTTGACCGATCCGTTTGATTCTACGATAAACGTTGTATCGCCATTGGTAACGACTTGTACGTTGTTTGATTCAAGCGCGTTTGTCGTGATGCCAAAACAAAACAGAATCGCTAATACCAAAGCGATTGAAATAAGCTTCTTCATTTCTCCTCCTTCCAAAGAGTAAAAAGGAGCATGGCCGGCAGTCATCCGGCAGGATATCCGACCATGCTCCAAACATTACTTATTTACAAATCAGCTATGGCTATACCAGATTGAACATAAAGATCAACGTGTGCATCGCTGTGTACGACTGATCAAACGCAAGGCCGTGATTTGCGACCAACGACATTTCGCCAGTAGTATTTGCCGGTAGAGAACCAAAAAGCTGCGAGCTCAGATCAACCGCATAATGCGTATCGAGATCGAACCCAGCGCTCCAGCCAAATACAGACTGTATTTGAATGCCGAGCGCCAGATATGTCTTAGAATCAGCAAGATTCAAGTTTGTCCAATCTTTCGCGTCATCTGCGACATCGGTGAATTGGAGCGTGCCGCCTGCCGAAGATGCAAGAGACTGCACTGTAACATTGACCGGCACTTTCGTGTTGTTGGTGATCGGAATAATAGGTGCGATGAAATCATTGGCCTCATCCGCATTCGGATCAATGGTATAAGCCAATGTCGCTGGATGTGTAACCGAGATGGTCAGCGCTTCAATCGTTCCTTCAACCGGTACAGTTGCCGATACATCACCGTCACCCGTCGTAGTCGAATCGTCCGCGAGTGCGGGTACTGCTGTTGCGATCAGGAGCAGCATCACCGCTGCGGTCATAAGTAAAACTTTTTTCATTGAATATCCTCCGTGTTTGATTTATTTTGTCCGGGATTGCCGGATGACTGTCTTGATTATTTGACTGTCAGGTGGATGTTGTACCCCGCCTTACTTAGAAACGCTTTCGTTTCGATATCGTAGTAATTGAGATATGCTATGACGTCATATTCGCCGGGTGCAACCTCTGCAAGCAGCTCCACACCAGTGATATGTTGGTTCGGGTAGATCGGCGTCGATTGTGCAATTAGCACATCGTCCAGGTAAACTTCTGCCTGCTGAATGACGGTGTTTTCAACGCCGTTTTCGACCACCCATTCGCCAACTGCACCGACTTCGCCGGATGGGAATGAGATGTTGGAGCTTAACGTATCCGTCACGATGAGCTGCTGTTTTTCAAGTTCGTCCATAATGTCCTCTCTTTCTTTGCGCTCCGCTTCGCCTTCGAGCGAGCCGCCGTCATCTTCAAGATAGACGGCTGTGGCTTGCGGCTCTTCCGGCAAATCGATGTATCCGAAGCTCCTGAGCGCGAGGAACGCCGCAGCTGCGAACACAATAAGCAACAGCGCAATAAGTATTCTGCGCCGCCGTGTTTTCGTTTTCCCATCATCATTGGTATACCGTTTGTTCATTTGATTCCTCCTGTAAATTTGATATAAAAAAACCGACATCGCTGCCGGTCGTTTTGAGTGGTGTTCAGTTGCGTTTCTGCCTATGAATGTAGATATTGCTTCAACTCATCCCGAAACTTGAATTCAATATGAATGGTCTTATCTTTGCCAATCACGATTCTTTCGACAAGATCTGCAATGATTTCACGTGTCAGTTCTGTGATGCCACGGTATCTTCCAAAATCCTGCATCCACTCAGACTTATATTCATCCACGTTTTCAACCCGATCAAGCTCTTTTTTCAGCATTCCAATCTTCTGTTCATTCTCCGCGTTCATTTTCTCTATATTTTCACGAAGATTATCATACGCATCTTTCGTAAGCGTTTCGTCCAGTTTGTTAATGTACATGTGATACACCTTCGCTTTTGTGTTCGCGATGCGCTCACGTTCGGAAACGGCTTTCTCCAACTGCAGGCACAGCCGTTTCTTCATTACCCTTACTTCATCACTTGCATTACGATGCAATGCTGCTTCGACATCCACCAACGCATCCACCAGACTGTTAATACTCGCAAGCAACACATCCAGTATGATGTCTTCGGGTATCAAGTGACTGGCGCAGGCATTGCTGCCAAGCTGTTTGTTAGTCCGGCAACGAAAATAGTAGTGCGCCTTTCCGTTCTTGGTCGTCTTCGTGCGCAGCATCTGCTTCCCGCAATCCGCGCACACAACAAACCCCGCTATCAGCGAAGGTGCTGTCTTCGTCTTCACATCCGCTTTAGGGCGGGTTTCCTTCTGGAGAAGGGACTGCACATGATTGAACGTTTCCTCGTCTATGATCGCCTTGTGCGTGTTCCTGACGATGCTCCATTTCTCTCGCGGCAGCGGAATTCGTTTTTTCAGTTTGTGCGAATAAGATATTGTTTTACCCTGTACCATATGACCCGTCAAAAGCTCCTGTGTCAGAATACTTCTGACGGCTTGTGATCCCCAAACCGCATTGGGATTAAGCTCCTGTCCTTTCCGACTGCGCTTCAATTGCGATGGCGGCAACACACCTCGGCGATCAAGCGTACGTGCGATTTCGCTCATGCTTGCGTTTTCCAAGTACATGGTAAACACATCTCGAATGACATTCCGCACGTCTTCATCTACAATCAGTTTATGCTTGTCCAGCGGATCGCGAAGATACCCATACAGTATATGAAAATGCAAAAGATAAGGGCATACGTTTTCAACTTGTTGATAGATACTTGTTATATGGTTTTTTCCAAGACAAAACGGATATAAAAAAGCCATTACACGATATCGAAGTATCGGTTGCATATCAAACACAGAAAATGAGAATTAATAGCAAAGATAGTATAAAGCTTTTCGTAATTATGCGTAATTATAGCTTGTCAAATGTACACTATTGGTATTTGCTTTCGTTTTGCAAGGCTAATCGTTTGCAGTGTTCCACTTCGCATTTGTCTCATATCATGGACTGCAATAAGATAGTCAGCATGATCGATCAAGTATTGATTGCGCAGCTTATAGCACCCCTCATGGTATTTCGTATGCATTACTACGAATTCATCGCAGGCTTCAGGAATGGAGATGTTGGGAAACTCGTCGAGCATGAAATGTACGGGAACGGGCAGCCGCCCTTTGTACTTGTGATCCGCTTCGTAGTAGAGCGTCTGAAAGATTTGCGTGTAGCAGAGCCCGATGAGGAAGTTGAATGACGTATCGTTGTCCGGCACAATCGCAAACAGTGCGGTTTTTTTCTCACCGATACTCGCGATATCCAAATCATCTTCGTCCGTCATGCCGCGGATCTGCTCAAGGTTAAAAGCCGCAAGCCGGACAGCGACGGACACCAATATGCTTTTCGCTGTTTTTCCCGCCGCCTGCTTAAACACCTGATACTGCCTCAGCGCAATCGAGTTCGGTTTGGTTTCTTCCAGCGCCATGAACAATAGATCGAGTGGACTTAGATACTGTTCATTTTCTTCGCTTGCTCCGGCGTATTCGAGCATGGTCATGACCATTCCGAAGCTCTGCTCCTCGCGCGGTGCTTCCATCAGCAGATAGAACATGAGCGCTTGCAGCAAAGCCGTTTCACTCTTTTCCCAAAACGGCTCTTGCGTACTCGCGCCTTTGGGTGTGGTGTTGCGGATCAAATTGTTGATCAGCTTGATTACATCCTTTTCCTCCTTGATATACCGAAACGGATTGTATCGGTCGGAGTTATGGAAATTGATCAGGTCGAGCACCTTAATGTCGTAGCCTTCGCGTACAAGCAGGTTACCGACCGAGCGGATGATTTCACCTTTTGCGTCCGTTACAATAAACGAGCTGTTCGCCTGCATGATGTTCGGCAGCGCATACCCGCGCGTTTTACCCGCACCCGATCCGCCGATCACCAACGTGTTGAGATTACGCCGGTGCTTATACTCGTCCAGTCCCATGCGAACGTGCTGCGTCAATATCCGATCCGTCTTCTTATCCTGTGAAAACAGCTTGTTGATTGCTTTGGGCAATCCCCACGAAGCCGAGCCGTGTTCTTCGCCGATTCTTCGCTTGCTGTAGGAAGCATAGTACGCGGCAACGCCGATTCCGTACAACAGCGAAAACACTGCGACGAAGGATAGCGTATGCTCGTTGAACGTAATGTGAAACGGATCAGCAAGCGACTCGGTCAGCTTCGGAAAGAGCTCCAGTATCGATATGCCACGCTCGAAGTTCATGGCAAGCAGTGCCGCAAGCCAGATAACGAGCAGATATAAAAAGAACCACGATGCCGTGGTCAATGCCGTGTTCTTTGGCTTTTTCATCTGCCCATGCCTCGTTGGTTGCCTTTGAACTGCGTGACGGTTGCCGGTTCAAACTCTGATTTGTGGTGCCAGTTGCCGTTGATTTTGACCTTGCTGCCGTCAATATCCTGCACTTTGAATCTACCGTGTTCGCTCTCAAATATACCGCCTATGGCGATGTATTCAATACCAACGCCGTTCGACAGGCACACGACTTTCTCATCCTTACGATGCAGCGTTACTCTGCCGAGCGTTTTGTCGATGAGATTGTCAATAGGACGGGTGTCTTGGTGGTTTTTTACCCTGTCTTTTCGCTCATCGTACAAGACTTCGGTCAGCAGGTTCTTTTCTCCCGGGCTTAGATTTACGTTATCGTTCATGTGCGTGCGCTCCTTTCATATGCTGCTGTTGCTGCGGAAAAAGGTCGACCGTTTTATCCACCGAATCCTTGAACGATCGGTCGCCCATGAACATATCGTAGTAGCCTTTTTCGGATACAAACGGAGGGATACGGTCGGGTCTTAATATGCCGAGAAAATCATCCCGCCGCCAGTTCACCGTTGAGATTTCTCCGTCGTACAAGCAGACGGCATAAATCGCCTTACCGCGGTTGTTCGGATCACAACCAAAGGTATCTGCATACGGCAGCCATAGCTGATACTTGCTATCGCGATATTCATCTTTCAACCGCTCCGGCTTTAGCACCAAAATACGCTTGTGATAATTATCGCGCTTGCTGCCGATGATGCAATCGCCGGACAGGAACAACGATAATTCTTTGCCGCTATATACGTCTAGGACAGCGTTACCGTCTTTCAGTATCATTCCGCGGCGATAAATCGCAACAGTGTTTGGCGGCAGGCTATCATCCACTTTCATTCCGCTCACGGCAAGCGCCATCGTAATCTGTGCAGTTTCTTTAACCTCTACGGCAGCTTTTTCATAGATCGTATCCTGTCCGTTCCGGCTGGCGTCCATGAAACGGCAGTCATATGACTGCACATCATCTGGATTCACGCCGATTGATGCAGCGATTAAGTCGTATGCGCCATACAGCGCTTTTGCGCCGTCCGGTAAGTTACTGTAGTCCACATTGACGATTATTCTTTCTCTCATGATCGATCACGTCCTTTCTTTATAATCCGCATTTTTTCGATTAGAAAAACCGGCTACTTTGCAGCAACCGGTTTAAGTTTACTATGGGCTAGATACTATTACGTGTTCTTTGTTATAGGCTTTTTCTTATGCTATGTACAAAACATAAAGCCTCGTCACTATTGGACGTCTTACTCACATCTCTGACACAATATCATCTTCTGTTCACTTATTGTTCTTTAAAGTAAAGCTCCACTTTGTCCGCCATACTTTGCGCCGCGTCTTCCGCCGAAACCTCACCCGCATAGTATCGTCGTGCTTCTTCAATAACAATTGTCAATGTCGGAGTTGAAATCCCGCTGCTGATTTTTCCCATCGTGTCAAATGTGTCGAAAATCTCTCTCTTCGTTTCTTCTGGGTCAAGTTCCAGTTTATACGATTCCATTGCAAATACCAGCTCGCTATCAATATCTTTCTCCAACGCCGCCCGGTTTACGGGAATTTCAGTGAGTCCTGTAGCCTGTATCTCTTCGCTTAGCAGGAGCTCAATAAACTGCCACACGATTTCCTTGTGTTCGCTCGCCTCGTTAATGCATACATAAAAGTCGGGATATATTTTATTTGCCTTGTTGATTTGCGTGTTATCAGATGGTTGGTCATAGATATACGCATTTTCTTCACCTTCATACAACGCATCATACGATATGTTCAACAAAGACAAGATACCTGCTCCGCCGGCGCCTGATCTGAAATACGCATTTTCGTACATCTCATAATCGTTTGCTTTCTCATATGGAATACACAAGCCGTCTTCGCCCCATTGCTTGCACTGCTCCAGCAAGCGAATCATTTCGTCCGTATTCAGTGTTTGCTTTTTCGCCTTCGTATCAACGAAGCTTGCCGCACTGTCACGAAAACGGCTCATAAATATGTCATAATCGGACAACCCATATAAAACACCGTTTCGCTTCACATCCTTGGCTGTTTCAAAAAACTGCGCCCATGATAGGTTTTGCTGTCCTTCTAGCTCGGGCGTTTCGATAGAGGCACTAAGCGAGCTGCACCCAAAGAATATCGGAAGCATGTATAGTTTTCCTTCATACATCGGCGCCTCAACGACATTCATCACATAAGTATCATCATTAAAACCTGAGTCCTGCGATATCCATTGCTGCAGATCACACAGTCTTTTTTGCTCGCCAAGTGCAACCGCATCCAACTTGTATCCCGCAAACATATCCGCGCCCTTACCTGCCATCAATTCTGCTTGAATACGGTCCGCATTCGCAAAAGGATCGGAGTACATCTCGAATATGATATTCACTTTAACCCCTGTTTGCTCCTCGAACTTCTTGGCTGCGTTCTCGAAGAAATCCGGGTATGCATCGCAAAGCTCAACCGTAATTTCGATTGCTTCACCCTCCTGCGCTGCATCCGCAGGCTCTGCCGGCTCGCCGCTTTCATCCACATCCGCTTTTGACGGTTTCTCATCGGTAGCCGCTAGTTCCGCAGCTTCCTCCGTCACCGCACCTGCGCTGCATCCACAAAAAAGTATCAATACGCCAAGCACTATAAATAGAAACCTTTTCACTATATTTACCTCCTTTTTTATTGTTCTTTAAAGAATAGCTCCACTTTTTTTGCCATGTTTTGTGCGGCTGCCTCCGCAGAGACTTCGTCCGCAAAATAGCGTTGCGCCTCTTCTAAGATGATTGTTTCAATTACCGAAGACCTTCTAGAAGTGATCCTGCCAATATTGTTGAGTATATAGAGTATGTCGTCCTTTATTTGCTGCGTGTCAAAATCCAATCCATATAGCTCAATCATTTCGATCTCTTTTTCAATGCTGGTTTCCGCAACACTGCGGAGAACCGGCGTTGCCCATTGGTTGTTTGCCTGCATCTGTTCACCAAGCAGAAATTTGATAAATTGCCAAGCCGTTTCTTTGTCACTGCACGCTTCATTAATACAAACGTTTTCCACACCAAATATCATGTTCGCGTTGTTGTTGTCTTCATCGTCTGCCGGAATATCAAACCAATAGATTTCCGGTTCACCATTGTCTTTTCGCTCAACACAGACATGTGCTAACGCCAAAATCCCCGTACCATACTCTTTAAAGAACGCGCTATCATACGCTTCTGGTTGATCTGAGAGGCTATACGGTATGCATATATTTTCTTCGCCCCAGCTTTTACACTGTTCGAGCAGCTCGATCATTTCGGTTGAATTCAAATCATGTGTATTATTCTGCTCGTCAATATAGCGACCAGCCGATTCTTTATAGCGTCTTTCAAACAGCTCATAATCAGTCAAGCTATATAAAACACCGTTTCGATTAATGATCTTTGTAATGTCAAAAAACTGTTCCCACGTCAATTGTTTATCCGCTTCGAGTTCGGGCACATCAACTTTGGTACCCAACCCATTACATAAAAAGAATAGCGGTAAACCATAGATATGGTTGTCGACCTCGTGTTCTTCAATCACGCGCATATAATACTTCTCGCTTGTAAAATCAGCATTTTGCGCGATCCATGTCGCCATATCACACAAATGATTTTGCTGCCCCAATGTTTGAAAGTTCAGAGGAAACCCCGCATAAATATCCGCGCCTTTGCCCGCCATTAGTTTTGCGTGTATCCGTTCCATCGTTGCCTCCGCTTCGGAGTAATCGTGATAGGTTAAGTTCACCTTGACGCCCGTTTGCTCTTCGAACTCCTGGGCTGCATTTTCAAAGAACTCTGGAGTGGTACCGACGAACTCAAGTGTAATCTCTCTCGCTTCGTCATCATCCGGTACCGCCGTCTCCGCCTCTGCCTCTGTCGATACCTCTTGTGCTTCGCTGCCGCTTTGCGCCTCTGGCTCATTTGTTGCCAGTTCATCTAAGTCCACCGCACCTGTGCCGCATCCGCTCATCAAAGTAGCGATTGCTATTGCGCATACAAACAATTTCTTCATATTAATCATCCATCATCTTGACGCGTCCGCCAGCAAGTTCCATATCGCTCTCTGTGACAATCTCATCCATCATGGATAGCTCTGCGTCGATCGCAGCATAGGTCTCGTCCTCGTCCGTCACAGTGACATACATCTTATAAAGCCGCAGCTCGTCGCCAAACCCGCCGTCCACGGTTTCCACACGGAAGATATAATCTCGACCGCCTTCGCTTCTCACCGCGCTGATGGGCACAAGCGTCGGGAAGTAGTCCGTCATCTTGACAAAACTCACCTCAGCAAGCTGACCGGTCAGCACGTCCTTGGGCGGGTCGACAAGACTCAAAATCACATTGATTTCTCCGTTCTGATCTGCGCGGATTTCGCTCACTCGCCCTTCCAATGCTTTATTCAGCATCGGAATTTTGATGTTAACCTTATCGTCGCACGCAAACCACGATGCTTGTTCCATGGTTACATTGAACACTACCTGCAAATCGTCATGCGCCTTCCGAAAGGTCAGCAGCGGTTCGATCGCATTCGTCGTCATGCCGACCTGCGCATTGAGCGAAATCACATAACCCGTCTCGGAAGCAACCATCGTCGACGCATCGATCTGCGCCTGTTTCTTTTCGATCTTTTT
>QKAN01000096.1 GCA_003246365.1 Clostridia bacterium
ACGCTTTTCTCGATTTCGCGCATCTCTGATTCAAATCTCGTCCCCAAAGCCTGTTTCAGATCTGCGATCGCCTGATCCGCATCAACATCATCCGTCCAGATCATCTGCGCTGCTTGTTGTAAGATCGGTTCGATTTCTGCAACATTTGTAAGCCCTTGCTTGCCGGCGTCATCTTCTTTACTATCTTCGCGCAGTTCATCAATGGAATCGATCACCGAATGAAGCGCTATACTCAATTTCTCCAATAGCTGATTACACTCTTCCGGCGGAGTCGCCGTCAGCGCTTTTTCCAGCAGTTCCGATATCGAGAACACCTCGTTTGCAGAGATATTGCCCGATACGCCTTTGAGCGTGTGCGCAAGCCGTCTGGCTTCCTCCAGCTTCTGTTCCGAAATCGCTGCACGGATGTCGTCGATAAACGATCTGTATCCGGTCGCATAGTCGTTCAAAAGCTTTAGATACAGCTTCGTATTCCCTCCAACGCGACTCAAACCTTTGTCGATATCAATGCCCGGTATCTGAACCGGAAGTTTTGATTCTGCTGTTGCATTGTCACTGTTTTTTTGAGGCGTTCCCCCTGCTGCTCCGCTTGCGGCGGGTTTTGGTTTGACCCACTTTAGAATCGTGGAGAAGAGGTTTTGCG
Organism: Clostridia bacterium; assembly: GCA_003246365.1. GTDB lineage: Bacteria > Bacillota > Clostridia > Christensenellales > CAG-138 > UBA7703. The sequence continues at coordinate 644 of QKAN01000096.1, forward strand.
GGTCTATGGGCTTACTGACATAATCATTCATCCCCGCCGCTTTACATTCCGCTTCAACGCCCTGCATCGCATGGGCCGTCATAGCAATGATGGGGAGTTTCTGGTTTTTGCGGTCAGCGCGGATGAATTTCGTTGCCTCGTATCCACCCATGACAGGCATCTGCAAATCCATCAACACCAAATCGTATGGTTTTAAAGCTATTGCATCAATTGCCTCCTGACCGTTGTTGGCGATTTCCACCACCGCACCCGCGCTGCCCAATATCTCCGTGGCGACTTCCTGATTGATCACGTTGTCTTCTACCAGAAGGATATGCACGCCGTCAACTCGATATTCCTCCGTGCCATTGATCGGGCAAGCGCTGCTTTGAATCGTCATCCCGGTCTTGTCCATTTCGAACATGTTGACAATCGTATCAAACAGGAGGGATTGATTGATCGGCTTCATCAGGAAGTTCTGGATGCCGATCTTCTCCGCCTTTCGTGCGACTTCCTCTCTGCCAAATGCTGAAACCATGATTGCCATCGGTATATGGCTGTTGGTTTTATCATTGAGGATGATCCCCGCGGCCTCAATGCCGTCCATCTCGGGCATTCTCCAATCCATGATCACGAGATCGAACGGTTTTTGCTCGGATTGGGCCTTTACCGCGTCTATTGCCGCTTTTCCCGAAGCAACCGTAACGGCGTCGACGCCAAAGGCTTCGATCTGCTCCTTCAGGATCTCTCTGGAAACCTCATTATCGTCCGCGATTAAAACTTTCAAATTGCGCAGGCTCTTCTTATGAACCGGTTGGTTTGCTTTCTCACCACTCTGTTTTAAAAACCCGATTTCGAAGGAGAACGTGCTTCCAACCCCGAATTCACTCTCTACAGAAATACTTCCCTTCATCATCTCGACCAGACGTTTGGAGATGGTCAGTCCCAGTCCGGTGCCGCCAAATCGTCTCGTCACGGATGTATCCGCCTGTGAAAACGCAGAAAACAGCTTATCCTTCTGTTCTTTTGTCAATCCGATTCCCGTATCAGAAACCGAGAATTTGACGCGGCAGGATAGATCGCTTTGCTCAACAAGCGAAACCTCTACCAAAACATGGCCCTCGCTTGTGAACTTGACCGCGTTGTTGACAAGGTTGAGGAGAACCTGCCCAACCCTCAACGGATCGCCAACCAGGCAGTAAGGAACATCGCTTTCGATGTTGTTGATCAGCTCAATGTTCTTTTCCGACGCTTTGTTGGAGTTCATGCTGATGATGTTGTTGATCACGTCATCGAGGCGGAAATCTACAGTCTCCAGCTCCAGTTTTCCGGCTTCCATCTTCGAGAAGTCCAGAATGTCATTGATGATTCCAAGCAGAGATTTCGCGGATGCATCGATTTTGTTGATATAATCGCGCTGTTTTACCGTCATTTCGGTCTTTTTCAACAGCTCCGAAAATCCGATCACGGCATTCATCGGTGTACGGATTTCATGGCTCATGTTCGCAAGGAACTCGCTCTTTGCGTGCGTGGCCTCCTCCGCAACCGTCTTTGCGTTGATCAGTTCTTCTTCGTTCTTCTTTTGCTGCGTAATATCGCGTAAAATTCCAATCGAGTGCCAGCCGTTGCTCATTTCCACCGCGGAGAGAGATAATTGCACCGGCACGATTGTCTGATCTTTTCTGACCATATCCAGTTCAAATGTTTCGCCAAGAACAGTACCCTTTTCCCCGAAGTGAGGTTTCGGGAACTCTTGTAGCGGCACATCATTGTGGAATCGTGGGACTAACAAATCCTTCGGATTTTTGCCGATCGCTTCTTCGCTTGTGTAGCCGAATATTCTTGCTGCAGCAAGATTCCAATAGGAAATTCTATCAGCAGGATCCAGCATCATAATCGCGTCGTAAGCAGAATCCGTGATGGAGCGCATTTGGATTTCCCGATCCTTCAGCGCTTCTTCCGTTTGCTTGCGCTTGGTGATATCGCGAATCGCCGCCATTCTCAGCTTTGAACCGGCAGTCCCCATCGATTTTCCTTCGACTTCCGCATAAAATATGGTTCCGTCTTTCTTAATCAGGCTGATTTCGAGTAGCCGCCCGGAGTTCTGCGCCATGCTTTCGGCAACAGCCGCCCTGTCCTCGGGGCAGATGAATTCGATGATGTTCCTGCCTAAAACCTCACTCGATTCATAGCCAAGCAT
>QKAN01000167.1 GCA_003246365.1 Clostridia bacterium
CAAACATATATTCGAGACTATGCGCCGTTGCAAACGCTGCTGCTGCAGGCGTTTTTTTACGTAACCCCGATCATCTTCACCCCTGAAATCATTGCGCAGCGAGGCGCAAATTTTGAGTTGATCTATAAATTCAATCCTTTCTACTATTTCCTGCAAATTGTGCGCGATTCGCTGCTGGGCAATCGTCCGGATCCTTTCACGTGGCTCGTTGCCGCGGTGTTATCGGTCGGTTTGCTATGTCTTGCCATCTTACTGGTTCAGAAGACGCGCAAGCATATCGTCTTTAAACTGTGAGGTTCTCATGTCGAGTATATTGATCGAAAACGTAAATCTGGAGTTTGTTTTTCGACCTGCGGGATCTATCAAAGATGCGCTGGTTGGAAAGCGCGTCCACGATGCAGAGATTAAAACAGTACACGCGCTGAAAGACATTCATCTGTCGCTCAATACCGGAGACCGCCTCGGCGTCATCGGCCACAACGGCGCGGGTAAAAGCACATTGCTCAAGACAATCGCCGGCATCTATGCGCCGACAAACGGCACGGTTCAGCTCACAGGCGTACCGACCTGTTTGTTTGAGCTTGCAACCGGGTTTGAGATGGAAGCAAGCGGCTACCAGAACATCAAGCTCCGCTCGTTGATGCTCGGGCTCACACCCAAAGAAGCGGAAGCAAAAACGGCCGAGATCGCGGAATTCTCCGGTCTTGGCGAACATCTCAAACGTCCGCTAAAGTACTATTCCAGCGGAATGTTCCTGCGCCTTGCTTTCTCGATCTCCACCGCGATCTCGCCGGAGATTCTGCTGCTGGACGAGGTGGTCGCAGCAGGTGACGCCGGCTTCATCGAAAAGGCAAATCAGCGGATGCGTGAGATGGTCGATCAAGTCGATATTCTGGTCTTCGTCTCGCACTCCATGGAGCAAATCAAGGCGTTTTGCAACCGGTGCATCTGGATGTCCGGCGGACGTATCATCCTGCAAGGTGACGTGGATCAGGTCATCTCCGCCTACCAGACCGCCATGCGACTCAACCCCGGCAATCCGGAGCTTGCACTAGAACGATAACTAAAGACACAAGAGGTTTACTTTGAAGGTCAAGGAAATCATCAAAGATAGTTCGGTTTGGATGCCCGGTCGTTCATATAATAATGAGCCCCCAAAGGTATCTGTGTTACTCCCTACGTTTCAGCGCTCTACGAGCGGTTTGTTCGAGAATGCAGTTGCTTCTGTTCTCAACCAAACCTTCTCTGATTTTGAGCTGATCATCGTGGATGATTGTTCGCTTGACGGAACGTTTGATCGAATCAAGCACTTCATGGAACTTGATGGCAGGGTTAGCTGTATCCGGCACAGTTATAATGTCGGACTGCCTGCAATCAGCGAGTATGAAGCGTATCTGCGCGCACGCGGCACATACATCGCGTTTCTATTTGATAACAACGAGTGGGACATCCACACACTTGAACAGACGTATGCCCTTTTAGAAGAAAACAACATCAAAGCATCTTATGGCGTGTTTGACGGATTTCTTTCCAATTGCACCAGCGACCAGCGAATGGGAACAACCGGTATTCAAGATGTCATCCTAAGCAATCCTATTGCAAACGGAACCGTCGTTCTGCATCGAGATGTGATAGAAGATATCGGATTATTTGATCCGCATCTATCCATGATTCAAAATTGCAATTGGGATCTGTGGATTCGAATCGCACGGAGCTATGACTTTGTACAAACTTACGTTTCCTTCGGTAAAACGTTTGTACCGACAGAGAGTCCGAGCTTTGATACTTCAGGGCTTATCGACGCATGGTTTTCTGCCGAGCATATGGCGCAGTCGCGCAACGCGCTCCTAAGACCCGCAAATTTTGCCGAGTATCGTATTACGGAGTCATTTGGTGCGCGCAGCAATCACTATGTCTTCTGCCAAAAGAATTACGATCAGTATATGAGCGGCAAAGAATGGTATCATTCGCGTGAACTTCCACCAGTGAATCCGAGTCATCGGCATGTTCTGGTTCTAATCAATGAACCATCTGCCAGCATCGTTTCCTTTGATAGAGTTCGAAGCCAAAACATTACAGTGCGGTTTGCTTCGCACATTAACCTGTACGAAGCCGACTTAGCGCTTGCGGATGCCGTCATCATCTCCAGAGACAATGTTTTTGCGCAAAGGCACCTGGATTTAATCAAGAGTTTATCTATTCCAGTATATTATTATACGGACGATAACTTCCACGCTTTGGCGGAACAAGCGCCTGACGACGTGTTATTCCGCGCATTTGCGAAGGCGAATTCCCGCGAGAAGCTGGAGCCTTACAATGGCGTGATTCTCTCAAGCAAAGCGTTACTTCAATACTATCAATCCAAAAATTTACACCAGCACCTGCTATTATTGGAACCTGCAATTGATGCAGCAATGGTTCTGGATCTCCCGAAAGAACAGAAACCCTATTTTTCTGTTGCGTTTTTGGGCGGCAATTTCCGCGCAGATATGCTTCAGCAATGCGTTCTACCCGCTTTAAAGAGACTCTCCGAAGAAATCCCCGTACGGCTCTATTGCCCGGACGACTTTGATTTGAGCGCATATGCTTCACCACGGTTCCAGTATATAACACTCCCACGCACAAGGAGTTTGGACTTGATCCTGACGAAGTTTCGCGCGTTTGAGCCGGATGTTCAGGTGCATTGCGGAAAGGCACTGCCGAACAACCGCTTTAAAACCGAGAATGCTCTGATCAACGCAACTATCATTGGCGCGGTCTTGCTCGCTTCCGCAGTAGAACCATACCAATCGTCCGACCATCAAGATTGTTTTGTCATGTC
>QKAN01000242.1 GCA_003246365.1 Clostridia bacterium
TTGACACGTTGCCAGAAAAAACTTTTGATCAAATTATGCCGGGTGTAATGACATTGTTTACAAGAAAAGGCTGGTTGAAACTGCTTTGGGGAATTGTTTTTCTACCCATCGGATTTGGCATTCAAGCTATAGCCTTACTCAAGACCCAAACTCTTTCTCCCTGGCAGAGTATTTTGTTTTTAATCGGTACGTTGTTTATTGCTACACCTGATGGCGCAGAAATTATAAATCTGGGTGCTTCCATTATGATGGCAGTCTCGCTCGTTCCATACGGAGTGAAGATCATTGCATCTGCGCTGTAGATAAATGAATGATTGGTTGGGCAGATGAACAAGAATAAAATCAATCCATGACGCACATGAGGCCATCGTCCGCGCTTAACCCGAGGTATAGTTTCGCGAAATTCTTCGCAATCTCGTCCATCGAGAATTGATCCAGAACTGTACGTTTGCCGCGCTGCATGATCTCTTGAAAATTGTTTGGCTGCAGGCTTGAATAGTAAAGCACCGATTCGATACCCTGTTGAATGGACAAAGCATCTTTTGTGTCGATCAGGAACCCGTTTTGACCATCGATTAGATACGTTTTCACGCCGCCTATGATGGGTGCAAAGATCAGGAATCCTTCCGACATGGCTTCCAGGATGGAAATCCCAAACTCCTCCTTGACGCTGGAGCAAACATAAACGTTTGGCATCCGCGCGGTCGCATGATCCATGATACTTCGCTCAATGCTTCTGACGTCCGCATTGGGCAAGGCCTCAATATGCGCAAATCTGCCTAAAAGCTCCGGACGGGAAGCCATGTATTTCTGAAAATACTCGACGATTGCGGCTTCTTCCGCGGATTCGCCATGCTTACTTCCACCGATAATCAACAGGTTATAATCCTGCCAGAGTCGGGAGTCACCCCATGCTCTGAGCAGATGCTGCTGTCCCTTTTGCTCGTTCAATCTTCCAATATTCAGCATGATTGGCAGATCCCGGTGGGAAGGGCCGATCGAATAACCCATTGTGTGGTCTTCAAGAAACTGCCATAGATCAAACGGCTGCGTGTCGATTTCTGTGTCGATACCCTCGCCGATCATGCTAATATCGACCGGAGTACCGGTTTGTTTCAGCTGTGGGAAGTAGAGCTCGAGCTCCTGTCGGACGGAATCGCCACCGATGCCGACGATGCCGTCGGTCATGGCGAGCAGCTCGTCTCCGATGGTAATCTTGTTCAGCTTCTCCAGCGTTTCGTCTACTCGGAAACAAAGGATTTCGCCGTTTGCGTCTGCCATGTTGCGGTGCGGATCCGGCGTTAACGTGAATACCAGCTTTGCATCGATCTCTTTCGACAGCGCCGCCATGGCTTTTGAGGCGTTATCGAGGAACCGTATATGTATCAGATCGGGCTGAATCTGCCGCAGGGACAAGAATCGCGCAACCGCGCGCTTGATCGCCAGCTCCCGTTTCACGAATGCATTTCTATCTTCACTGCTGATGTAAATGGGCAGGCGAACAAGCAGATGCCTGCTGTCATATCGGTTGAAGAACGGCGTATGCTCATTCCAGTCTTGCTGGATCGTAAGCGTGATAACCTGAGAAACTTGCCGATGTCTGGATAGATAATTGCCAAGCGTTTTGAGGAGCGTACCCAATCCACCGTTTTGACCTCTGCCGCTGAATTCCGGATCGCCGTAGAACATGGTTTGTATCACGACGATTCCGCAATCTTCGTTTATCAGTTCCTCGTGCCGAAAACGCAGATAGTCATGGAGCAGATTGCACATTTGACCTTTCTCGTCATGATCTTTCAGCCATCGATTGATTTCAGCCGGGTCAAAGTTAACCTCGATCAGATAGTCGATGATCTGAAGTTTGATATTTTCCGGAATCGACTGACATAGCAAGTCGCGCAGCAAATCGGCGGGTTCTCTAATCGCGAAATGAAGGGCATATTCAACCAGCACGGAAACGACATAGTAATCGAGTTTGTAGGAGTTCAAAGCCGCGCGGAATGCATCCTCGCTTAGCAGCGGCAGATCGCATTCCAGACAGATATCGATGAGATGCGCCATCTTCGCTGGGGTGATATTTGCTACACGAAGTATCGATTGTAGTTCGTTTTGTACGCGTTCTTTCAGGAGAAGTTCTTTGTTTCGGATAATCAGCTCGACCATGTATCGATCCAGATATGGATGACCGCCCAATTCTGAGAGGAGATGGAGGATGTCATCCGCTTCGACAGTGTTCTTTTCATATAAAACACGTATTGCGGCGATTTTCTCTTTCAACTGATTGCGCGCAATATCATCCTGCTCGCTGACATAGCAGCGATGCGTCAGGTAGTACTCTGCGAAAGACTCATTCGAATGACTTTCGAAATATCGCCTTCTCATATCGGTAAACGCGTTCAACAATCATCACCTCTTTATTATTATAACGTGATTTGAGTGAAATAAAACATCGTGTTGTCAAACCAAAGTCTTATATAAATAATTACCAGTAAACGGAACCATGTTACGGCTTGCTGCTCATCGCAAACAAAAAAGAGCACCTGTTATGGTGCTCCTTTTGTTGCTTTCTTAGTACGAAGTTTATTCCTGAATGAGCGCGTGCGCAACAAGGTTAGCCAGAGAATCCACCTGCACACCCAGCTCATAATGCTCGCTCAGATCCGTAAGCTGCGTTTGGCAGTTTTCGCAGATCGTGCAGATTCTGCCTGCGCCGGAAGCTTTCACCTGATCGGCTTTGACGCGGGAAGATTTCATCCTGAATTCCAGTTCGCCCATCGCAACCAGACCGCCGCCGCCACCGCAGCACCAGTTCATTTC
>QKAN01000129.1 GCA_003246365.1 Clostridia bacterium
CGGTGCCCTGTACCTGCAATCCGCTATAGCAGGGTAGAAATCCCGTTCCCCGGCAAGCGCCTGTGGGGTCAGATCCCGATAAGGAGCGTTGAGCGTCGGGTCCCGTGCAATCGCAGGCCGTGAACCATGTCAGGTCCTGACGGAAGCAGCATTCAGCGGAATATGCGATGTGCCGCGGAGCAGCCTGAAAGGAGCAACCTGTCGGAGCGTCGCCCGGAGGCGTGTTTGTCAAAGATCGGGTGCGCGGCAATTCTCTCGGTCGGCGTGGGATATCCCTCGCCGACTATTTCATTTTTAAAATCATCTTTGGTCTCCTTACAAAATCTGTTATTTGGAGAAAAACGTATGGAAGATTTTTCTGTATTTGACATCATTGGCCCGCGCATGACAGGGCCTTCCAGTTCGCATACCGCTGGGGCAGTGCGACTTGCGCACATTGCGCGAAAAATTGCGGAAGAAGACGTTGCTGAAGCGGTGTTTACACTCTACGGCTCATTTGCCGAAACAGGACGCGGACACGGAACAGACAAAGCGCTTGTCGCGGGCGTACTCGGCATGGATCCGGATGACCCGCGCATCAAAGAAGCATTTACGGTTGCGCGCGAACAGGGCATTCCGGTTTCAGTTGAATTCTCTGATGAAACGGCTTCGCACCCGAATACTGCGCGAATCGTTATTACCGGCGCGGACGGACACGTTACAGATGTTCTTGGCGAATCGGTCGGCGGCGGGAATATCCGGATTACGGAGATCAACGGCCTTGCGGTTGAATTCTCCGGTGAGTATCCGACATTAATTATTCAGCACGACGATAAACCAGGCGTAATCGCGGAAGTTTCGCATGTTCTTGCGCAAATGAATGTGAACATCGCGTTTATGCGTGTGTTTCGTCATGGCAGGGGCGAAGACGCATATATGACGATAGAAACCGATCAACCGGTAACGCAGGAAATGCAGGCAATGATTTTGCGGCTTTGCCATGGCATCAACAAGCTTTTTGCAGTGTAAGGAGGGAGATTTTTATGTTGCTGACTGATGCATTTGAAAACGGAGAATCCTTACGCCGCTATTGTCTGGAAAACGATATACCGATCTATGAAGCGATGATTCGGCGGGAAGTAAAAATAAGTGAAAAATCACGCGCGGATATCATCGAAGAAATGCAAAAAAACCTCGATGTAATGCGCGCTTCTGTTGAACGCGGACTTGCCGGAAAAGTAGAATCCGTAAGTGGACTTTCCGGCGGGGAGGCGATGAAACTCTTCAAATACGGCAAACACAATCCGTTTTCAGGCTATACGGCATGCAGAGCTGCCGCTTCTTCGATGGCTGTGGTCGAGGTCAACTCGTCTATGGGGCGAATTGTAGCCGCACCAACAGCGGGAGCGAGCGGAATTCTTGCCGGTGCGCTCATCGAAAGCGGCAGGCAGCGCGGATGGTCGGATGAAACGCTGATTGAAGGATTGTTTACCGCCGGCGCAATCGGGTTGATCTTTGCAAAAAATGCGACAATATCCGGCGCGGGCGGTGGTTGCCAGGCGGAAACGGGTGTTGCGGCTTGCATGACAGCGGCAGCGTTGGTTGAGATCAGCGGCGGAGCGCCGGTGCAGGCACTGGATGCGGCGGCAATGGCGATGAAAAACGTGATGGGGCTGATTTGCGATCCTGTTGCGGGTCTCGTGGAATGCCCTTGCATCAAGCGAAACGCGCTTGGCGCGGTGAATGCGATGCTTTGCGCGGATATGGCGCTGGCTGGGATTACGAGTTTAATTCCGTTTGACGAAGTTGTCGCTGCGATGTACGCCGTTGGCAAGGACATTCGCGTTGAGTATAAAGAAACGGCCCGGGGAGGCCTTGCAACCACGCCGACAGGCAAGGCTGTTGCAGCGCGGGTTAAACGACTGCAGGGCAACTAATATAAATCGAATAAAGAGAGTATAGTGATGGGCGCTGGCAGAGGGTTTGGCGGAGGACCGCGCAGTTATCTGACCGAAGAAGAGAAAAAGAATCGTCCGAAACTAAGCAAGCAGTTGCTGTTTCGTATTTTGTCGTACTTAAAGCCATATCGCATTCAGTTTGCTTTTGTATTTGCAGCAATTCTGATCAGTGCTGTGATCGGTCTGTTTCCATCTTTGATTACGGGAAAAATCGTAGACGAAGCGTTGGTTGGCAAAAATATGACGTTGCTGATCAAACTTTTAATTCTCGCGCTGATTACGCTTGTTGGATCGCAGGCAATCGGGGTACTGCAAAGCTATATCAATTCGTTTATATCGCAGCGTATTATTTTCGACATGAAAAACCAGATGTATGCGCATTTGCAACAGATGCCGCATTCGTTTTACACTTCCGAAAAACAAGGCGACATATTAACACGGATGGAGAGCGACATCAGCGGCGTTGGAAACGTAATCACCAATACGCTGACGACATCGGTTTCAAATCTGGCAACCATTATTGCAACGTTGGTTGCGTTGTTTTCGCTGAACTGGAAAATGGCGTTGATCGGCATCGCAATTATTCCGATGACAATAATTCCGGCACGCACGGTTGGAAGAACGCGCTGGAAACTGTTAACGGATGCACAGGGGGAGCGAGACCAATTAAATCAGCTTGTTTCGGAAACATTAAGTGTATCTGGTTCCATGCTGATGAAACTCTTTACGCGTGAGAAATCGGAGTATGAGCGGTTTGTAAGCGTGAACGACCGCGTGACAAGACTGACACTGAAAGAACAACGAAGCGGAAAGTGGTTTGTCATGGTAATTGGCACACTTACGCAACTTGGACCATTATTGATTTACTTTGCCGGCGGATTACTGATTATTTCTAACCACGATGCAACGCTCACCATTGGTACAATCACCGCTATGATTGCGCTTGTCAATCGACTCTATGGGCCGGTCAATTCGTTGCTCAACATCAGCGTAGATTTCACAAGGTCACTTGCGCTTTTCTCGCGCATCTTTGATTATTATGACAAGGAAGTCACGATCAAAAGCAAACCGGACGCGGTGAGCCCCGATCTTTCGCAAACAAACATCGAGTTTCAGAACGTTACGTTCACATATGAACAGAAAGAACCGATTTTAAAGGATATCAATTTCTTTATTCCTTCCGGCAATATGTATGCTATTGTCGGTCCATCCGGTGCAGGCAAATCAACAATAGTCAACCTGATGCTGCGACTATATGATGTTGATTCAGGCAATATCAGCATCAACGGAACTGATATTCGAGACTTTGATTTGATGTACCTTCGTAAAAACATTGGCGTAGTCACACAGGATGCATATCTCTTTAATGGCACGATTCGTGAGAATCTGCTGTATGCAAAACCGGATGCTACGCAAGCAGAGTTGGAATCAGCTTGCAAAATTGCGAATATTCATGATTTTATATCATCACAGGAATCGGGATATGATACGCTGGTTGGAAACCGGGGATTAAAATTGTCTGGCGGAGAAAAACAACGCATTTCCATCGCACGCGTTGCGTTAAAAGACCCGACCATACTGATTCTAGACGAGGCAACCAGCTCGCTCGACTCCATCTCTGAAAACGCGATTCAGAATGCGCTGGATGTTGTCATGCGCGGCAAAACGAGCGTTGTGATCGCGCATCGGCTCACTACGGTGCTGTCTGCCGATTGGATTCTTGTCCTAAAAGACGGAGTTATCAGCGAACAGGGAAAGCATGAGCAGTTGTTAAAAGAGAACGGTGTATATCGAGAATTGTTTGAAACGCAGTTTAAGCGCGTACTAAACAATGAAATAAATAATAAATAAAGAATCGGATGAATGAATGTTAAAAGTTGGTGCTTATCAGTTTCCGACGTCTGGTGATATCGACCAGAATTTGGAACATATCAAAACCGGAATCAAATGCGCAGCCGAACAGGACGTTCGGTTACTGGTGTTTCCGGAATGTGCGTTAACTGGATATCCGCCCAAAGATATTCCTTCAGTTAAAAACGTTGATTTTGATAAAGTAGAAAGCAGCATTGCGCATTTGAGAAAATTATCTACAGAAAACGGGATATTCCTCATTTTTGGAACGGCTGAACATCAAAACGGGAAATTTTATAGCAGTGCTAATACTTTATCTCCTAACGATGAAGACATTTCGAACTATCGAAAGCGCGCATTGTGGGGTTGGGACTTAGATAATTTTTCACCCGGGGGAAATAACTCCAAATGCTTTGATGTAGATGGATATCATATTGGCGTCAGAATTTGCTATGAAGTACGGTTTCCAGAGTATTTCAGAGAATTGTACAAAGATAACGTAGATTTGGGTATTGTATTGTTTTCCGATACAAGCGATGAGGATTATAAAGAGCGTTACGACTTGATCAAAGCACATCTTCTGACGCGAGCGGTGGAAAATGTTTGTTCGATTGTGTCTGTCAACAACTGCAATAAATGGCAAACCGCGCCAACAATTGCAATTAACGACGGGGTAGTTTGCGCTGAAGTTCCAAGACATCAAACCGGACTATTGATTTACGAACTCCAGAATAGAGAATACGGGTTCAGCGCAAAAGGCCGAAAAGTAATATCGGATTCGCTCACAAAAGATTGATCGCATAAAAAAGAGCTGGGAAAATCCCAGCTCATTTTTGCAAGTTCAAACTTATTTGAACAAAATGGAAACCGACTTGTAGAAGTCGAGATCAACTTCTTTCCGTTCGGATACCGCTTTGTCAAGATCAGCGGTCACGATGGAAGTTCCCTGCAGCGCAACCATGTTGCCGTACTGTTCTTCAACAACCAGTTCGCCGGCCTTGAAGCCAAGGCGCGTGCCGAGCACACGGTCGAAGCAGGAGGGGGAACCGCCGCGCTGGATGTGGCCGAGAACGACCGAGCGGCATTCAAAGAACTTACGTTTTTCGTCGAGCGATGCATCAGCACGCATAGCTTTTTCGATGCGCTCCGCAAGCGTTTTTGCAATTTCTTTTTCAAGAAGCAGTTTGTTGCCGAATGCGTCGAGACCGACGTTTTCTTCCGATTCACCTTTAAGCTCGAAACCTTCTGCTACGGCGATAATCGTGTGACGCTGTCCTTTGATGTAGCGCGAGCGAATGACCTGCATAATCTCATCGAACGTCTTCGGGAATTCCGGAATCAGAATCAGGTTTGCGTCCGCGGCAAGACCTGCCTGAACAGCAATCCAACCAGTGTGACGACCCATGCACTCCACAACGATGCAGCGCGCGTGGGAAGCGGCGGTCGTATGAAGACGATCGATGCATTCCATCGCGATATTGCTCGCAGTGTCAAAACCAAAGGTGTAATCCGTGCAAGAAAGATCGTTGTCGATGGTCTTCGGCACGCCGATCATTTTCATGCCCATTTTGGTGAGCTTGTTGGCAACGCCCAGCGTGTCATCGCCGCCGATAGCAACCATGCCTTCGAGGCCGAGGCTTTCGAGCGTTTTACGAACGCGCTCGGGGCCGTTTTCTTCCTTCATGACGTTGGTGCGGCTGCTTTCCAGAATCGTGCCGCCCTTTGTCTGCAGTCCCTCCACATCCTTAAGGGTGAGCCAACGGCCTTCACCGGTCAGCGCGCCGCGCCAGCCTGCGGAAAACCCGTAAACTTCGATGCCGGATGCGGCACACTCTTCCACGACGCCACGAATAACCGCGTTAAGACCCGGGCAATCGCCGCCGCCTGTCAAAATACCAATTTTGCGCATATTCTAATACCTCCTAAATGATATCTTCAAGCATCCTTCTCTCCTCGGATGCATTTGAACTGTTATAACTCGAGAAGCTCCTTTAATTCTGCATCGATCAGTTTACCGATATCCGCGATGCTTTTCAGCCGGTTTTGTTCCATGCAGGGGATGATCCGTATTCCGGGCATTCTCGCTGCGTATTCCATATACTTACCTCTTGCACGCTTTTGAATATCCGGCAGAGCTTCATAGATATCCGGCTGATCGCCTACGTAATCACGAAATCCTTTTTTGCTGACGTTTTCGGATGCGTTTTCCGGATTCATATCCAAAACAATGTGGATATCTGCTTTGGGAATTTTGAAGTGTTCGTACTCAAGTTCCAAAACAAAATCGAGCAAGTCGGGATTTCCGAGATCGCGTTCGCGAACGGACTGGTAAACCGCGTTGCTCAGCACATAACGATTGATCAACAACACGTCCGCATCCTGATACGAATAAGACTGGAATGCTTCGAACCGATCCAGTGCATACCAAAGAGCCATACTTCTTTGATCAACTTCATTTGCGCGGACGCCGCCGCTGCCGGAGAGCAGGCGACCGACCTCAGCGCCAAAAAAGGTTTCATACATCGGAAACGAAAGAGTTTGAACAGACAGGCCATGCGCCGTCAGCCGCTCGCGCAATTGCTGCAGCTGAACGGTCTTGCCCGTTCCGTCAATTCCTTCGAATGCGATGATTTTTGTCATAGAGATCCTCTTTGAATCCGTTGCATTGCTTCAATTGTGTTTTCGCGCGAAGCAAAAGCGGTCATGCGGAAATATCCTTCGCCGGATGCGCCAAAGCCTTCGCCAGGCGTGCCAATGATGTGATAATTCTTGAGCAATTCGTCAAAGAATTTCCAGCTGTCGCCGTGCGGAACCTTCAGCCAAATATAAGGGGCGTTGACACCGCCGAATACGGTATAACCGGCCTTCTGCAAACCTTCGCGAATAATGCGTGCGTTTTCCATGTAATCCGCGACAACATCTAAAATTTGCTTGTTGCCATCCGGACTATATGCGGCTTCCGCACCGCGTTGCGTGATATAGGATACGCCGTTGAACTTGGTTGAAACACGGCGCGCCCAGAGGTCGCGCAGGTGTACTTCGTTGCCGAAACTATCTTTGTAGACAAGCGCCTTGGGAACAACGGTATATGCGCAGCGCGTGCCGGTAAAGCCGGCTGTTTTGGACATGGAGCGGAATTCGATGGCACATTCTTTTGCGCCTTCCACTTCATAAATACTGTGCGGAATATTCGGCTCCGAAATATACGATTCATATGCGGAGTCGTAGAGAATCAGCGTTCCGTTTGCACGGGCATAATCGACATAGGTCTTTAACTGCTCTTTTGTGAGCGTAACGCCGGTTGGATTATTCGGGAAGCAGAGGTACATAACATCGACATGCTCCGTCGGAAGAGCGGCAACAAAACCGTTTTCTTCGGAACCGGGCATATAAACGATCTTCTCGTATCCGCCTTTGTTTTCGTCAAAGTTACCGCCGCGTCCGCTCATGACGTTTGTGTCGACATAAACGGGATAAACCGGATCGGTAACGGCGACTACGCAGGACTGCGAAAAGATCTCCTGAATATTGCCAACGTCGCATTTCGCGCCGTCGGAAACGAAGATCTCGTCGATATCGATTGAGACACCGCGGGCAGTATAGTCTCGCCGTTGAATTGCTTCTCGCAAGAACTCATAGCCAAAGTCAGGACCGTAGCCATGAAACGTTTCTGCGTGAGACATATCGTCCACCGCTTTGTGCAACGCTTCGATAACTGCAGGAACGAGCGGACGCGTTACGTCGCCGATTCCCATACGTATAATTTTGGCATCGGGGTTCGCTTTGGCAAATGCAGAGGCGCGTTTGCCGACTTCATAGAACAGGTAATTACCGTGGAGTTGAGAATAATATCCGTTTGCAGTAAACAAATCCAAATCTCCCCATTTTCTAAATCAAAGCATTATATCATATGTAATCGCGCACGCGCAAGATATCGATAAACATAGATCGTTTGGCGTTTTTTTAAACAAAAAATCGTGCAAGTTGCCATATTTGACATGAATCATGTATACTGATTTCGGATATTTTCATTTGATTGTCATGATAATATCATAAACATATGTTAACAATAAAAAGTAATATAGAGAATAAAGTATGAAATGATGGTAATTTAGCATGGAACAAATCAGCAAACCTGGACTATCCGCCGTTCGTCTGTTTATTGTACGGGTGATTCAAGGCGCAATTATTGGCGCGGGTGCAATTCTTCCCGGTATTTCCGGCGGCGTGCTTGGCGTCGCGTTCGGTATTTATCAACCGATGATGGCGGTTCTCGCAAAGCCCGGAAAAAACCTGAAACTTTACTGGAAAATGTTTATACCGGTCGCAATCGGTTGGGCGGCCGGATTTCTCGGACTCGCCGGAATCATTGCGAAACTGCTGCTGCTCAATGCAGCGTTAATGATCAGTCTGTTTGTCGGCTTAATCCTCGGCACATTTCCTTCGCTCTTTAAAGAAGGCGCAAAAAATGGGACGTCAAAGGGTATGTGGGTTGCGCTAGTTATTAGCACGATTGCGCTGCTCGCGTTTTTCTACACGCTGAAATTCAGCACATCTACAACGGTAACGCCTACCTTCGGCTGGTACATTTTCTGCGGTGTGCTTTGGGGAATCAGCTTGATCGTACCGGGCATGAGCTCGTCATCCACGCTCATCTTCCTTGGGTTATATCAACCCATGTCGGAAGGAATTGCGGCGCTGGATTGGCATGTGCTTTTACCGTTTGCCATTGGTATCATTGGAACGGTTATTCTGCTTGCAAGACTGGTGAATCATTTGTTTGAAAAATACTACGGTATCGCATTTTACTGTGTCATTGGCTTTGTCATTGCGTCTACAATTCCGATTATCCCGCTGTCCTTTGCTAGCGCATGGGAAGCAATTTTCTGCGTCGTTGCCGTTATCGGCGGTTTTGTTGCAACGTTCTTTATGGACCGCTGGGGCGCAAAGTATCCAAAGGAAGACGTTAGCGCTGTGACCCAAGTAGAGGAATAAATGTGATTCATAAAAACCCGCCGAAGTACGGCGGGTTTTTTGATTGTTTTACAAAATGAATGCATCATAAAAAAATTACGAAAACGAATCTTTGGACAATGTGCGTTACGTGGTATTTTCTATGTGCATGTGTTATAATCGCGAGTAAGCGAAACGCCGTTTTTTGCAAAAAAAACAGCAAAGATACGCGGGAAGCGTGTTCGTTTGGAAACATTTCATCAACAAAGGAGAGCGCTGCTTGACACAAGAATCAGAGCGGGTTATGCTTTCAATTCCACTGGAAAACGTGGACGAACTTTTAGGGTTGTTCGGCGTGTTCGATGAGAACATCGGCGTACTGGAAGACGAAACCGGAGCGCACATCAGCGCGGAAGAACACGGAATTCGCATAACGGGCGAAGCTGAGGGCGCAAATCTTGCATTCGTAGTCATCGAAAAGATGCTGGAAATGCAGCGACGCGGAGATAAAATTAACCGCAGTCGTATTCGTTATGCGGTAGATCTTGCTAAAGAAGGCAACGCCGACATGATTGAAAAGATCATGGGCGACGTGATTGCCATAACCAACAGAGGCCGTCAGATTAAATGTAAGACACTTGGTCAAAAACGGTATGTACAGGCGTTAAAGGAATATGAACTCGTTTTCGGCATCGGCCCTGCAGGAACAGGTAAAACTTATCTTGCGGTTGCAATGGCTGTGCAGGCGTTTAAAAACAAAGAGGTTGAACGAATTATCCTGACAAGACCGGCGGTGGAGGCGGGAGAGAAGCTGGGGTTTCTGCCCGGAGACTTACAGAGCAAAGTTGATCCTTACTTGCGTCCGCTCTACGATGCGTTGCAGGAGTTTCTTGGCCTTGAAAGCTACAAGGCGCTCTATGAACGCGGCGCGATTGAAGTTGCCCCGCTTGCCTATATGCGCGGGCGAACGCTCAACAACGCGTATATCATACTTGACGAAGCGCAAAACTGTTCAACCGAACAGATGAAGATGTTTTTAACGCGTATCGGCGAAGGTTCCCGCGTTGTTGTAACCGGGGACATTACGCAGATCGATCTTCCCCGCGAAAAGGTGAGCGGCCTTGTGCAGGCGGTAAAAGTACTGGACAATGTTGAAGGAATAAAGATCATTAATTTAACGCATAAAGACGTTGTTCGCCACGAACTTGTACAGCGTATCATTTGCGCATATGAGCGGTTTGAAAAACCGAAACGCTCTTAATCGCCCCGTTGTGCGGCGCATTTTAATTAAACGAGGACGAAAAGATCGTGTCATCATCTAAAAAAACAAAAGAGTCAAAGAGTAAAAAACAGACGACGAAGCCAACCACCCGAATCTACGGCGCAATCGTACTGTTGATTTGCTTTTTGCTTGCTTGCGTAGTGACGATCACTTCGCTCACGCCGAAGCGATATGAAGTTTCGGTAGGAACAGCGGCTGAAGAGGCGATTACTGCGCCGCGCATGGTTGTTGACACGACGATGACGGAAGCGCTCAAACAAGCCGCGCGCAATGGCGTAGCAGATGTTTACTCGGTTGACACGGATTTGGCAGACACGCTAATCTCCAATGCGCAGAGTTTCTTTTCCGCTTTAAGCAGTTTTCGAAATGCAGCAGAGGATATCAGAGCCGCTTCGTTTTTAACGGGCGATGGAGATGCGGACAATCAAGTCGCTACCGGAACCGATACCCGCACATGGCAAGAGGTGATTTCAACCAACGACCTGCTTGCGATGCTTGTAAAACTACCGGTCAGCATTTCAGATACTTCTTTGGGGTATGCTTTGCTTGACGCAAGCGATGATGAAATCGATCAACTGGAAGAACTCGTTTTAACAACGCTACAGGAGACGCTTC
>QKAN01000153.1 GCA_003246365.1 Clostridia bacterium
AGAATTTATGAAAAAGCGGGATACTCCGTATTTCGAGAAGAACAAATATCAAGCGAATTAAGATTTATTTATTTGGAAAAGAAAATATAAAATATTTACAAAAACAAAGGCTAAAACGCTAAAAATCAAAGTCATCAAGAACATAAAAATTCATCTGATTCGACATGCACTATCGTGATTGAGTCACTCTGGTTCATTGACGCGGAGATGAAATCATACTAAACTGAACACATACGGAGCGATTCAATAGAATAAAACCAATTCTTCAAAAAAGAATAACGAAAGGTGAATCATATGAGCGAAAATGCAAAAAATAAACGCCGAGCGATCGTAATCGTATTGGACAGTGTTGGCATCGGTGAACAGCCGGACGCAGCCGAATTTGGCGATGTGGGATCGCACACTTTAGGCAACATTCGAAAAGTGCGAGGACACCTTGATTTGCCGAACATGACCGCGCTTGGTTTGGCCTCAATCGAAAACAGCAGACTCGATACGATGGGACTGACGCCAACCGGCGCATACGGACGGCTTGCCGAGCTGACAAAAGCAAAGGACACGACATGCGGACATTGGGAAATGGCCGGATTGCCGTTAAAACAGGCTTTTAAGACGTATCCTGAAGGATTTCCAAAGTGCCTGCTTGATGAATTCGAAGCAAAAATCGGACGCGGTACGATCGGAAACGAAGTAGCCAGCGGAACTGAGATTATTCAGAGACTCGGAGATGAGCACGTTAAAACCGGAAAACCGATTGTTTACACGTCCGCGGATAGCGTGTTTCAAATTGCCGCGCATGAAGGCGTTATCCCGCTGCAGGAACAGTATCGTATCTGCGAAATTGCGCGCGAACTGCTGAACGATGATGAGTTCTTTGTTGGCCGCGTCATCGCGCGTCCGTTTGAGGGAACCAGCGGCGCATACACGCGCACTGAAAATCGCAAAGACTATGCGGTAGAGCCGTTTAAAGACACGGTGCTCGATGCGCTCGACAAGCGCGGACTGCCTGTTGTCGGTATCGGCAAAATCGAGGATATCTTCTGTCATCGTGGTGTTACGATTGTTGACCACACAAAGAACAACCATACCGGCATCGAGTCCACAATCCGTTTTCTAGAAGAGGGTACCGGCAGCTTCATCTTTACCAATTTGGTTGATTTCGACATGCTGTACGGACACCGCAACAATGTTGAAGGATATGCGGAAGCATTGGAAACATTTGACGCAACTCTGCCGCACATCATGGGCGCGATGAAGGAAGACGATATTTTGATGATCACAGCCGATCACGGATGCGACCCGACGACCCCGAGCACGGATCACTCCAGAGAGTATATTCCGTTGGTTGTCGGCGGCAAACATGTGAAAAAGAATGTTAACCTCGGCACGCGAAAAACATTTGCTGATATCGGCGCAACAGTATTCGATTATTTAGCTGGTGAAACCTGGGATGTCGGCACGTCATTCCTGAAAGAAATTTATGAGGATTGACGGATGAATGAAGTTGTCGAACGCGCCGTCGAGCGGCTGGCGCCACTCTGCGGCCGAGGTTGCACGATTGGCTTGATTCTCGGCTCCGGTTTGGGAGATTACGCGGAAAAAATAGAAAACAAGCGATTTGTAAATTACAGCGAACTCTCGGGATTTCCCCAGTCACATGTTGAAGGCCACAAAGGGAGATTTGTAATCGGGGAACTGTTTGGAAAAACAGTAATCTGCATGCAGGGTCGGTTTCATTATTATGAAGGCTACCCGCAGAGCCAGATTGCGCTTGCGGTGCGCGTAATGAAGCGACTTGGCGTAGAAAAACTGCTGTTGACCAATGCGGCCGGCGGCGTCAATCTTGACTTTTCGCCGGGGGATTTGATGCTGATCTCCGATCATATCAATTTCTCTGGTTCAAATCCGTTAATCGGACCCAATGACGACGATTTCGGCCTGCGTTTTCCGGATCAGTCTAACGTGTATGACAAAACTTTGCGAGAAAAAGTACGCGAAACAGCGGAATCTGTTGGTATATCATTGCAGGAAGGCGTATACATGATGTTCTCGGGGCCAACGTTTGAATCGCCGGCAGAAATCGTGTTTGCGCGTACCGTTGGCGCTTCCGCTGTGGGCATGTCTACCGTGCCAGAAGCGATAGCTGCGACACACTGCGGCATACAAACAATCGGGATTTCTTTGATCACAAACATGGCGGCGGGAATTCTGGATCAGAAACTCACGCACGAAGAAGTGCAGGAAACGGCGAATCAGGCGGCGCAAAAGTTTTCTACGCTTGTTGACGCAATCGTAAAAGATGTATTCTAATTCCAACAAAATAGGCGCCCGCGAAAGCGGGCGTTATTTTATTTCAAATATTTTTTCTGTCTCAATAGCCTTGTTTTGCTGACAAATTGAAAACAAAGATTTGATCTGTCGGCAACGATCTTGACGTTACCGCTTGCTTGTTGTCATGCTGCTGGATTATAATGAAAAAAAGCGACAAGGAGGACCACAGCTTTGATTGGAGTCATCTTCGGTGAAAAGGGCACAGGTAAAACCAAGCAGATCCTTGACATGGCAAATAAATCGGTTCAGGCGGCGAAAGGCGACACAGTCTTTATCGACGACGACACGAGTTATATCTACGATTTATCCACGAAAGCTCGCTTCATTAACGCATCGGATTACGGCATTACATCCCCGAAAATGCTTTACGGATTCCTTTGCGGTCTTGCAGCGAGTGATTTTGATTTAGAGGCCATTTATATTGACGGGCTTCTGAGCATTATCGGACACGAAATCGATTCTCTCGAAGGATTGTTTGACG
>QKAN01000148.1 GCA_003246365.1 Clostridia bacterium
CCTGCTCAAGCCCAGTGACGGCTTGGAGGGTATTAAGAGTTTTATCATCGACAGCGTGAAAGCCGCGGGCGGCAGCCCCTGCCCGCCAGTCGTGCTGGGCGTGGGTATCGGGGGCACGTTTGAAAAGTGCGCACTGATGGCCAAAAAGCAGCTGCTGCGCGATATCGGCAGCGTCAATCCCGATCCGTTTCTGGCGGAGCTCGAAAGCAGCCTAAAAGCCCAAATCAACGCGTTGGAGATCGGCGCAATGGGTTTCGGCGGCAGCAACTACTGTTTCGCGGTGCACATCGAAAAATACCCGACGCACATTGCGGGGCTGCCCGTGGCCGTAAATTTCCAGTGTCACGCGTCGCGCCACGCAAGCGCCGTGCTGTAAAGGGAGAAGCTATGACAGATTTAACCACGCCTTTAAGCGCAGAAATAAGAAAAAGCCTTCGCGCAGGAATGAGCGTCACGCTTTCGGGCACGGTATACACCGCCCGGGACGCAGCGCACGCGCGCCTTTATTCGATGATACAAAACGGCGAACCGCTGCCGTTTGAGATTAAGGCAAGCGGCATCTATTATGCCGGCCCCTGCCCCGATATGCCGGGGCGCGTGATCAACTCATGCGGGCCCACCACGTCGTCTCGCATGAACGCATATGCCCCCGCGCTTTATGACATGGGGCTTCACTTTGTGGTGGGCAAAGGCCCCGTCTCGCAGTCCGTGCGCGACGCCATTGTTCGCCGCAACGCGGTCTATTTTGCAGCCGTGGGCGGTGCGGGTGCGCTAATCGCGTCGCACATCACTGCCGTAGAAAACATTGCATTTGAAGACCTTGGCGCGGAAGCGATAAGACGGCTTCATTTCGAGCGCGTACCTCTCATCGTCGCCATTGACAGCCAGGGAAACTGCGTATACGACCGCTAGTACATCGCAGATGTCTTGCTTTCGTATTTTGACGCTTTCACGTGCAAAAACACTTGAAATACCACCGTGGATGCTTTATAATAGCACTCGCAGCAATTTTGCAGTGCCGCTATAGCTCAGTAGGTAGAGCACTTCCATGGTAAGGAAGGGGTCGTCAGTTCGAATCTGACTAGTGGCTCCACTCAAATCGCTCGAAAAGCCCTATTTAAAGGCCTTTCGGGCTTTTTTTATGGTTGTTATTTTCGCAAAGTGTTAGATCGTACCGACTTATCGGTTTAGAATGGCAGCGTACTTGATATTGCTGATTAAATAAGGCTTTATGGCTCAAACCACCCTTCCCAAGCCAGTAAGGGGTCTCGTTTATGAGGCCCTATGGTTCAAAACACGAAGGCAGTGAGCCGAAAGTGCCTATATAAAAAGCAGGAGCAATACTGCGGTGTCTATTTGGTCTATAAGCCCCCCACATGCTATACTACAAAAAATGTAGTATAAATTTAGTGAAACAAAATCGACTGTCCCGCCACTCTAAATTCAATTAAAAAAATTATGGTTTTTGACTCCTTATCTATTCATAGAGAGACTTACATCTTTCAAGTCTACGAAGGTCATGATATTGCCTTTTTGCAGCGGCAGCAAGGATGGCAGCGTTCTTTGTTCTTCGGTGACCCAGTGCCTTGCACGTTTATACAGGACGTCATGATCGAAACAGCCTTTGTATTGTTCTGGCTCATCAATCCCGATCTCACAGAGTTTGTGATAACTGCCTCAATCACAAACTGCTTAGTGCCGCCGAGTTTTGCCGACCGGGATATGACGATGTTTTTAAGATCTAGCGCGGCTGGAAACACATGCTCGCTATTGTAATCGATATGCTCACCGATCAGGTTGTTGCGGCCCGGTGCTTCGAATATCCAGATCTTCTTGCTGATGCCACCATGAGCCAGTCGTTCTTGAAGGGATTGCATCTCAGTTCTGCCATGCGATCTCCTTACCAAAACCTAACAACATTATTTATGAATTAATATGCAGCATTTTCGAGTGCTGTTTTTGCATATGCTTCAACATTTTCGATCGGCGTACCATATTCTAAGAAATCAACGTTTTGAAGGATGAATCTATCAAATTGTTTTCCCCTTTCAATCGCTTCTCTTGTTTTCTCTTTGACCAAATCAACCGTACCCTTCTGTATTACATTCACTTGATCCAGTCCGCTCGTTACCGTAAATTCTCCATTGAGCATTTCATGAAGCTTAACGAGATCTCCATCGCCAAGGGGCGCGGGTGAAAAAGGCTCAATGTTTTTCGCTCCCAATTTCTTATACGGCTCGATAAGTGACATTACCTCACCACAATTATGGTACACCAGAGGTTGGCCTTTTCTTTGCGTGTAATCAACATACTCTTTTTCATATGGCAGAATATACTCCTCGAAGAATCTCTCCCCCAGAAAACCACCGGCAACATTCCCGCCAATACACACTGCATCCACTCCCGAGTCTAAGATCGCGTCTGTAAAACTAAACACTCGCTTTTTTGCAAATTGCATCAGGTGTTGATAATACTCCGGGTCAATCAGAAAGACCGAATATAACAGCGTATGGTCGATAAGCCCGGAAATGTTGTTAAACAAACCTCCGTTCGACCAACCCGACACGATTCCGTCATCCCCCACGTAATCTTTGATAATCGCGACATTGCGTTTCATCTTTTCTTTTGCTTCGTCCGAAATCGGCGGCTCATATTTCATGGCGATTGAAAGATCGTCGCTGCTGATAATCGGCTTTTCTGTACAGGCATACATAAATGTACCATCACGCAGCTCATTGATCGAAAACGTCTGCTTTAGCACCCCTTCCGGCGTGGTAATCTCGTGCTTATATAACGTCGTATTCCCTTTCGCCTCCGTGGTCTCTTTTACTCTCCACTCGTCCGTTTCCGTCTGAGTATTTAGCTGCCCGCAAAACGTAAATAAAGGATCATCCGAATTATAAAACAGCATTCTTACATGCACATCCATCCCCAAACCTCTTTGAAAGTCCACGATCCCCTTTTGTAAGCGAATTAAATCCCAAGGATCGACATCCGGCATAATTTGATTTGCAAAATGCCCCTGCCCTTGTATAAATAAAGTGGCCGGCACTCTGTCCGGTCTATTTCCCGAAAGCGCAGTGAGCAACCTTTCTCTACCCGTCATATCCTTTACCTCCTCGTAAATACATGTTCTGTTAGATCGCATCAAACATTATTTTTTGCTATTGGCAACACAATCAATAAAAGCATTCTTCTCTCTTCCCAATGCTACCGCTTTATTGTATTTCTTTCATTCGTGAATTTGAATAAGATTTATTAACAACAACATTTAACATATTTACCTTGCCACACTGCGTGCGCAAGCTGTGTCAATATCGCCCTCACCCACGTCAATATTTCATATGTTTTACGATGTGCTTGCTATTTTATTCATAGCGAAAGATTGTTGTAAATATGCTTCAATGTGGCTTTTTTGTTTCTGCCCAACGTTTCATACTTACCGCCTTTGAGCGAATAAATGTAATGCATAGAACGTGCCGATTACCGTTCGTTCTCTTTATCGTATTGTCTCCTTGTGATCGACGGAAAACAGTCGTCAGAACCGAACGCATCTATATGAAATACTATGATCTGTCCCCTATGTCGTTTCGTCAAAACAATATATGTATATTATTTCATTTTTGCATTTTGCCGTAGTTCATACACCCGCATCTCATACAAAAGATATCAATATTTCTTATCATTTGGTCAATCAATTATATTGTGGTTGAACGCTGTACCCGTTATGGTTAAGGGTACACTTGGCAAAAAAGAAATCCAATACTGCGGCTTTCCGTCGGCACAATCTATATGACAAACCGACTAAAGCACGCACGACCTACAAAGATGGCCGCATCAACGATATTCGCATTCCAAAACGCCGTTTGCAGCGAATCGCGCCCGCTTGAATATATACCAGCCGCTCGTTATAATAATTTTAATCAACTGCGAGGAATAGAAAGTGATGCTCAAAAAAATCAATAAGCTGAATACCCTCAACTTGCAGCTAACTTTCGTTTATTCGATGCTGCTCATTTTTATGATGGTCGGCATCATCGTCGCCGTGACTATTCTATTTACGGATTACTTTGTTAACCAGAAAATCGAAGTGGTGCAATCATCCATGGAATCCATATCTGATTCGGTCGAAAACAGGATTGATGATATTCGAAAAGTTGCACAGATCGTGCGTCAGCAAAACGATATTGCCGATTCGGTCAAACATGGTATTCTGTCCGATAAAGAAATTGAATCGCTCAACCGTATTTACGCTTATGGCTTGCGATCGTTAATGATCATCACTCCTGATCGGCAAATTATCAACCCTACATTTATTGAAGACGATTATTCGCAAATGCTCTCATACACCGGGTATGACCGTTTTTATGCGATGAACCGCGAAGAGCTTTTTTCCAGCTCGCATTCATATCCTTTTTATAACGAAATGAACCTGCCGCACTATATGACACGCATCAGTTATTTCTTTAAACTGCGGGAAAGCCCGAGTATGAAGCCATACGGAACCATCGCGATAACGATAGAAAAAGACAATCTGTTTCAAGACAAGACATCCTTCATCCATTCGCAATTGGATTGCTTCTATGTCATAGACGGTAACGGACAGGTCGTTTACAGCGACAGCGGATACGACGTCACGGAGCCCAACCTGTCGCACTCGATCGCAATCAGCACCGCGAATTATTCGAGCAACATCGATCGTACGAAGGAGTATACGTATTTTCATCAGAACGTGCCATCCTATCCGGATTGGCATCTCGTTGGGGTTCTCTCCAACCAGGCAATTAACGAAAGCGCTTCTGCGCTGATACGATTTGTGCTCATTTTCGGTATCGCCGGAATCCTTGTTGTCATCGTGCTTTCCTTCCTGTTGTCTAACCGAATCACCAATCCGATCAAGCAAATCGCCTGTTCTATGCGCATCTTCGAAGAGGGAACAATCCCGGACAAACTGCATGTGAGCGGCCGTACCAACGAGATTGTGACCTTAGAACACGGTTTTAACAACATGATAGACAGCATCGAAGCCAACATCAAAACCATATGTTGTGAGCAACAAGAAAAGAGGCTTGCTGAAATCGCCGCATTGCGCTATCAGCTGCAATCGTTGCAGCAACAAATCAACCCTCATTTCTTATATAATACACTCAATGTGATCAACTATCTTGCAAAAGAGAGAAAAACCGAGGAGATCACCGCGTTCCTGCAAGACCTGACGCGGCTGTTGCGCGCAACATTAAGCAACACGAATGAAGAGATTACGCTGATGGAGGAAATTTCCTTCCTCAAATCCTATTCACATATTATGCAATATCGCTACAAGGGTATGTATGAGCTCGTCATCGATTCGGATGACGATTCGCGTCGCTGTATTCTGCCAAAGCTATTGTTGCAGCCTATTGTAGAAAACGCACTGATTCACGGTATTCTACCTAGCGGGCAGAAAAGCGTGATTACCGTTCAGGCACGATGCGCAAGCGGACAGCTTATCGTGTCGATTACTGACGAAGGGGTGGGCATCGCCGAGGATAAGCTCACCAGCCTGCTCGACAACAAGAAGGGGTTCACCAGCATCGGGCTAAAAAACATCAATGATCGGTTGATATTATGTTATGGGAAGGATTCCGGGCTGACCGTTGAAAGCAAACAAGGGGTCGGCACGACCGTTCGATTCACCATCCCTGCGAAAATGGAGGATTAAATGAAAAAACGCAGAGCACTTGTCGTAGATGATGAGTTTACCGCAAGAGAAATGTTTAGATGCATCGTTGATTGGGCTTCGCTGAATTACGAAGATCCGACGTTTGCTACGAACGGTGCGGAAGCGCTCAACCTGATAGGCACGCAGGATTTCGACATCATTTTCACCGATATCATGATGCCGATTATGGACGGTATGGATCTCATTGCCAATACCCGCAAATTCAAACCCAGTCAGAAATTTGTTATCATCTCCTGCTATGAGAAATTCGAATACGCCCGAAACGCGATTCGTCTCGGTGTTAAAGACTACATCATAAAAGACCTAATGACAGAGAACGAAATCAGCTCACTCCTTATTCCTGCAGGCGTCGACCCCACGCAAGCAAATGATCTGCCTGAACGCGAGGGAAAGCAATGGATGTATCTTCGAAACGCCGTCAAAGGCGCGGATATCCCCGACGAACCCTTCCCTTATAAATTCGTGTCCTTGTTTCTTGTTTCTCCGGACGACTATGATAACATGTGCTTTGAACAAGGAGATGATATTGTCGAATCCAAGTTGGAGGAGTTTGCAGACAGGACTCATTGCCTTTGCTACTACAACGGCGGAAACGGACAGATCTACATGCTCTTCGAAACCGGCGAAACGGATTCGATCATGTATTTTATCAGCGCAACGTACTCCACTGCGGAATCTATCCGCGCCAATGCGGAAAAGTATCACCTCGGCAGTATTTCAATCGGCGTTTCGGACCCCATCAAGAGCACCGTTGGCTTGCCTGTGGCATGTCACGAAGCACAAAGAGCGCTCGATATGCGTATTATTGAAGGTCCCCACAAGACCATTTTATATAACTGCATTCTGCCCAAACAAAACATGTTGGATTTTGATCGCATAAATTATCTGCTAAACCGAATCAAGAAACTCTGGATCAGCAACAACGCTTCCGTCATCAGCCTGATCGATAAGCTGTTTTCGGTCGAGTTTTCCTCCGGATTTGCCGATCTCAACTACTACCGTTATATCAACTCCGCACTTTGGTCGACAATCATCACGCTCGCCCAGCGTAACGGCTATTCGTATGAGAGTATTTTTAACGAGCTGCCCCATAGTCTTGACGATGTCAATGGCATGGAAACAAACGAGATGATGGCGCATTTCTTCAAGTCCACAATCATGAAATTTGTTTCTTCTCCAACCGAAACCAAAAAGGATATCATTTCAGAGACACTGAAAATCGTCGAAGAAGAATACATGAATGAAATCTCGTTAACGTATATCGCCGATAAGCTGTACACGCACAAAAGCTATCTATGCAGATTGTTTAAAGAAAAAATGGGAGAAAACATTGCGCCATACATCGAAAATGTACGTATCAAACATGCGAAAAAACTATTGGAGAACACGCAACAAAAGCTATATGAAATCGCAGAACATGTCGGTTTTTCATCGTATCAATACTTCTCGTCTGTGTTCAAGAAAGTCACTGGAATATCGCCCACAGAATACAGAAAAAAACACAAGTAAATTTTCTTTAACGTTAAAACTCCGAGGCGACTGCTTCGGAGTTTTAACGTTAAAAATGAAGATTCTTTTTGCTACTTCTATTCTGCCTGATCCTTCATGACATCTTTGTAATTTTCTTCTGTGATGATGACTGCCGCTGTTCTCGAATCCATCGGAATTTCTGAGCCTTTAAGGATGCTTGTCATCAGGTTTTCTGCAGACAACTGGCCAACATCGACATAGTTGATGAAAGCCGTGGCTTTGAATGCCGAATAATCTTCTTTCTTGAACTCAAGCTTTGCGAGATATCCGCCGATACCAACGACGACCGCATCTTTATCTAGCCCTGCCTGCTCGAGCGCTCTGGTTGCACCAGCGGCGCCTTCATCGTTGATCGCCATGATCACCCAGTGTTTGATCTCCGGATGCGCAGTGAATGTTGCTGCCGCTTGGTCAAACGCCTCATCCTGCGGACCGGTATAATCGACACGCCACATACGATCTTCCGGCCAATCTGGGAAGCTCTCCATCCAAACGTCTCTCGCGCCATCTGTTCTCGGCACGCACGAGGAAACTGTATCTGCCGCAAGCAGCAGCACGCCCGTGTCTTCGCCCGTCATGTTGTTTTCTTTTGCATAGTTTGCCGCCCATTCGCCGCAAGCCTTGCCAATCGCAAGCGCATCAATACCAACGTATGGTGCTATGTACTCTCCTTTTTCGTCCATCAGCGCATCATCACAAGCAACAATCGGAATGCCTGCATCCTTACACTTCTGTACGACAACACTCGATAGCTTCTGATCCGGCGGGCAAGTAAGGATTCCCGCAACGCCCTGTGTGATGGCGTTGTCGATAGCCTGCAGGTAAAGATCCGGATCCAGCTTGACATCGATATACATAAAGTCGGATGCACCCATTTCCTTGCATTTTGCTGCCGCCGCGTCGCCTTCACCGATAAACCACTGTTGGTCGCCGGATTTATAGATGCCGGCAATGACAATGTCTTTGGCAGGCTCAGCTACTTCGGCTGTTTCCTCAACCGCCCCAGCTTCAGACGCTTCTTCAGCAGCTTCAGTAGCTTCAGGCGCTTGGGTTGCAGTTGGCGCACACGCTGCAAGGGCACCTAGCGCTAACATAACAACAAGAGCAAGAACCAATAACTTTTTCATTTCCTATCCTCCAATTAATATTTATTATAAAGATATTTCGCACCTTTATAAACAAGTTTTTCAAGCCACTACGAACGATGCTTTGATCGCAAGTAGTCGAACGATAGTGCAATGAGCAACAGTGCACCCTTAGCAACATATTGCCAGAACGATTGTACATTGACGATGGTCAGACCGGTGTTGAACCCTTGTAGAATCAACAACCCGATAAACGCGCCAAACAAGGAGCCGTGACCGCCGCTCATCGCGACACCGCCCAGAATTGCCGCCGTAATACCGTCAAACTCAAGTCCGATGCAGGCCTGCGGTTGCCCAGTGTTCATTCTGGATGCCAATATTGTTCCACCTAATGCCGCTAGAACACTCATAATGATAAACAGCACATACGTTGTGGTTTTGTTCGATATGCCGGCCAATCGTGCGGCAACAGGATTCCCGCCTACGGTATAGATATTTCTGCCAAACCTTGTTCTCGTCAGTACAATATAGAAGATAGCAAACACCAACAACATGAACAGTATCGGGAACGGAATACCGAGAATATCCGTTGTGCCAAGAGACAGAAAAAACGAATTTGTCACCAGAATACTCTCGCCCCCTGAAATAATGTAGCAAAATCCTCTGATGATTTGCTGAGATGCCAGCGTCACAATAAACGGACTGATTTTCATCTGTGTCGTAAAGAACGCGTTCACCACGCCGATAAAGATGCCCGCAAAAAGAACGATCAGCAATACCACCGCGACACTTACACCTGATTGGAGCAGAATCGCCGCAACCACACCCGAGAACGCCGCCGTGGAGCCGGGTGAAAGGTCTAGCAAGCCGCCGATCAGCAGCATCGCTTCGCCAACACAGATCAATCCGCTTAGAGAACCGGCCGTAAACACATTTCTTAAATTACGAATGGTAAAATAGTTTGGATTGATGAGCGAAAATACAGTTATCACCGCGATAAGCGCAACGATTAGCCCAAGGTTATCTCCCCCAAAAAATTTTCTTACCGATAGCATCGCTCGGCTCTGCGATTTACCCTCCTGCTTGTTAACCATTGTTGACTTCCTCCATATTATTGTTCTCCAACATTGCATAGGCTAAAATATTCTGCTCTGTTGCTTCTTCCCGGTTTAGTTCTGCTGTCACCTTGCCATTCTTTAGAACGACGATCCTGTCGGAAAGCCCGATCACTTCCGGGAGCTCAGAGCTGATAAACAATACCGCAACCCCTTGCTTCGCAATGCAGCATATCATATTATAAATCTCACTTTTCGCTCCAACGTCTATCCCCTTTGTGGGTTCGTCAAAAATAATCAATTGCGGGTTCATTGCCATCCAGCGAGACAAAATGATCTTCTGCTGATTGCCGCCCGAAAGATTGATCGCTTTTTGCTCTGACGACGGCGTTTTAATATTGAATTCGCTGATGAGTTTTTTCGTAAGCGCATATTCGTATTTAAAATCGATGAATCCAGCTTTGGTATACTGCGAAATCACCGCAAACGTCGCATTCTCTCTCACGTTTTGATTCAGTGATAAGCCTTCGATCTTTCGATCCTCCGGCGCAAGCGCGATCCCCTTCTTCATCGCGTGCTTCGGAGAATGCGGACGGTATTCTTCCCCGTAAAGCCGCATATGCCCTTCAAGGATTCTGTCGGCACCGAAAATCGCTCGCGCAATCTCAGTACGCCCTGCGCCTGCCAGTCCTGACAACCCTACTATCTCGCCCGCTCTTACGTTGAGCGACACATTCTTTAATACGTCTGTCGTAACGCCGGATAGCTCGATCACGTTCTCCCCGAATTCCGTGTTTCGATCTAAATCGTTAAACACATCCCCCAGATCGCGCCCGACCATGAGATTCACAAGTTCTGACTCCCTCGTTTCTCCCGTGTTTTTTTGCGCAACGTATTTACCGTCTTTTAACACGACCACCCGATCAGTTAACTGAAACAGCTCGCTCAATCGATGAGATATATAGATGATCGCCTTGCCCTGATTCTTAAGTTTCTCTATGATTTGAAATAAAATGGTTATCTCGGAATCCGTCAGCGGCGCGGTCGGCTCATCGAAACAATATATTTCCGCTTCTCTCGAGTACGCTTTCATGATCTCTACCATCTGTTGATGCGCTACCGAAATATTCTTTACATGAGTCGAAGGAGATATCGATAAACCAAACTCATCAATGATCTTTTGCGCCTTCCCGTTAAGTTGTTTATAATTAATAAACCCT
>QKAN01000017.1 GCA_003246365.1 Clostridia bacterium
ACCGCGGTCGTATCTTATTCCGATTACTATATAGAGGTTCGAAATCTTTCCACGCAAGTTCACGAACAGTTTCAAGCTCAGGACGTTGATCAAACGACGTTTGAATACACGATTAATGCGGATATTCCAGATTATACGTGCTTTGATCTTTCTAAAATTCCTTATACTCTACCCTCTTTTTCGTTTTCTCTTACCAGTGCATCCGGCTATCAGAAAGAATCTGCGCTCGCCTTGCGGCAGGCACTAGAAACCTACGCGCTGGAAAACGAAAGCACAGTCTATCAAACGATACCTGTTTCTTTTTCCGTTGTTGCAAAAGATAATGAATTTGCAGCGATACTTTCCAGCCAAAGCAAGCTAGCAATTCAGCAAATAGTTGAGGGTATGATCCAATCGGTTCTTGAACAGAATGGTTCCTATTTAACAAACTATCACATGATTCAAGTTTCATCCGCGATGCCTGATCTGCTTGCGGATGCGTTTGGCGACACTGCCTATTCAAAAAAGCTTTCCGTTACAGATGTCAGTGCTTCCGCAGACGGCACGTATATCGTATCTTTTACGTTTCCAGATCCGGAGTTTGTTTTTAATGCACTTGCAGACCTTTATACCGCATCGTTTAATCAACCGATTTACGGAGACTCGGTTGAAGCTAACTTGTTAGCGGGTGAAATATCGAGCATTGATTTGACCAATGCACCAATTCTGAGTACATCTATAACAGTATCGCTAGATTTAGCAACCGGTACTTGTACTCTTCTTGATGACGGTGGCCTTACTTCCGCAATTTCCGCCGCAAAGGCACAAGCGGAAGAAATTTCGTCATACGTTGTAAACAGCGCCTGGCTTATTAAAGCGGAAGAAACCCCATCATCTGGTAAAATTTTTGAAGGAACCAGCAAGGGCAACTCTATCGTCTTTAAAACGAAATCCTCGCTCGGCGATTATTGTTATGTAAGATTTTACAAGATTTCCAGTGATGATGTATCGGAAGAAGGAACGCTATCACTCGGTGTTTTCATAAAAGGAGGCAAAAGTGCAAGCCTGCACCTACCCAGCGGCTACTATAGGGTCGTTTGTGTTGTTGGGGAGCAATGGTACGGTTTGGAGCATCTTTTTGGCAGCGATGGAATTACCTATAACAGCGATAATGCAATTAAATCCGAAAACGGATATATCAGCACAGTAACATTCGGCTAATATTTTTGATAAAAATAAAAGCGCATATAAAAACAGCTCCGTTAAAAACGAAGCTGTTTTTTGATTCAATTACTTCAATGCTAAAAACGCAAACAGCGGATAGTGATCCGAATAATCGGTCGGTATTGCACGTGCATTGAGTACAGTAATATTTTTCGAAACGATGATGTTATCAATCTGCGACATCTCAATCAATTGATAGGTGTAATCATAAAACTTCGTTTCGCTTGTGTTCACCACATGATAGTTTTTCAAAAATCCGGAAAACTCGGCTTCCTTTGCGTTGAAATCTCCGGTTAAGATCTTATACGCATTCGGATCCGCATCCATGATTGCGATCACTTCGGCAAACTGCTGTTTGCGGATTGTTGCGGATTCATATGAGAAATGCGTGTTGTAAACAGAAACGCGTTTGCCGTCAATCACATACTCAACTTTTTGCAGACAGCGTTGTTCTTTACCACCGCTGGACAGCATCGTAACTTCTTCGTTCTCCGGCTTATATTTCGAAATCTGCCCGATGCCATATTGCCCGCCCGAATCATAATTGATTGTTGCGGCAAATGATACATTTTGCGTATTTTTCGTTCGAACAGATAAGAGGTTGTTTGTATGTTCCTTTTTATTTACATATACTTCCTGAACGCCTAAAATATCCGGTTGCTGTGCGGCGATAAGCCACCCTTGCATCACAAGATTGTTGTTCCCGCGCTTTATATTCCATGTGCCTACCGTAAGTACATCACGTACCAAATAAATCGAATACTTAACTTTTCCGTCAACAGTGATCCGAATGGTCTTGCTGTTGCCGGAATTGATGGTATATTTTGCATTTGCAATGCCTGTGCTGCCAATGCTAACCTTAACGCCGCTATTCGCGGTGGCTTTAATAGTAACCTGACTTTCCGTAGCGGTCAAAACATATCCGTATTCCGTCGGAGAAAACCGAGGTGAAAGATCGCCGCCTGTGATTTCAAGGCCGGTTAAATAACCATCGTCCACCTTTGCAGCCAATTCTAAAAAATCAGCAGAGATATATCCCGTCGCACCATGAAAATCAATTTCGTGCCATGCGCCGGAGGTATATGCCTGCGTTACTGTAAAAGTTTCGCCTTTTTCCGCAACGCCAAGTTTTTTTCCATAGATGGAGGGTTCCGAGCGAACGTTAACGTCCTCTTCCACGTTTACGATTGTGCCGGTATAGTTGAGTTGATAGGATGCCAGCGAAGCGTCTATGTTAACATACATCCGGTTTACATAGCCGGTTTTCGTCCCCGCCTGAACGCGATCCCATTCGGAGTTTACATTGGTACTCAGCACCTTAACGATCGTGCCTTCGCTTAAACGGGTAATCAGTCCGCCGTTGCTGCTGGCAGTTTTTCGCAGAGCGACCTCGTCCGCCGAGATTGTCCCCGTCGTCACCGATAGCGCGTGCGCCGAAGAAACCGGCAATCCGGCGCTGACGGTAAGGATCAGTGCAATCAGGAGAATCGTGAGTCGCTTTTTCATAACCATTCTTTCATAACGTTGATTTTGTTCTGCTTCCATTCATGATCGAATAGAAGTTCTAAACTGAGTTTAGAGAAAAAGGAGCGGGAT
>QKAN01000111.1 GCA_003246365.1 Clostridia bacterium
AAGCGAGCAGGCGGCGAATACGCTTTCTCCAATTGCGGGGAAAACCATCGTGGTCACCGGCACGCTACCGACGTTGGGACGGCGAGAAGCGGAAGCCCTCATCGAACAAAACGGCGCGAAAGCCGCTGGAAGCGTCAGTAAAAACACGGACTATGTTTTATATGGCGAGAGCGCGGGCAGCAAGCTCGACAAAGCGCGCGAACTCAATATTCCTCTGTTGACGGAAGCGGAGTTTCTATCGCTGATTGGCGCAGAACAACACTCTCCTGAAAAAACCGAACCTGTAACTTTGTTTTAATATAATTGGAGATTATATATGCTAAGACTTGGCAAACTAGACAATGACGATCTGGAACGGCTGGTTCTAAAGAAGTTTCACCGCGTTCGTCCGGAATCGCTTTCCTATCCCGCCATCGGGCAGGATTGCGCGATATTGGATCTTGGCGGTGATCTCGCCGTGCTCAGCTGTGACCCGATTACTTCTGCCAGCATATCGCATCTGGGGCGTTTAACGGTGCATGTATGTTGCAACGACGCTGCAGCCGCCGGCGCGGAACCCGTCGGCCTACTCGTTACGCTTCTTATGCCGCCAAGCGGAACGATGGAACAGATTTCACGCATTGCGGAAGATCTTTCTTCCGCCGCGCAACTTGCAAACGTTGATATTTTGGGCGGACACACCGAAGTAACAGATGCGGTATTCCGCGCGGTAACCAGCGCAACCGTAGTAGCGCGTCAGCCGCGAAACCGCGCGCTGAAAGGCATGCGTCCAGGCGACGATATCGTTATGACGAAATGGGCCGCGGTCGAAGGCACCACCATATTAGCGGAAGATTTTGTGCATCGACTTTATTCCGTTCCGGCTGCTCTTCTCTCCTCTGCGAAGGCTCTTTCCGGGCAACTCAGCATTGTTGCAGAGAGCAAGATCGCCATGCAATATGGCGCAACCGCCATGCATGACGTAACCGAAGGCGGCGTTCTCGGCGCGGCATGGGAGCTTGGATATGCAAATTCCTGCGCGGTCCGAATCGATACAAATAATATTTCCGTACGGGAGGATACGAAGGCGCTTTGTGATGCGTTGCATCTCGATCCTCTGCGGCTTATCGGCAGCGGCAGCCTTTTGGTTGCATGTCCGGATGGGAAAGCTCTTGTTTCCGCGCTGCAAAGTCAGGGAATTCCCTCCGCGGTGATTGGACAAGCGATTGAGGGAACCATTAGCTTTGCCGATGATGCTCCGCTCAGCGAACCGCACGCGGACGAGCTCTATAAGATGTATCAATAAAATTCAACAACACGATGTTGGATATGAAAGCTTGTGTGAAGTCCTTTCGCATGTTATAATTTGTAATTGCGACCTGGGGGTGTAAAACGATGTACAGCATGACCGGATACGGAAAAGGAAACGCGTCTGTCGAAGGACGTGAAATGACGGTGGAACTCAAAAGTGTCAACCATCGTTACCTTGATATTGGCATGCGCCTCCCCCGTCATCTCTCTTTTTTGGAGGATCCGGTTCGTTCCGCCCTGTCCGCCCGATTAGCGCGCGGACACGTTGATGTTTTCATCAACTATCGCAATCTGCGCAGCGATGCGCGGAATGTAGAGCTTGATGTTCCGCTGCTGACAGCATTTGTCACCGCGGCACGCGAGGCGAACCAAACACTTGGATTAAGAGACGATCTTTCTTTGACCGCCGCGCTCCGTTTGCCGGATGTTTCCAATGTTCGGGAAGCGGACGAAGACACGGATGCCGTACTTGCGCTTTTAAACAGCGCGATCAATCTTGCGATCGATCAGCTCCTTGTCATGCGCGAGCAGGAAGGCGAACGTCTTTGCGCATACTTGAGTAATTGCAACGACACGGTTGAGTCACTTACTGAGCAGATTGCACTGCGTGCGCCGATCGTTGTTAACGAATATCGCGTTAAGCTTGACGAACGCATTGCGGTACTTCTTGGCAATGTAGAAGTTGATCGAACCAGACTTGCTAC
This sequence comes from Clostridia bacterium, assembly GCA_003246365.1. Lineage (GTDB taxonomy): Bacteria > Bacillota > Clostridia > Christensenellales > CAG-138 > UBA7703. Next base: position 1,995 of record QKAN01000111.1, read on the forward strand.
AGAAGTTGCGATGTTTGCAGATAAAGCAAGCATCGATGAGGAAATCTCTCGTTTGCACAGCCACATAGCACAGATGCGAACGTTGCTTTCTGACCGCGAGCCAGCCGGACGCAAACTCGATTTCGTTGTGCAGGAGATGAACCGTGAGTTTAACACCATCGGTTCCAAGGCCAACGACGGCGAGCTGACAAAACTTGTTCTCACCGGAAAAGCGGAAATCGAGAAAATTCGCGAACAGGTGCAAAACATCGAATAATATGATTTCGGCGATTTTCGCCGTATTGGATTAGATCGCAAAAGGAGCAACCCGTTATGATGAACCTGCGGCTTGTTAATATCGGATTTGGCAATATCGTTTCGGCAGATCGCCTAATTGCAATTGTCAGTCCGGAATCCGCGCCAATCAAGCGCATCGTTCAGGAAGCGCGCGAAAGCAGCAGACTGATCGACGCAACATGCGGCAGGCGCACGCGCGCGGTTGTTATTACCGACAGCGATCATGTGATACTCTCCGCCATTCAGCCGGAGACCATCGCCAACCGGCTCGACACGAAAGCGGACGAAGCCGACGACTGAAGACGAGAGGAGTCCTATTGCAATGAAGCAAAACAGACAAGGCCTGCTGTTGGTTGTCTCCGGCCCCGCCGGCGTCGGCAAAGGCACGATTAACAGCGCGCTAATTAACCGAAACACCGACATCCGCATGTCCGTTTCCGCAACAACGCGCACAGCGCGTCCTGGCGAAATCGACGGCGTGCATTACTTTTTTAAGACCGAAGAAGAGTTTCAGAAAATGATCGACGAAGGCGCTTTTCTGGAATATATGCGCGTATTCAACACGCATTATTACGGAACACCGAAGAGTTTTGTCGAACAGGAATTGCGCGAAGGCCGCAGCGTCATTTTAGAGATCGACGTACAAGGCGCTATGCGCGTTAAAGCCGCTTATCCGGACGCGGTGCTCATCTTTATTGCCCCGCCATCCATGAGCGAATTGAAATCCCGCCTCATCCATCGGGGAACGGAATCCACCGAAGCCATTGAACGCCGTTTTGAAACAGCGTTTCAGGAAATGGAATTGGTTTCAAAATACGATTACGTCGTCGTAAACGACATACTGGATCTTGCGATTGCACGCGCCGAACACATCATCGTTGCCGAGCGCTGCAAAGTATCCAGAAACGGCGAATTGATCGAGAAATTAAAAGGAGGCAGGAGCGCATTATGATGAACTTACCGTTAAACGAACTTATTGAAAAGGCAGGGTGCCGCTACATGCTGGTCACCGCTGTTGCGCAAAGAGCGCGCCAGTTGCAAATGGATACGGATAAGCTCGACGGCCAAAAACCTGTTTCCGTGGCAGTCAACCAGCTTTATCATGACGAGCTTAACCTGGAATATCCGAAGGAATTCTATCAGGACTGACAAGCCCGATTTTACCACGGGATCGTCATTCCCGTTTTTATACGATATGATATGAATTCTTACCGAACCTGCACTTCGGAATTTTTGTGTGGATTTGGTATGCACTGGCCCGCTTGCGGGCTTTTTCCGGTTTTGGCAAAACTCTATTTTCCGCACCACGAATCAAATATCAGTTAACACATCATACAAGGAGGTGAACGGCATGGAACAAATCTGCGAGGTCATCATTGATATCGCGCACGCAAATGTTGACCGGCTCTATAGTTATCTCATTCCTGACGGAATGACGGTTGAACAAGGCAGTCATGTACTCGTGCCGTTCGGTTCTGCGAATCGTCAGCGTGAAGGGTTTGTTATTCGAGTTTTCTCCTTGGAAGAATATGCTCAGAGAAATAGCTCTGAAGCCGGTTTATCGCCTGCGGCGCTCAAACCTCTATTGCGCGTCATCGAGCCCTACCCTATTCTCACGCAGGAACAAATTGATCTGGCGTACTGGATGCAGAAAAGCTACTACTGCCTGCTTGTAGACGCGCTGCGGCTCATGATTCCATCGCAGCTGCGTGGCTCGCGCATCAAAGAAAAAGTTGAGCGAACGCTTCGTCTGGCGCACCCCGATGAAATCGAATCGCAGCTTCATTCGCTTCTTGACAAGAGCGGCAAGCCACGCGCACCTAAGCAATATGAGGTATTGGAAACGCTTCAAAAAACTGGTCTTGAAATGTCGGTTTCCGATGTACTTGCCTATGTTCCGGATGCACAGAGCGCAATTTCCGCGCTAATCAAGCGCGGCTATGTTGCCGAAGGCGGACATGTTACGTTCCGCAGACCGAATATCGGCTCTGTATCCGCGGATAAGCAAGTCATCTTGAACGAAGCGCAAGAGATGGCGGTTGAGGCAATTGTCCGCGCGATGGAACTAAAGAGCGGCACACTTCTTTTGCACGGTGTCACCGGAAGCGGCAAGACCGAAGTGTATATGCGCGCGATTGAGCGCTGTCTCGCCTCCGGTCGTCAGGCAATTATGCTCGTTCCAGAAATCTCCCTCACCCCACAAACCGTCGGTCTCTTTCAGGAACGGTTTTCGGACGGAATCGCGGTTTTGCACAGCCGTTTATCAGCGGGTGAGCGTTTCGACGAGTGGCGCAGGATTCGCCTCGGCAAGGCGCGCGTCGCCGTCGGCGCCAGAAGCGCCGTATTTGCGCCGATGCAAAACGTGGGGCTTATCATTGTTGACGAAGAGCACGAAGGAAGCTATCAAAGCGAAACAACGCCCCGTTACGGCGCGCTGGAAGTTGCGGCTTATCGTGCAAAGCAATTCGGCTGCCCGATTCTTCTTGGCAGTGCGACGCCTTCCCTTCTTTCGTATTATCGCGCGCTTTCGGGACGTTATACGTTACTCGAACTTCCGGAACGCGTACAGAACCGTCCTCTGCCGCAGGTGGAAATCATCGATATGCGGCAGGAGTTTCAGGCAGGCAATAACGGCATCTTCAGCGGAAAACTCGTTCAATATCTTGACGAGTGCCTGGAGAACGGACAACAGGCTATGCTGTTTATCAACCGGCGTGGGTATTCCACCTTCGTCTCCTGCCGAAATTGCGGACACGTCGTGTTTTGCGACGATTGCGATATTTCCATGACCTATCATAAAGGCGAAAACCGTCTGCGGTGTCACTTCTGCGGATCGGTCAAGCCCCTGCCTACCCGTTGCCCCGCCTGCGGTAAGCCGTTTATCAAGTATTTTGGCGTCGGCACGGAACAGGTGGAAGAAGCGCTGCATCAACTTTTCCCGAAGGCCGTTACGCTTCGGATGGATACGGATACCATCCGTACCAAAGATGCGATGCAGCAAATGCTTGGCGCATTTGCACGCGGCGAAGCGCAGTTTCTCGTCGGCACACAAATGATCGCAAAAGGTCATGATTTTCCAAACGTGACACTTGTCGGCGTCGTGGCTGCTGATTCAACGCTGATGATTCCCGACTATCGCAGTACGGAGCGCACTTTTCAGTTGCTTACGCAGGTTGCGGGTCGTGCCGGCCGGGATGAAACCCCGGGCAGGGTAGTCATTCAAACCTACTCTCCTGCGCATCCGGCTATCCGTTTTGCGAAGGGTCACGACTACAAGAGCTTTTATTTTTATGAACTGGAACAGCGAAAGAAAGCTATTTTTCCGCCGTTTTCGTTGTTTATCCGCATACTGTTTTCTTCGGACGACGAATCTCAGCTATATTCTGTCGTATCCGCTTATGCAGATGAATTGAAATCTGCACTGGACGAAAATCTCGGCAAAGAAGGCGAACGGGATATCTTGCTCTATAGCGCATCCCCCGCGCCGATTAAGCGAAAACAGCGTGCCTATCGTTACCAGATACTGATCAAATTGCTGCGCACGGCGCGCCTAAGCAATGCGATCCAAACGATTTATGCGTTTGCCGCAGATCATCGAAATGAACTTTTCGCCATGGTCGAGGTAAACCCGCAGGATATGTTATGAAAAAACAAAAAAAGCCTCCAATGGAGCAGGCCATACAGAAAAAGACGAACTGGAAGCTCGTTGGCGAACTTCTAACCGGTTACCGCCGCTATATCGTCTTTGCTACCGTTAGCGTACTTCTTTCTACGGCGTTTTCGTATGCCGTGCCATATGTCACCAGCTTTACGTTGGATTACGTCATTCAGGGAATTTCAACCTCAACGCCCGCATTCCTGCTTCCATGGGTGGAATCACTCGGTGGACGGGCATATTTCGTGCAGAGTCTGTTTGTTTGCGGCCTTGCGCTCGTTCTCTTTACAGGAATGAACTGCCTCTTTACCTACACGCGCCGCGAAAACATTGCGCTTGCCGCAGAGGGAATGACGAAGTCTCTTCGTGACAGGCTCTACCGCCATCTCGAAGACGTACCATACGACTATCACAAACATGCCAGCACTGGCGATCTCGTGCAGCGCTGCACATCGGACGTAGACACAGTTCGGCGTTTCGTGCAGCTGCAATTGATGGAAATTGTTCGAACGCTGGTTATGTTTGGTTTTGCCGCGGCGGTCATGTTTTCCATCAATGTCCGCATGACGCTGATTTCGATGGCGTTCCTCCCCTTGTTGACCGTAAGTTCGTTTGTGTATTTCCGCTATGTGCGAAAGTATTTCACGGACTCGGACGAGGCGGAAGGCGCGCTTTCTACCATGCTGCAGGAGAATCTGACGGGCATGCGCGTCGTACGCGCATTCGGACAGCAGAAGAGCGAAATCGATAAGTTCACGCAGTTGAATCAATCGTACCGTGTGAAAACCTACAAGCTCATCCGGCTTCTCGGTTTTTACTGGGGTCTTTCGGACAGCGTCGGTTATTTCCAGATTGCGCTTTCGCTCTGCATGGGCGTCATCGCCGTTTACCGCGGAACATTTACCCTCGGTAACGTCGCGCTCTTTACCACCTATGTCGCAATGCTGACTTGGCCGGTTCGCCAGCTCGGCAGGATTCTGGCTGATATGGGTAAAGCCGCCGTTTCTCTGGGTCGCTTAGATGAGATTTTGTCCGCCCCCGTGGAAAAAGAACCCGGACGTGCGATTTCGCCGAATCTAACCGGAGACATCGTTTTTGATCACGTTTGCTTCGGTTACGACCGGTATAACGACGTGCTCGACGGCGTCACTTTCACGGCAAAACCCGGCCAGACAATCGCCATTCTCGGCGCAACCGGGTCCGGTAAAACCAGCCTTGTTCAGTTGCTGCAACGGTTGTATCTGCGCACGGCGGGAAGTATTACTATAGCAGGGACTGACGTAAACGACATTGAGCACGGGCATCTGCGCCGCAACATCGGCATCGTGCTGCAGGAACCGTTCCTCTATTCGCGCACGATCATGGAAAACATCCGCATCTGCGCACCTTGTTCTACCGAGGACGACGTTTACTGCGCAGCGCGCACCGCAAGCGTACACGAAGTCATCGAAAACTTCGAAAACGGCTACGATACGCTGGTTGGCGAACGCGGCGTCACCCTCTCCGGCGGACAGCAGCAACGCGTCGCAATTGCGCGAACGTTGATGCAAAACGCACCGATTCTGATTTTCGACGATTCCATGAGCGCCGTAGATTCGGAGACGGATGCCGCTATTCGCCGCTCGCTGCTCGCTTTAAATCAGGATGGAATTACATTCCTGATTTCGCATCGCATCACAACCCTGCGCGAAGCGGACAACATTCTGGTGCTGGAAGACGGGCGCATCACACAACAGGGAACGCACGCACAGCTCCTGCGGCAGGAAGGTCTGTACCGGCGCATTGCCGAAATTCAGGATGCCGCTTCGGAAGGAGCGCAAGTATAATGCAAAATTACAACATGAACTCCCCCTCTCAAAAGGAGGCGAATAATAATTATGTATATTGAAGAACAGGATTTCGCCGCTAAAAAGATTGACTGGGCCGTATGGAAACGACTTTACAAGTATGCTTTACAACATAAAGGGCTGTTTTTCACGGTAATCGTCGCTTTAATATTCGTCGCGGCCATTGATATCGCTTACCCGCTTTTTACCAGTTATGCTATCGACAACTTCGTTGTTCCAAAGTCGATCACGGGACTTGGCAGGTTTGCCGTTTTATACGGCATTCTCATACTCGCGCAAGGTTCCGGCGTGATCACGTTTATCACCTGCGCCGGAAAACTGGAAATGGCGATTGCTTACCATATTCGTCAGGATGCCTTCCTGCGCCTGCAGGAACTCTCGTTCTCCTTTTATGACAGAACGGCGGTCGGCTATATTATGGCGCGTATGATGAGCGATATTTCGCGTCTTTCCGATATGATCGCATGGAGCCTTGTCGATGTGCTATGGTCGCTGCTTTTCTCGATCGGCTGTATCATAACTATGATCGTGCTTTCCTGGAAACTGGCGTTGATCTCACTCTGTGTTTTACCGTTGCTGGTTTTCATCAGTATTCGCTTGCAAAAACTCATGTTAAAACACCAGCGCGAGGCAAGAAAGCTAAACTCGCGTATTACAGGCGCATTCAACGAAGGAATCATGGGCGCGGTTACCACAAAGACATTGGTTCGCGAGGAAGCAAACGCAAACGAGTTTAACGAGCTCACTGGCAAGATGAAACAAGCGAGCATAAAAAGCGCGCTGGTTTCCGCGTCTTTTTTCCCGATCATCATGTCGCTCGGCGCAATTGGAACCGGTCTTGCGTTAACGCTTGGCGGTCAGGGTGTTTTAGCCCCGGAAACTGCGTTTGTTGGCGCAATCTCCGCCGGTACGCTGGTTGCGTTTATCTCGTATTGTACGCAGCTCTTCGATCCGATTCAGCAGTTGGCAAACATCCTCGCGGAAATGCTCGGGTCACAGGCTTCTGCAGAGCGCGTTATCACGCTGATGAACACAGAACCTGATGTGACCGATCGCAATGACATACTCGAAAAGTATGGCGATATCTTAACGCCGCATACGCAAAATTGGGAGCCGATTACAGGAAACGTCTCTTTCGATCATGTAACGTTCCAATACAAGAGCGGTGAGCGCGTATTAAATGACTTTTCTCTGGACGTAAAGGCAGGCCAGACGATTGCGCTCGTTGGAGAAACCGGCGCGGGAAAAAGCACCATCGTCAACCTTCTCTGCCGGTTCTATGAACCAACCGAAGGGTCGATTCGCATCGACGGAACGGATTATCGCGAACGCTCGCAGCTCTGGCTGCAATCCAGTTTAGGTTATGTGCTGCAAACGCCGCATCTTTTCTCCGGCACGATTATGGATAACATCCGGTTCGGTATGCCGGAAGCCAGTGACGAAGCAGTTAAAGAAGCCGCGCGGCTTGTCCACGCGGAACCGTTTATTCTCGCGCAGGAAAAAGGCTATGATACCGAAATCGGTGAAAGCGGTGCGCGGCTCTCAACAGGCCAGAAACAATTGCTGTCGTTTGCGCGCGTCGTACTAAAAGACCCGCGTATCTTCGTTTTGGATGAAGCGACAAGCAGTATAGACACCGAAACGGAGCAGCTGATTCAACATGCGATCACGCATATTCTGAAGGATCGCACTAGCTTCATCGTAGCGCACCGTCTCTCTACAATTCGTACGGCGGATCGAATTCTCGTGATCCGCAATGGTAAAATTCAAGAGAGCGGCACGCATGAGGAACTGCTTGCCCAGCGCGGATATTATTACGATCTTTATACGCAGCAGTTCTGCGAAGATCAAACGGCGGAATCACTGGGACGCCCTGAAACGGAAAAAAGTACATATGACAATTAATTACTGGTCGCTGCTAATTGTTTGTCCGCTTGTGTTTGCGGCGAGTCTGCTCGACGCCGTTGCCGGCGGCGGCGGACTCGTCTCCTTGCCTGCCTATCTTCTCGCAGGGTTACCGCCGCATAACGCAATTGCGACAAACAAGCTTTCCAGCAGTATCGGCACCGTTGCCTCAACCACGCGCTTCATCCGGAACAAATGCGTAGACTGGCCGACCGCGATCCCCTCTGCCGCTCTTGCGGTGCTGGGTTCCATAGCGGGCGCAAATCTCGTTCTTTCGATACAGGATGAAGTGATTCGTTATATCATGCTCGTTCTGATTCCGGTTCTCGCGTTTGTCGTGCTTCGAAAGCGTGATATCAGCGAAGACGCTCTGGAAACAGTCAGTAGAAAGCGGCAATTTCTCGTCGTTTGCTTTGCGGCGCTGATCGTCGGTATGTATGACGGATTTTACGGTCCCGGAACCGGCACGTTTTTGTTGCTTGCGTATACGCAACTGGCAAAACTGCCATTGAAACTTGCGGCTGGAAACGTAAAAATCGCCAATCTGTCGAGCAACATTGGAAGTTTGACAGTCTTTCTGATCAACGGACAAGCGATTATTCCAATCGGGCTGGTTGCTGCGGTTTTTGCCATTGCGGGGCATTTTCTCGGTGCAGGATTGCTGCTAAAAAACGGCGGAAGAATCGTGAAACCCTTTGTTCTTGTTGTTCTTGGTTTGCTGTTTATCCGGCTAATCTATGATCTTGCGATTGCATGACAAATAAAAATCGCCGCACAAATTTGTGCGGCGATTTTTGTGTTTTCTTAGCGATAGAAAATGTTCATTGTGCCGAATGACACATCTCCATCGAGCAGTAGAGATTCTGTTGCGTCTGCATTCGGTTCGCCATTCATCTGAATGGCACCAAATGCTTTGTCGGATTTCACGTGCAACCGGATCGTTTTAGGTACGATCAGATCAAATGTTGCAAACGAAACATCGACGTCCAGTTTCGCATTTGGGGATACGCGTTTGATATTCGTCAAGTCGAGTTCGCTTTTGCCAAACGACAAGTCGATATCGCCTCCGAAGAATTCTTCGACCAATACCTTGCGGTTCTCTTCTGCAAATGAACAATCATAGTCGACAAACCCGTTGGTTTCCTTATATTCGCTGCGAGAGTGTTTGTCTCCTTTTAAATCGAAACCGCAGCATTTGTGCTTATGTGGCACCAACGCTTCGAAAAGTATTGTAAGGCCAAGCAAAACGAGCAGCCCCGGCCAGATAACGCCCCAGGTCAGCACAAATGAAGTCTCTCCCAGATTAAACAGCAGGAAGTAGAGACCAAGTCCCGCTACCGCTAAACTGAAAATGGAGAACCGTTTGATCATCCAGCTCACACCCAGTCCAATGATGACCGCAGGCCACACGATACCCCAGATGCCAAACGATAACACGCCGATGCGCTGTATCAAAAATGCTACACCGAGTACAATAATAAGAATTGCGAACCAGATCCCGTCTTTCTTCACCGATTTTCCGCCATCCCATGAAACGGAAAATTTCTTTTCGCCTTCCTTTTTATTCTGTGAGTCTACGATAACCACTTTTGGTTCAATCGGTTTCACGCCGAGCAGTTCATCGGTCGTAACGCCGAGTTTTTCCGCCAGCTGCGGGAGAATTGAAATATCCGGACAGGATACATCATTCTCCCATTTGCTGACTGCCTGCGCAGAAACTCCCATCATTTCCGCAAGCTGTTCCTGTGTGTAACCCTTTTCTTTCCGAAGCTGCATAATGCGCTTCCCCATCGTTTGTTGTTCCATAATGTTTCCCTCTCTTTCTTGGCTTCATTATGCCATAGAGCGTAAAACTTGAACATAGACTGTTTTTCGAGTTTATAAATTCTTATCAACTTAAAGTAGAATTTCACTCAACTTCATTTTTCGGCACTAAACCAGAAGTAGAATTTTGCTTAACCGTCGCTTTTCTTTACACTTGATCGCTTTTTTAGTACAATACTGTTGGTTAAAAAAGGAGGTTTCCCATGGCATTAAGAACAATTCGCACGGACGATGATCCGTGCCTCTATAAAGTATGCAGACCGGTCGAAAAATTTGACGCAAGGCTTTCTGATTTAATTGAAGACCTTTTTGAAACGATGGATGCGGCGGACGGCGCAGGCCTTGCCGCGCCTCAGGTTGGTATTCTTCGCCGCGTTGTCGTCGTCGATGCCGGTGAAGGTCGCATCGAACTCGTCAATCCCAAGATTATCCTATCGGAAGGTTGTCAGGGCGGTTATGAAGGCTGCCTTTCTTTCCCCGGGCAAAGCGGATATGTCGAACGCGCTGATCATGTCATCGTGGAAGGCTACGACCGCAAAGGTGAACTGCACCGTTATGATACCGAAGGCTTTTATGCCCGTGCGATTCAACATGAACTGGATCACCTCGACGGCGTTGTATATTTAACAAAGAAAACCGAACCGCCGGAAGGGTTTGATGAGGAAAACAAAGATCAGGAGAATATGGGATGAAAATCGCTTTTCTCGGCACGCCAGAGTTTGCGCTGCCGTCTCTGGACATGTTGCGTACCAGCGGGCATGAACTCGCTGTTTTTACGCAACCGGATCGTCCGGTTGGACGCCATGCGACGCTGACTCCGCCCCCGACAAAAGCATATGCGCTTCAATACGGCATCCCTGTTTTTCAATTTGAGAAAATCCGTTTGCCGGAGGGTGTTGCTGCACTTAAGGAATATGCGCCGGATTTGATGGTCACCGCCGCATTTGGTCAACTTCTTTCCGCCGAGAATTTAGCCATTCCGAAATACGGCTGTGTCAATGTGCACGGTTCACTGCTTCCGAAATATCGAGGAGCCGCTCCGATTCAGTGGGCTATCATCGACGGCGAAACGGAAACTGGCATCACAACCATGATGACCGATATCGGCATGGACACTGGGGATATTCTCCTGACCGACCGTTTAATAATTGAAGAGAATGAAACGGCGGGCGATTTGTTTGCGCGTTTAGCCGTGCTCGGCGCGGAGACGCTTCGCCGAACGATTCAGGTAATCGAATCTGGTACCCTTGTCAGAACGCCGCAAAACGAATCCGAAGCGACGAAATGCCCGATGCTGAAAAAAGAACACGGCAAGCTCGATTTTTCGCAGTCCGCTCTATCAGTTCACAATCGAGTTCGCGGCACAAACCCATGGCCGGGCGCGTACGCCATGCTGGACGATTGCGTGCTGAAAATACACAAGACGCAACGAGTAGACCGACAAACCGGAAACGAACCTTTCGGGTTCCTCTCCGGTAATGCTAAAACAGGATTGTTTGTGCGTTGCGCCGATGGTTGGCTGGAAGTTCTGGAATTGCAAGCTACGGGTGGAAAACGCCTGAACGCAAAAGACTATTTATTAGGAAAGAATCTGGAAGGCAAGGTGCTCGTTTGAACACAAGAAGGCAGGCGTTGAATGCGCTTTGCGACATCACCGACCGCGGCGCATATGCGAATCTCCGCGTCAAACAATTAACGGCGTCCCTGCCGGAGCGCGAGGCCAATCAGGCTGCCGCGCTCGTTTATCATACGCTCGATCACCTGTTAACCATTGATTACTACCTTTCGCATTTTGTGAAGGGATCGCAGAAACCCGTCGTGCGCGGTGTGCTTCGGCTTGGTGTTTGCGAATTGCTGTATTTCTCCACACCAACGCATGCCGCAGTTTCGGAGAGTGTATCTCTGATTCGAGAAATCGGAAAACCCGCGTTAGCCGGGTTTGTCAACGCGGTGCTGCGCAGCATCGACCGCGCGCGCGACTCGCTGCCTGCATTCCCGTCCGATCCTGTTCAGCGTCTTTCGATTCAATATAGTTATCCTGAATGGATCGTTATAGAATGGGTTGCGCGCTTCGGTGCGGATGACACAGAATCTCTTCTCTCCCGCCCCGCCGCAGCAATTGAAGTGCGTGCACAGTATCCCTACACGACGGAACAGCTTCAGAAAGAGTTGCCGGTAGCAAGCGCAGTCAACCGCTGGGACAACAATTCCCTGTCTCTTTCGGGCGGATTCGATCTTGCGAGCAATCCGCTCTTTTTAGAAGGTAAGTTTACCGTCATGGGTGAAAGCGCAATGCTTGCTTGCCGCACGCTTGGCGATATGTCGAATAAGCGCGTGTTAGATGCATGCGCGGCTCCTGGCGGAAAGAGCGCATATCTGGCTAGTCTGTCGAACAACCGGATCGATTTGACTTGCTTTGAGCTGCATGCGCACCGCAAAGAATTGCTTGATAAAACGCTCTCGCGGTTGCATGTGATTGCTGATATATATGAAAAAGATGCAGCGGAATTCGATTCACAATATGAAAACGCGTTTGACGGCGTTTTAATAGACGCGCCTTGCAGCGGACTCGGTCTGCTCGGTGATAAACCGGATATCCGATACAGCAAATCAGACGATGATATTACCGCTCTGGTGCAGATTCAACAAAAAATACTTCATACCTGTTCGCGTTATGTTAAACCCGGCGGTGTGCTCGTTTACGCAACTTGCACGATATCGCGCCGTGAAAACGAAGAACAAGTCAAGTCGTTTTTAGAAGTACACAAAGATTATCAATTGGACAAAATTCCGATTCCCATTGAAAATAATGGCGAACTGCAATTGTTACCACATATTCACGGAACCGACGGATTTTATATTGCGAGGATGATTCGATGCCGCTAGCAGACTTAAACAAACAAGAAATAGAAAAACTGCTCTCCGATCTCGGTGAGCCGAAATATCGAGCCGCTCAGGTTTGGGGTTGGCTGAATCGCGGCGCACGACCGGACGAGATGACCAATCTGCCCGCATCTCTACGGGAAAAGCTTTCCTCTATTCCTTACGGCGGCGTTACAATCGAGCAAAAATTCTTTTCCGAAAAAGACGGAACGGTGAAATACCTCTTTCGTCTCGAGGATGAAAACCTTGTGGAAGGCGTTTTGATGCGCTATCATTATGGTAATACACTATGCATTTCCACTCAGGTTGGCTGCAACATGGGCTGCAAATTCTGCGCATCCACACTGGAAGGCTGCGTTCGCGATTTGACAATCGGCGAAATGCTTGGGCAGATACTTGCCGTTGAACGCGACGAACCGCCGAAAGAAACAGGACACCGCACGGTTACGAATATCGTGCTCATGGGAAGCGGTGAACCGCTGGACAACTATGACAACGTAGTCGGCTTTCTCCATCGCGTCACCGCGGCAGACGGTCCGAATATCAGCCCGCGGAACATCTCCGTTTCCACTTGTGGCATCGTACCAAAGATCGACTCTTTTATTGAAGACGCACCGCATGTTACGCTCTCTATTTCCTTGCATGCGCACGATGACGAGACCCGCTCTTCCCTGATGCCGATTAACAAAGCCTACCCGATAGACAGCGTAATCGCCGCGGCGAAACGATATGCACAGAAAACCGGCCGTCGGGTTGTGTTTGAATACGCGCTCATCGGCGGCGTTAATGCATCTATCGCTGATGCAGACGCCCTGAGTGAAAAGCTAAGAGGCATCCTATGCCATGTGAACCTGATCCCGCTCAACCCCGTACCCGAACGCGGGTTAGACGGTGTATCACGCGCCGAGGCGGAACGTTTTGCCGCCCGATTGAACGAACGCAACATTTCTGCTACCGTCCGCCGCGAAATGGGAACCGATATTGAAGGCGCTTGCGGACAATTGCGCAGGAGGATATTACATGAAATTCGCGGTTAAAACTGACATTGGAAGGCGTGTCCATAACGAGGACAGCTTTCTTACGCCTGAAAACGCAGAATTCCCTTTGTTGTTTGCTGTTGCAGACGGCATGGGAGGCCATGCGGCAGGCGCCGTTGCCAGCAATTTGCTTGTCGACCACCTAAAAGAGTTTGATTTATCAAAGGATCCTAATCATGCATTGCAGGAATTGCGGATCGCAATTGAACGCGCAAATTTAAAAGTTTATGAAGAAGCGGAACAGGATCGCTCTCTGCATGGCATGGGAACAACGCTTGTCGCCGCACTTATTCAAAGCAACGGATACATTGCAGCAAACGTCGGCGACAGCCGTATGTATAACTTCGACGGCGAGACGCTGCAAATGATTACAATCGATCATTCGCTGGTCGAACAGCTTGTCCGCGCGGGTGCGATTACCCGCGAAGAAGCGCGCGTACACCCGCAGCGGAATATCATCACCCGTGCGGTCGGCGTTTCCCCCGTTGTAGATGTTGATTTGTTCGAAAATGATTGGAAACCGGGCGATATCCTCGTTCTCTGCTCGGACGGATTACACGGTGCAGTTGAAGAAGAAGACTTCATAAGTGTGCTTTCGTCCAAACGCTCACTGGAAAGCATGTGCGACGTTTTGGTTCAGCTTGCCTTGGACAACGGCGGAACGGACAACATCACCGTCATCCTGATTCGGTTCGAGGAGGGTGACGTAAAATGATTGCACAAGGAACCATCGTCGGACATCGTTACCGCATCGTAGACTTAATCGGCACAGGCGGCATGGCGCATGTCTATCGCGCAGTCAATTTAAGTTCGCGTAAAGTTGTTGCCATCAAAGTATTAAAAGATGAGTACCGTAACGACGCGGAATTTTTGCGCCGATTCGAACGCGAAGCGCGCGCGGTATTGCACCTCTCCCATGAAAACATCGTACGCGCATTTGACGTTGGCGAAACCGATGGCCTTCCTTACATCGTGCTGGAGTTTGTTGACGGACGAACACTAAAAGAAATCCTCGATGAAAACGGCCCGATGCCTGCGCGCATCGCCGTTGCGCTCGTCGTGCAGGTGCTCGATGCGCTCGGCGCGGCGCACGCCGCCGGCATCATTCACCGCGATGTCAAACCGCAAAACGTCATTGTTATGCAGAGTGGCAAAGTGAAGCTCATGGATTTCGGCATTGCACGCGAGGTAGACGCAAATACCGTAACCTTTGCTGGATCAACGGTGCTTGGTTCGGTTCATTATCTTTCTCCGGAACAGGCAAAAGGATTGCCCGTCACAGAGGGAAGCGATCTGTACTCCACCGGTATCATGCTATACGAAATGCTGACCGGGCATGTGCCGTTCGACGGAGACACATCCGTTGCAATCGCGCTAAAACAGATCAGTGACATCCCAACCCCGCCGATTGAAGTGAGCAATAAAGTGTCCCCCGCGCTCAACGACATTATCCTCCGTTCGCTGAATAAGGACCCGAACAGGCGATATTTCACCGCGGATGAAATGAGCGCGCATTTGCGCCGCGCTCTAAAAGAACCGACCGGTGAATTCGCACGGTTTATTCCATCTGCAAAAACACAGCAACAAAAGAAGCCGGTCCGAAAAAAACGCGCACATGGCGCATTAAAGATCGGGCTTGTTGTAGCCGCACTGATTGCCGTGCTGGTCGGTATATTTATCGTTTTAAGAAACGTATATCAAACAGAGTCCGATGCATTTGAAGTGGTGCCGACAATCGTCGATCAGTCCGTTGATGAAGCGAAGCAAAAAGCTGAGAACTTTGGTTTTACGTTTGAAATTCAAGATTATGAAAACAGCGACACGGTTGCCAGTGGGGATATCATTTTGCAAACGCCGGAAGGCGGTTTGAAGGCAAAACGCGGAACCGTTATCTACGGAATCGTGAGCCTCGGGCCTGCCGCTCCGCTCGTTCCGGATTTGATCGGTCTTTCTCCGGACGAGGCGCGTCACGAATTAGAGGAAAGCGGACTCGTTCTCGGCAATGTAACGTACCGCGTTTCGGAAGTAGCCATCGGCTATGTTTGCGAACAGTCCATTGCCCCTGACACAGAAACAACGAACGGGCAAGTGATAGATATCGTAATCAGCGCGTCTTCCGAAACGACGTTTGACATGCCTTATGCGATGGATCTGCCGCTCAATCTCACGCTCGATCAGTTGCGAGTTGCTTCGTTTAACAACATCTTTGTGCGATATGCAGAGTCCAACATCGTAGAAGACGGCGTAGTCTATTTGCAGGATCCTCTACCCGGCACGCAAGTGTTACCTGAAACGGCAGTCACGTTGACCGTATGCGGCAAACCTGTTTACGATTACGAAGCGGATATCGCTTTTAATTTGGACGTTGAAAACAGCGGCACAAAAGTATTCGCCGTGTTGCAGGAAACCTACAACGGTTTGTCCTATTATCGAATTCTCTACGAAGCAACGCTGGAGAAGGGTGAGAAAGTACCGATTTCCTTTACCGCAACGTCGGATGTAGAGGGTACGCGCGAAATTATGCTGTTCAGCGATGGTGCGCAGGTAAAGCAGCAGGATTACACCTTTACTTCGAAGGGATCCTGATGCGTATGCACGGAAGAATTATTAGAGGGATTGCCGGATTTTACGATGTTTTGCTGGATAACGGAGACACTTTAACATGCAAAGCAAGAGGACGTTTTCGAAACGAGGGCGTAACGCCGCTGGTCGGTGATCTTGTTGAGGTCTCTGTCCCTGAAACCGGTTATGCTTCGCTCGATGATATTTTGCCCCGCAGCAATGCGCTGCTTCGTCCTCCAGTTGCAAACATCGATTTGTTGGTTATTGTTCTATCTGCCAGCGTACCAAAGCCCGACTGGCTGCTTGCGGACAAATTGCTGATTCAGGCTCATACGCTCGGAATTGAGCAGCTAATAGTATTAAACAAGATCGATTCCGCAAAGCAGGAAATCAGCGATCAGTTTCATGCGGATTACACATCTTATCGGACGCTGCTTGCGTCTTCCCGTACCGGAGCCGGGTTGGATGATTTGAAGCAGGCTTTGACCGGACGCATATCCTGTTTCGCGGGACAATCCGCCGTCGGAAAGTCCTCTTTGCTCAATGCGTTATTCCCCGAACTCGACCTTGCAACAGGCGAACTCGCAAAAAAAACGGCGCGCGGCAAACACACAACACGACAGGCCCAACTTTGGCCTTATCTGGGAGGCGCCGTGTTGGACACGCCCGGATTTTCGCTTTTTGAACTAAGTGAACTCGATCAGGACGCGTTAAACGGGTGTTGGCCGGAGTTTCAGGGTGCTTATGAGCGTTGTCGTTTTTCGGGATGTCGCCATATTGCCGAGCCGGATTGCGCGGTGAAAGACCTTATAAAAGATGGAAAACTGACGAATACGCGCTATTCGCGCTATATAGAAATTCAAGCTGAAATTGATCAAATCAAAAAGCATCGTTATGATTGAGGTTTGCCATTTCAGCAGGATTGATACAAAACAAGGAGAGAGAATTTATGGTTAAAATTGCGCCATCTATACTCGCGGCAGATTTCGGCAACCTTGGCCGCGATGTCGGTGCGCTCGCTGACTGGGGTGCCGATTGGTTGCACTTCGACGTTATGGACGGGCACTTTGTTCCGAATCTTTCGTTTGGCCCCCCGATTTGCTCCGCAATTCGTCCGCAAACAAAGCTTCCGATCGACGTTCATCTTATGGTTGAAGAACCGTCTCGCTTTGTCCCCTGGTTCCTAAAAGCCGGTGCAGATATCATCACAATCCATGTCGAAGCAGAAAAGCACTTGCACCGCGGATTGCAGCAAATTCGCGAAGGCGGATGTAAGGCCGGTGTCGTACTAAATCCCGGAACGCCTGTAGTCGCGGCCAAAGAAGTTTTGCCTTATTGTGATCTTGTGCTTATTATGTCGGTAAACCCCGGTTATGGCGGACAGAAATTTATTCCTGAATCGTTGGAAAAAATCGCAGAATTGAGACGCATGATAGACGAACGCGGTCTAGCGACCGATATCGAAGTTGACGGCGGAATTAATCCGGAAACTGCAAAACTATGTCTTGACGCGGGCGCAACCGTCCTCGTCGCAGGTAGCGCTGTTTTTCAGGCGAACGATCCGAAAGATATGATTCGACAACTTCGTTGCGGCAGATAAGAACAATAAAAGCAACACCAATCATAAAAAAAGAGCCGTTTGGCTCTTTTTTATTCTTCGCTTTTGAGTAATGTCGTCAGCAGATTTGCATATAACGTCTCGGAATCTTTTTCCCAATTTGCACGCATTCGCTGCGCCATATCCCGCGTAGCAACGCGCAGTGTGAGTTCCATCACCGCAGCATTATTTTCCAGCGCGCGCAAATGCACCAAATATCCGCCGGATGGCAACTCTTCCATCTCCGATACAATCTGCGTTTGAAGAAGCATCTCTTCCCTGTGCTCGCGTGCATATCGCTCTAATCGTTCTCTTAATGAAACGGGCAGGCTCTCGACAAACTGATCCAACGCATCTGCTCCGCGTACCGACAAACGATATGCCTGACCGAACGCCTTTGGAAGCGCGGCAATAAACGCATCCTCCTCGAGTTCATGCATGCAGCTTTGGTAATCAAAAAAGCTCATCACGTCGTTATCCACCATGACACGGTAAAGCTGATCGCGCGTAATATCAACCTTCGTCGCACGAAGGTAATATAGAATTGTGAGTTTGCTTTTGGTAACTCCCTGCGCAAAGATCGGCATGAGCAACCTCCTGTCATTTCGCGCGTCTTTACTTTTCGTTTATCTGGTTGATCCGCTCTGCAATAATGCGTGCCGCATCCTCGACATAGCAGCCGCATGGGCGCCGCTCATAATATGCGGCAGTTCTTTCTTCCGGTTCCCCTCCGGGTGTTGTTTCTGTATCCTGCAGTAATTCCCTGCAAATAATCGAATGGTTTTTCTCACGAAAAGAATCCGCAAGATTGCGAACACGTGCGTAGACTTCGCTTTTTTCTTCTTTCGCTTTCGGATCCGAATATCCTTCCAGTAAGCCTTCAATCATTAACATTGCGCTTACAGCGCCGCATACTTCGCGCATGCGTCCCATTCCGCCGCCAAATGTAGAAGCTAGTCGTGCAGCTTGTTCGATTGAGAATCCGGTTTCCTCACAAAATGCCAATAATACAGATTGTGCGCAGTTATATCCTTCTTCAAAATAGCTCTTCGCCAATGCGCTCTTTTCAATTGGTTCCATTAAACTACTCTCCATGTGTTTTTGCCTGAAAGATCATATCACATTTCTTGTACGCGTGTCCAACCAATACCCGCTTTTACGCGGTAATAAAAAACGCCGCGGCGTTTCCATTTCAGGAATCGCCGTGGCGTTATTGGTTCCGTCAGTTTTTAGAGAATATTAAATGAAAGAACCATTTGCTCCACATAAGGGAACATTTCATCCAGAACATCTTGCGTAGCCGTAAATGTTATTACGTATAGATCGCTGCCCTTGATTGCCAAAAAGTCCATCGTGTATACGTCATAGCCATCGCTCGTCCAGCTATATTCGAAAATCGACATTTCGATCCCATTGATTACACTGTTCGTCTGGTCGACGTATACATAGTTTTCGTTGCCTTCTTCTTCGGTTTCGGCGATCCAAGCCTCCGTTAAAGTATCGAGCGTGTATCCGGTAACAACGCCCTTATTGGCATATACGATAACAGTGTTGAAATAATTATCTTCTTCAATCGTGTATTCCGGCGGATAGAAAAACGCAAGTTCATTTTCTTTCACTTCCTGCAGGTTCCAGCTCGTCGGATATAATATTGAGAAGCCACCTTCAGTCTGCGAATACAGCGTGTATTCGGAATTGGATGCTACTGTGTCTTGACCAATCACGGCTACGTTAAAATCTACCGCAGCCGAAGGTTCCGTCGCATCGGCAAGATAAAGCTCAACGCGATATTGCCCCTCGGGTGCAATAGTAGTTATCTGCAAAGTACCGAAGATGTAAATATCTGTTTCTCCCTGCGGGTCAAAACTGTAGCTTTCAATGACATTGCCGTTCGTATCATACCAAACATAATAAATGACCGTATCTGGCTGCGCGTTACGCAAAATTGCCGTAACATACCATGTGCCCGCTGATCCAACCGTATCGATGGAGTCAACAGGATACCCGTTTTCGTCCATATAGGAAGTCATGTGAGCTTCTTCCAGATAGGCTTCACTAACAACTTCTGTCGTTTTTGCTGCGCCTGCAACAACGACAAATTTTACAGTCGCATCAGGGTCTTCCCTGTCGTCAATAAAATATTGAACCTGATAATCGCCTAACGGCAATTCCGAAGTAGGATAAAGATCTGAATAAATATATCTGCTTGATATCGTCCCGCTGTCCAAAGACACTTCATCGATTAGTTGGTTTCCGGTTACATACGTCCAAACAACGCGTATTTGCGTATGATCCGGTGCGTTTTGCACCTTAGCGGACGTATAGATTACGCTTGCGTCAGACGGAAATGATACTACCTCTTCTCCAGGCATGCCGTCCGCATCGATGCTGGTGGTCATAATCGCATCTTCAATCTTCGCCGTGCTAAAATTAAAACTGCAACCTACGGTAACAAAGACCAGCGCAGCAGCAACGAGTAAAAGAATAAAACGTTTTTGTGTTTTCATAACTGCTCCTTTCGTTTGTGCCGTAAAAACACGGCCATCGATTGACAAATTGAAATCAGAACCGTTTCATGACCCAAAAGCTGTTACGTTTCTGTTTCAACACAGTTGTCGGCCGCGAGGGCAACCATGCATTTCTACTTTCCAGAATCAGCATTTCCTTCTCCAAAATCATCATACCAAATTATTCTATTTTATGCCATATTATTGCCAATATTATATATCTTGTTCATTTTTTATTGAAGTAGAAACAACCGGCTATACCCTCAATTTGGTATAGCCGGAAAGTGCTTTGTGATATTTAGTTTATTCATGGTTCAAGTGCATGATTTCATGCAGTAAATCTTAATATGACAAATGAATTCGATTAAATACGGCTGCTCCACAGCATGCGTGCATCAACAAATTGAATATCAAGCAACTCTTTGTCTTTCAACCAGGTTAGATAAGATCGAACTGTACTACCAACTAAAATATACTGTTCAAAATTCATCTGTAATCCGTAGTGTTTGAATAGTTCTTGTAGCACTTCTTCAAAGCTCGTCGGATTCTTACATATTGCAAGAATTTCATTGGCAATTTCATTTACCTTGTCGATATTCAGCTGAGCGAGCGGGGCAATATCGTCTGTCGCTTCCGTGTGCGCGGGAACGAATATTTTGCCTTCGATCGTTTTTAGCATCTCTAACGTTTCGAGATATGCCGCAACATCATAAACAAATGTTATTTGGTATTTTTCCAGCGTTTCTTTGCTGGCAAGTGCATCCGCAAGAAATACGGTTCCATCATCGCAGCGGAACCCAACCATATCGAAAAAGTGTCCGGGTAGCGAAATAGTACTTACACCATCCGGCAGCGCCTGTTCCGTCAACGGATCAACGTCGCTTTCCTGTGCTAGTAAAAATTTGTGCCGCAGCACCTTTGATGGATAGCCCCCGTATAAAAACGAAGTCTCTAAAATCGGGTGCATCGTAAAGTCGCGTTCAATTCCGGGTGCAAAAATATCGCAACCTGTCTGCGTCTGCAAATATTTGTTACCGCCAATATGATCCGCATTTGAGTGCGTATTTAATATCGCTTTGAGATGCCAGCCGTTGGCGTCCAGTATTTGGCGGACTTTTCGTCCCGCTTCCTTATCATTTCCGCTGTCCACCAAATATACGTCCGATTCGCCTGATCGAATCAATCCAATCTTTGCCGGGCTTTGAATATAATAACAGCGTTCGCTCACCTGATTCAGTTCGTACATATCTAACTCCTGTCTAAAAACCGGCGGATAAACCGTCAGTTGGATAATAGGTTTCTCAGCAATACTATAGATTGATCGTACCAGTGATTGAAATGACAGCGCTACCGCCAATCAATAATAATCCGTTTTCTGTAATTTTGCTTAGAATTTCGGAAGGACGCCCCATCGTTTCCCCTTGCACAAAGCGGTTTACGTTCCCCGGCATAACGAAATTCTGTTGGGCAAGATAATATGTTAGTCCAGCGTTAGAAGTCCCAGTTGCCGCTTCTTCATCAATGCCGACTAGGGGAGCAAAGTTTCTGCAATATGCCGTCGCTTGTAACTCATTTTCGCAATAATACATATGAACACCGGTTACTTGCAGTTCTTTTGAGATTGTAATAATCTCCTCGCGATTCTGAACCGCGGTATCTAAAGCAACTTTGCTGCAGACCGGTAAAAGAATATCGGCTAATCCCGCAAGAACAATACAAGGATTTAGCATTGTTGGCAGTTTGTCTATGTCTAACCCATACGCACGATATAATCGTTCAATTTCTGTTTGATTCAGAAATCGTATCAGTTTTGCCTGTGGCATTTGCAGCCATACTCGATCCGGCTCAACGGTAACCCTCAATTTCCCCGCAAGCGTCTGTACGTTAAAATCTCCAAGACTGATTCTTTTTTCATCTCTTAACACCGAAAAAGCAGATATTGTCGCATGGCCGCAAAGTTCCACTTCCTCAACGGGCGTAAAATATCTTATTTGAAATGAATCGCTGCCTGTTCGTTTGACAAAAGCCGTTTCCGAGTGTTTAACCTCTGCCGCTATTTTGCGCATAACGTCTTCGTCGGGAAATGATTGCTGCTCATTTAACAGCACGACTCCCGCCTGATTTCCGCCAAATAGCTGGTTTGTAAATGCATCGACGATAAAAATTTCCATTACACACGCGCTTTCATCTAATCTAATTGTTTAAAATCTACATTAGTTGATATCTTACCACAACAACACTGTTTTCGAAAGTTCAGAAAACACATCTTTTATTTCATTTGATAAACGATACGCTTTCTGATTCATAATCACCAATATTCTCACAAATATAGAATAATTTTGCATACAAAAACAAAAAAGAACCATCCAATTAGATGGTTCTTTTCTTTGGTGCGGCAGATGGGACTTGAACCCATACGCTCGCGCACACGCCCCTCAAACGTGCCTGTCTGCCAATTCCAGCACTGCCGCGCACCATGTCATTATAGCCGTCGAGGTGGTTGTTGTCAATTCTTTTTCTTCAAATTTTGAGACTCATTTGATGTGATTTTTTTATAAAAACTTTTGCTGTTTTAATCTTTCTCTTTTCACTAAGGACAACAATTTCGTTTATGACATAATTTCTTTATAAAATCAAAACACCACGTTCTTTTTTATCTTGTTTATAAGAGTTATAATAAAGCAGACATCATATTATTCCCTCAGGCGTAATCAAATGTATATGCCTGATCTCAAATCAAGGAGGACCCTCCCCTATGCGAAATCTTACCATGCTGACCGATCTGTATCAACTCACCATGATGTATGGATACTTTAAGGAAGGCATGCAAAACAATGTCGGCATTTTTGATTTATTCTTCCGTCCCAAAGAAGACGTTGTCTACGCCGTTATGGCCGGCACAGAAAGCGTTGTTGAATATATCAACAATATTCACTTCTCCGATGATGATATCGCTTATCTTCGTTCGCTCAATCTATTTGACGAAAGCTTTTTGACCTATCTAAGTACGTTCCGCTTTACCGGCGACCTATACGCGATGCCGGAGGGAACGATTGTTTTTCCATACGAACCGCTTGTTCGCGTTCGCGCGCCCATCATGGAAGCGCAGTTGATTGAAACCGCGATGCTTACCTTTGTAAACCATCAAACACTGATTGCCACAAAAGCAAGCCGCATTTGTTATTCTGCGCAAAACGACTCTGTGCTCGAGTTTGGGTTAAGGCGAGCGCAGGGCGCCGACGCCGCGATTTATGGCGCACGCGCTGCGATTATCGGCGGTTGCAACGCCACAAGCAACGTGCTGACCGGTCAGATGTTTGACATTAAAGTATCCGGCACGCACGCGCATAGCTGGGTGCAAAGTTTTCCAGATGAGCTCTCCGCTTTTCGCGCATATGCGCGAACGTTCCCGCGCAGTTGCCTGTTGCTCGTCGATACATATGATACACTTCGCAGCGGTGTTCCAAACGCAATCACGGTGTTCAGAGAACTCCGCGAACAAGGATACGAACCTGCCGGGATTCGTCTCGACAGTGGAGACCTTGCCTACCTGAGCAAAAAAGCGCGCGTCATGCTCGACGCCGCCGGATTTGAAAACACGATTATCGCCGCGAGTAGCGATCTGGACGAGTTTGTAATTCGCGACCTGAAAACGCAGGGAGCGCGCATCAATGTCTGGGGTGTTGGAACTCGCTTAATCACGAGCGAAAACAATCCTGCACTTGGCGGCGTATATAAAATGAGCGGAGAAATTGTAAACGGCGAACTGGTTCCGAAAATTAAAGTTTCGGATAATCCCGATAAGGTAACCAATCCCGGTTACAAGAAAGTATTCCGTTTGTATGATAAAGACGGCATGGCGGTTGCGGATTTGATCGCGCTCGAGGATGAAACCATTGACACCGGCAAACCATTACGAATCTTCGACCCGATTCAGACATACAAGCGTATGACGCTCACAAATTTTACTGCGCGTGAATTACTAGTACCGATCTTCATTGCCGGAAAGCAGGTTTATACTTGCCCGGACATTCATGAAATTGCCGCATACGCGCAACGCGAACTGGCATCTATGTGGGATGAATACAAGCGTCTGCTCATGCCGCATACCTATAAGGTTGACCTTTCAGACCGCCTATACGATTTAAAACAGAAGCTCTTGCGTGACGCTGTCGGAGATCATCCATGAAGCGCGTTTCGCTGGTAACCGTCCTGTTTTTCACAATGCTTTTATTCGCCGCTCTTTCGGGCTGTGTGGATGCGACGCCTGTATTATCCGGCACGCCTACCCCCGCCGCAACCGCTACCCCGCTCCCCGATCCGTTTACAGCAGAAATTACGGCAGCTCCCGTCGAAACGGATGCGCTGGGCAGTGAAATTCTGGAAGGCGACCATTATTGGCAATATCTTTCCTTTGGCGAACTGCGCGTGTACGAATATGACGACGGAACGTTTCTTGACGGAATCTGTGTAAATGCCTATCCGTTGCCGCTCGACGGCGAAATTGACATTGTTTATCGCACCGATACCGGAAAAGTCTGCGGTTTTGGAAAGATACACAATGCGCTCGGTACCACGCTTCTGGAAACAGGTTCCAACGCGATTTATGCTGAGATCAGCACAGATATCGACGTAACCGGCATGGACTTCACATTGGAAGTAAAAACGCCGTATACGCCTGTATCAATCGAAGAAACACCGCAGCCATAAATTCTTTGAACTCAACATAAAAAACCCCGCCGATTGGCGGGGTTTTGTTTGACTTAAGTTTACAGATTCTTGAGCAGTCCGGTTGCTTCGTTGAACTCATCAATGAGAGCGTCGATTTCGTCAGCCTGCGCGTGCATGTCGGTCCAGTAATGCTCGTCATACCACTGCTGGTTGATCTCTTCGTAGGTTTTACCCTGCTGCTCAACCCATGTGTAGTACTTGAGGTTGTGGACGCGCTTGCGGGCCTCGTAGGTGAGTTCTTCCATAACATCCGTGCGAATGCCATGGAGATGCTCGGAATAATCCGCGGCAGCTTTGACCGCGCTGTATGCGCCGTCCGCCTCTTCGAGTTCCTGAATGCGGCTTGTGTACATGACGGAGGAGTCTGTTCCGACCGTTGCAAGCACATCGTGCTCGGTCAGCTCATAGTACTTCGCCATCTTAATGCAACAAAGCATGTTCGCGATGCCGGAAATACCGAGGAGAGAAAGCTTGTCGATAAAGTCTGCCGGAACGCCAACTTCTTCGATCAGGTATTTCTTGCCTTCCGGATCGTTGAAGAGTCGCAGCAGCTTCTGGCTGTCTTCATCGTCAATATCGATGACCATGTCGGTATTCTTTACATTATGAATCCACGGTACATGCTTGTCGCCGATACCTTCGATGCGGTGACCGCCAAAGCCGTTGTTCAACAGCGTCGGGCACTGCAGCGCTTCGCCGACGGCGAGCTTGCTTGTGGGATATACTTCTTTGAGATAATCACCGGCAGACATGGTACCAGCGCTACCGCTTGTGAAGGCTGCGCCTGCAAAACGGTCGCCATCACGCTTGATGGATTCATATGCATCTTCAATCGCTTTACCAGTTACCTGATAGTGCCAGAGGCTGTTGCCCATCTCGTCGAACTGATTGAAGATAACAACGTCTTTACGGGTTTTGCGCAGTTCCCATGTTTTGTCGAAGATTTCTTTTACGTTGCTTTCGCAACCAGGCGTGGCAATAATTTCGCCGGCAACGGTTTTTAACCATTCAAAACGTTCCTTGCTCATCTCCGCGGGCAGAATCGCAACCGATTCACAGCCAAGAAGAGAAGAATTGTAAGCGCCGCCGCGGCAATAGTTACCGGTGCTCGGCCAAACTGCTTTATTAAACGTAGGATCAAACTGACCGGTTACGAGACGCGGAACGAGGCACCCGAAAGATGCGCCGACCTTATGGCATCCAGTCGGAAACCATTTGCCGGTGAGAATGATGATGCGCGCTTTTACACCGGAGAGAACGGACGGTACTTCAATGAAGTTAACGTCGCCAAACTTGCCGCCCGCTTCTTTCGGCTCATTGCGCCAGGTGATGCGGAACAGGTTCAACGGGTTAATGTCCCAAAGACCGACATTCGAAAGTTTGCTCGTGATTTTTTCAGGAATCAAATCGGGATTACGCATTTGCGCAATCTTCGGGATGATGATTCCCTTTTCGCGTGCTCTTTCGATGCTGTGTTGAAGTCCTTCGCGATTTTTAGTCAGGTCAATCATATATTTATTACGCTCCTAAAAAAATTAGTTTGAATTGCTTTTTACCGATATCAGCATACAACATCAAACCCGGTTTGTAAACCCAAAACGAGCAAAAATATAAAATAATTTCATGCTTTCTAACTTTTTGTTTGGCTCGAATAAAATTAACGGCATATGTCGCTTTCCGGTTCTAAATCTTGCGTTTTTTTATAACATTACCGATACTTATCAGCAAAAGCCAGCAGCAGGTCAACCGATTCTCCATAACTCAAAATGCCGCTGGCTTGAGAATTATGCTTGAGGTAAGCATCGTTTCTGCGGTCCGCACTTTGTTTCACCTCTCCGTCAAATGCATCCCAATAGGCATTATAATCCGAAAAGTCTCGCCAAATTGCGTCACCATACGTTTCTGTTGCCTGAAGATAGCGATCGCTGTCCGCGTCATAGAGTGCATTTCCAGCAACGATGAGCGCATAGACCAACCCCGAATATCGAACGTTTGGATCGCTTGACGATAGACAGGCAAGATAAGCCGTAAACTCCGCTTCATTTTCGCTTGCAATTCCCATTTGATGCGCCATCTCGTGCGCCGCCGCTTCATATAGCAGCAGCGGCGGTTGATCAACGTTTACATTTGGCTCCGCTGTCAGGCCAATGTAGATACCGGATATCCCCTGCCAGGAAAGACCTCGCGACCAGAAAATCTGTTTGGTTCGTGTCGGGTCAGGTTGAAAAACCGAATATTTTTTTGCGAGCGTCGCATAAGCATCCGGCAACGCATTGAACACATCGTCAATCGTTTCTTCCGGCGCAAACACGCCGTTTTCATCCTCATGCAGCGTTTCACGCAAAGCTTTTGCTTCTGCCGCGGTTTCGAGTACAAAAGCCTCCAGCTCCTCTACCGGGCGTTCTTTGATTTCTAGTCCCATACGTTGCGATAGCGGTTCGCGAAAATAGTTGAACCCCCAAGTAACATAGAACAGATTTAATATGATTCCTGTCGTAAGAAGCAGCGAAACAACCGAACCTGCGAGTTTTCGAAAGGGTATTTTTCGCAGCATGAGCTGAACAATCCTGAAAGCAAGCAACAGAAATGCACCTGCAACTAATATATAAAGAAGAAATTCGGCAAGTGAAAACGAAAAAAGGCTGGTAACCGACGAAATAGCGCGACGAATATACTGATAAATCGTTTCGCTGTAATATTGCTCGATCAATCCGCTTTTGCCTGTTAAAATACGCGGCCAGCACAGACCAAGCGCGATCAAAGCCGCTGTAAAAACAAACCGTATGATAACGTTTTTCCAAAGTGGCTTTGTGAATGCTCTGTTTTTATCTTTTATTGCCATGCGCCGATTATAACATCGGAATGCGTCGGAATCTATAGCGCGATTGTGTCTTTGGCGCGGTTTCTCTGGCGTATTCGCTCTTTGCGTGGTACAATAACGCGTGAGGTTTTTCGTATGGAAATTGGACTTTCGACGGCAAGTTATTTCAATAAAATGCAGATTGAGGATGCGGTTCTCGATATCGGCGCACACGGTGTTCGCCTCTGCGAAGTATTCCTCAACACTTTTTCCGAATATGAACCGTCGTTTGTGGATCTTCTGGCGGAACGTTTGATCGAATCTAACCTAAGGGTATTCAGCGTTCATCCAATGAGCATGCAGTATGAGCCGCAGTTGTTTTCCATTCATCCCCGGCAAAGAGCGGATGCACTGAAGCTATACGAACGCGTCCTTTCCGCGGGAAAACGTCTTGGCGCAAGTTGCTATGTCATGCACGGGCCTGCGCGGTTGTTTGGCGGCGTTAAGAATATCGAGTTGATCCGCATCGCCCCGATATTAGTAGACCTGACAGCGCTCGCCGCTGATTACGGCATTCAGCTCACGCTGGAAAACGTTAGTTGGTGTATCTTTAACGAACCCGAGTTCGGCGTTCGCCTGCGTGATATCACCGGCGGTTCAATTCGTCATACATTGGATATCAAACAAGCTCTGCGCAGCGGATATGAACCGGAAGACTATATTCGCGCCATTGGCGAGCAGATCGTGAACGTTCACCTGTGTGATGCAACCAAATTGCCCGCTGGCGGTGTTAAATATGTTATGCCGGGTTTTGGTGGTTGTGATTTTACCGAGATGTTCCGGTTGCTTTCTGAAAAAGGTTACAATGGGCCAGCTTTTGTAGAAGTGTACAGCGATATGTATTCGGATCTATCGCAGCTATATGAAAGCCTTTCTCTTGTTCGACAGATGGCTGATCGCTCGGAAGAGAAACAATAGAGTGCACTCAGTCACACGTATTACTTTTCTCGATGATTGATCTATGGTATGATCATCGGAAACAAAATAGCGCTCGAATCAATAAGTAATTTATGATTCCAACGGGAGGAATATTATATGATGGAACGATATTTAGACGAAACCTGGCGGCAATCGATGCGGCTCAAGTTGGACTTCAACAACATGATGTCCGACCAGCTCGGAAACCGCGGGCTTTACCGGCGCGAGCTGGAGACAATGCAGCCGCAATTGGACGCGGCGATTGCTGCGATGCGCGCAAAACGACCGATTATGCGTTGGCGCGAACTGCCCTATAATCAGGATGAAATTGTCAAATCCATCCTGGAAGACGCCGCAAAGATCCGCGAACAATTCGACGATTTTGTTGTGCTCGGCATTGGCGGCAGCGCACTCGGCCCGATTGCCGTTCAGCAGGCGCTCAATCATCTGCATTACAACGACCTGCCGCGCGAAAAACGCAACGGCCCGCGTCTTTTTGTGGAAGACAACATCGATCCGGAACGTATGGCGGCTTTGCTGGATGTGATCGACGTAGAAAAAACTTGCTTCAACGTTGTCAGTAAATCTGGCGGCACATCGGAGACCATGAGCCAGTTGCTCATCATTTCCTCTCTGCTGCATGAAAAGCTCGGCGCGGATATCAGCACGCACTTGATTGCAACGACCGACGAGAGCAAGGGCAACCTGATTAAGATTGCAAAGTCGGAAAAACTAAAAACGTATTATATACCGGAAGGCGTAGGCGGTCGTTTCTCCGAACTCTGCCCTGTCGGCCTTCTTGCCGCTGCCGTATGCGGTATCGACATCAAAGAACTACTTGCCGGCGCCGCGTTTATGGACGCGATTTGCGACAGTCAAAAGGACGTATGGAAAAATCCGGCGTATATGCTCGCAACGCTTCAGTTTGCCAGCATGAAACACGGCTGCAACATCAGCGTAATGATGCCGTATGCAGATTCTCTGCGATACATGGCGGACTGGTATGCGCAGCTCTGGGCGGAATCCCTCGGCAAGCGTGTCGATTGGGACGGCAATGTCGTAAACGCAGGACAGACACCCGTCAAGAGTCTCGGCGTAACCGACCAACATTCGCAGGTGCAGCTCTACACCGAAGGCCCGTTTGACAAGGTGCTCACGTTCCTCGCCGTCGACAAATATCGCAGTGAAACGATGATCAGCGACGGATACTTCGATGTGCCGGACGTCTCTTTCCTCTGCGGGCATACGCAGAACGAACTGATCTCAGCTGAACTAAAAGCAACAGAATATGCCGTCAGCAAGAGCGGGCATATGAATCACACCATTCTCCTGCCCGAAGTAAACGCCTTTACGGTCGGTCAGTTACTGTTCCTGTTCGAGATGGCAACCGCGTTTGCGGGTGAACTGCTCAACATCAACGCGTTTGATCAGCCCGGCGTTGAAGAAGGCAAAAAAGCAACGTATGCTCTTCTCGGCAAAGCAGGCTACGATGAAAAACGCGCCGAGCTTGAGGGAATTCCGGAAAAGAACGACAAATACATAATCTAAACAATGATATGCTGACGATTCGACCGCTCACCATGGCGGACAAACAAGAAGCAAAGGAAATTTGGGAGTTGCGTTTTCACGACTCCCTTTCCTTTATCGACTGGTTTTTCAGCGCAAGGTATTCACCCGATACTTCCTTTTGCGCAGAAGAAGCCGGCAGAATCGTCAGCATCGCGCACGGTGGAATCATGCAGCTTCGCATCCGTGGAACGGTGTTTCCGGCTATGATGATCTCCGGCGTAGCAACGTTACCCGGATATGAAGGCCGCGGAATCATGAAGCAGGTTCTGTTTGCGCTTTTTTCCGAATGCAAGCGTCGAAACATTCCGCTTGCATTTCATAAACCTTCTCATTTTTCAATCTATCGCGCAGTTGGCGAGTTTCCCTGCTATGATGCATTATTTCACAAACGGGAAGACGCGCCGGATTCTTCGGTCGAATGGGATTCTTTGACGGATCCCCGCGAACTGTTGCGCATCTACGAACAATCAACCAGCCGATACAGCGGTTGTGTGGTGCGTACGCTCGGAGACATGGAACAGCGCGTAAAGGATTTGACTTGTGATGGAACACGCTTTTTAGTTCACCGAACCGGCGGCGTTTCCGACGGATACTTGTTTGCTTCCGTGGAAGATGACGGTTCTCTTTATTGTGAAGAGACCCTTGCTGTCTCTAACGAAGTATACAGCGCTCTGGTCTCGCGTTTGCCGCAGGGCACGGTGGTGAAACTCCCTCCAGACATCGATCTGTCTGGTGATTTGCAGCCTTGGGGTGTCATGATTCCGGTAGACGTGCCTTATTTATTTCGTGCACTTTTTCCGCAAACGGAATCGTTTCGGCTTCAGGTGTTTGACAGCATGATGCCATGGAACAACGGTGTGTTTGACGCCGCAGGCAACCCAACAAACGAACCGCTGACTTTCTCGCTCAGCGCAGGCCGTTTGATGCAGTTTTTGTGCGGATATCTTCCGTTTCAATCGATATTACCGCAGGAAACTTGTTATTGTGCTGACGAATACTAATTTCTTTACCTAAGCTTCAATTCTATTGAACTCTTTCATAATCAAGGAGACGTTATATGTATGATATTGTATCGCTCGGCGAGCCTTTATTCCCCATCGCCGAAGCTGATATCTCCTGTAACGATATATTATTGCCATTTCAACCCGAAGAATCATATCTAGAATCGAGTTTGTTCTGTTATTCTTTGAAATCAGAAGAAAAAACAGTTTTCGCTAAGCAGTCAAAAAAAGAAGTTTTTACGCAGACTCGATTACTGCACACTGGTTCGCTCTTGCTCAAGCAAGAACCAATGCGCTCAGAAATATACGAGGCGATCGATATTGCAAAATCAGGCGGAGCAATTATATCCTATAAACCATGTTATCAAGCTCGCCAATGGGATAATCCGAAAGAAGCAGTGCGTTATTTACGCTCTTTGATAATAACAGCCGATATCATGTGTCTCACTGAAGACGATTTAGCGATACTGCCTGGAGAATCTAATTCAGAAAAAGCATCGAATGCTCTGGTCGATCAAGGCGTAAAAATTATCATTATTTTTGGTGAATCTAACGTTACTTTTCTACGGGTCGGCAAAGAAAGTCGAATTGTTTCAAATGATTTTACCAGCATAGGAATATTAAAGAATCAAAATAAAATCTATAGCGGTTTTTTATATCGTCTTTTATCTCAAAATAAGGCTTTGAAAGAAATTTCAATTGACGACATAACAGATTATATTCGATATGGGATTTCGCTTTCGACACCAAGCAAATAAGCCAAACGAAGATAATAGCATTCTGACACGTTAAAATTTTTACAAATCATCACACTATCTCATGTTATATTTCAACCAAAATTCTACCTCTCTAATCTGATTATAAAAAACTATTCTTGTTCATTCATAACATTCGTGTTAAAATCCTGTTATATGGAGGTTTCAGATTGATGATGAATGAACGAATTTCCAGAATTCGTGACTATATCCAGTCCCGCGGCGAAGTAAGCGTTTCGGAACTGCAATCGCTCTATGAGGGTTATTCCTCTATGACCATTTGGCGCGATTTAAAACAACTTGAAGAGCAAGGATATATTCGCCGCGTGCATGGCGGCGTAATCTCCATGCAAAACACCGCGCTGCAGATTGAAGGCGTATATAGCAAACGAGCCCGAGAGAATACACGCCAGAAAATTGCGATCGCAACAGCGGCATTGAAGCTGATTCAGCCCGGACATGCGGTTTATCTTGATGCCGGAAGCACGCTGATGACTGTTGCAAATCATATTAACAATGAACGCTACACAATCGTAACCAGCGGCGCGAATATCGCAATTGAATTGTCCCAGCGGCATACCAGCGATGTGTTCTTAACCGGTGGATTAATCAGCGAAAATACGCTGTCTTGCTCCGGTTCTCAAGCCGAATCTTTCATCTCCAGCATCAATATTGACATTGCATTGATGTCGCCATCGGGTTTTTCTCTGCGTACGGGATTCACCAGCGGGTCTCAAAGCGAAAGCCAGTTGAAACGTGCGGTTATCGCAAAAGCAGCAAAGGTCGCGATGCTGATGGACACTTCCAAGATTGGTCGGTCTTTGCCGTTTACCTTTGCTACACTTTCAGACATCGATCAATTAATTTGCGATGCACCTCTTCCAGCGGAGATTGCCGCAGAAGTTGAAGCAAAAGGCGTCGAATGTATCATAGCTGACGTATAATAACAAAACAGCTTCCGTTTAACGGAGGCTGTTTTTTCGTTACTGTTCGTTTAACGCAAGATCGGCCAGTTCCGAGCCGATGAAAATCTGTCCTTCTTCAGTCAGGTGCAACCCGTCGTCGCAGATCATGTTCTGATAAAACTCCCGTGCCGCCAGGCATCGCTGCCTCAGGTCGAGCAATTTTATCTGCATTTCGCGCGCAACCTTTTCAGCCAGAAGCGAATACATTTCCTGATAACGGTAGATTTGCTGAATATCTCCAAGCCACTTTAGAATGTTCTTTTCGTTGAGTTTGTCACCGACAAGAAACCGGAAATATCGTTCCGCATCGATTGGTGGCAGTGTCATCATTACCGGTCTAATCCCCTTCTGCTTCAACCAATTTACCATCTTGCGCATAGAAGCGATATACTCTTCCGGCGGTGTGGCAGGTAAGTGCGTTTGCTCCGGATGTTCTGAAATTTCCGCCCAGTTAAAATTGCAATCGTTACCGCCGAATTCAATTACTGCCGTATCACACACAACACCTTCTGAAACATCCCGTTCCATCATTTCAAATCCTTGCGGCGCAGTGGATCCGAATTTGGAGCGATTAACGATTTCTATTCCCAATTTTTGTGCAGCGATATCGACCGCTGTTGGACTGGAATAACAATGCCTTTTTCGTGCACTGTTCCATACGACTCCTTTAGCGAGAGAGTCTCCCCAAACAGCCACGGTTTCTTTTGCAAGTTGTTCCATATCTATTTCCCTGCTTTTCTTTTATGACCAGATCGTAACAGAGAAAATTCAAATCGTATTCAATATTATGTGACGAAACTTTGTTAAAACCTTCAACTTTTTTTCAAGTTTCGTCCAAGTCAAACCAGCAGTACAAAAAAGAGCAGCCATGGTTAAACCGTGGCTGCTCTTTTTCATTTGATGTTTATTCCATGGCGTTGAGTTTCTTGTAATACTCAAT
>QKAN01000187.1 GCA_003246365.1 Clostridia bacterium
TTTCCAAAATGAAAACAACCGCGATCAGCAGCAACAACCCAAGCGCAAAAAATCGTCGATCTTTTAGAATCGCGGCAGAAAGTCCCTTTAGGCCATGTTCTTTTAGAATCTCAATGACCCAGACCAGCGCAATACCTCCGGCGAACACGATTCCATATGCTGAAGAGAGGCATAGGAGGATCAACGTCAATACAAAACGGAAAGGACGTGTGTTTTTCGTCGGGTAAGCAGCCGCGGCGAGCATAAACGCGAGGAACAGGATGGAATACGGACGCGCAATCACACCGTACTGGTAAAACAAGAAATAAGTAAATGGGATTGAAATTCGTACAAGTCTCTGAAAAGGAGCGCGAAAAAGCAGAATCCAAACAGCGCACGAGCAAAGAAGAATGTTGAGCGATTTGATAGCCCATTCGTATGGCGCACCGAGCCTTGCCGGCAGATAAAGAAGAAGATGCCATAACGGAGGGTGACCCTCAAAATGCGGAATCGTAAATAAGATATCGCGGAGCGAGGCGCATTTTGCAATTTGCCAGGCTTGCGCTTCGTCGAACCACGGTTCGTGAAACGCGGAAATCACACAAATCAGAACGACATACAGTATGAGCGCAGAGATTTCGGGAATTTTTGTCGGCGCATTTTCAAAATCGCGATAGCGTTGTGTCAATGAGCGCTTCACAGATGATTGTTTGCGGATTGTCACGCGATTCTCCTCTGTTGCAATTTGTCTGGTTAGAAGATACAAAAAATAGTTGCATTTCTGGATTTTAATTATCGTATAAATGATAGCATGTTTTACTTGCAAAGTAACCTGTATGCATGAAATACAAATACTAAGAGAGTTTTTGCAAAGAATCTTTGTATTTTAAATGGGAAGTTAGAACTATATTGAACTGCGTGTAAAAGCCCGCGAAACATTGTTCCGCGGGCTTTATTGCATTATGAAATTTGGTCATTCTGTCGGCGTTAGAAGCCGGATACCATTGCGGGAAATGACGCTGTTGTATTCCTCAGGCAGAGGTTGATCGGTTACAACGGCGGTTAAATCCTCAAAATTACAGAAAGTTAGCAAGGCGTTGTGACCGAATTTGCTGTGATCTGCCATGAGAACCAGGTTTTTATTCTGACGCGCGACGCTTTGCTTCACTTCCACCTCGAAATAAGTGGTGTTTGTGAGCCCGCGCTCTAACGTTACGCCGGTTGCGGCAAGAAACACAAGATTGATTGCCATTTTGGATAACTCGTCGAGCGTATTGGAGCCCACGAATGAACTGGTTGCGGAATTGTACATGCCGCCAAGTGCGATCACATGCAGCGAAGGATACTTTGCTGCTTCGTAAAGCGCCATCAGGCTGTGCGTAATGACGGTGACGTTGTGTTTTTCCGCGAGATAGGGCAGGATGCGCATTGTTGTTGATCCCGAATCGAGAAAAATGCTCATGTCGTCCTGCACAAGAGAAGCCGCCAGTTTGCCGATAATCTGTTTTCCGGAGCCGTTTCGGCTGGAACGTTCGGACATTGGTATGACGGAAGGTGCGCGTGTTTCGGCAGAAATGCCGCCATAAACTTTTTTCAGTCTTCCGCGCTGCACGAGATCCGCCAGATCACGACGAACGGTGTTCATGGATACATGAAAATGCTGGCAGAGTTCCTCGAGCGAGGATGTGCCTTGATCCAGCACATATTGTTCCATTTCGTTGAGTCGATCCAGTCGCACGGGTTGTTCCTTTCAGCGCAGTGGCGGATGTCCAACCTTTAAAACAATCCAGCTCCGCCAATCTACATGTTTGGTATTATATCAGTTTTTGAGAAGCTGTACATGGTGTTTTGAGAAACTTTTTGTACTTTTCAGATGTTTTTACCAAAGATTAGTTATCCAACGGGGAAATACGGTTCAATAGCGGCACAGGTGCGCTCATAACAAATACGAATGTTATCCTCATCCGGCCAGTCCCAATACTCGGGGCGGAAGAGCTCGATTGAAACCATTTGATCGTAACCGATGCGCTTCAATATCGTGAATATGCGATCCAGATCGATCGCGCCGTCACCGGGGAGGAGACGATTGTCGTCACGAGCCGCGCCAACCGGTAAATCTTCCGAATCATCCAGATGCAGGATGAATATCTTATCGCCTTGCGCGGCTTCAAGATCTTCATATCGCGAACCCATTGCATGGAAGTGGAAACAATCCAACACGATGCCGACATTTTTTCGATCGACTGTTTTTACGATATCGTATGCCTGTCCGAATGTGTTGACGGAGCAGTTGGGATATCCGACAAATTCAAACGCCAACTTCATACCGTACGGGACTGCAAAATCAGACATTTCGCGAATGACGCGGACGGTCTCTTCGCGTATTTCGGAGATCGTTTTGGGACCGATGTCGAACGTCGGCACGATTACCACGCGGTCGCAGCCGATGACGCTGCCAGCCTGCACACAGAATTTTAAGCCGTCCATGATTTCGCCAAATCCGGCTTCGTCGCGGAAATTTATAAACTCCAGCGCGTTGAACGCGAATGGCTTAATATGATGCGAATCAAAAAACGCTTTCAGATCGACAAGCGAATGTCGCGTTAAATAATCGCGCAATTTATCCAGACGAATTTCAATGAGATCATAATGGTATTGCTCGCAATACATTAGATCACTTTCCAATGTGGAATTTTTCATTGTGGTTGCTTGATTAAAACAGATTTTCATAGGTGTTTACCTCGTTTTTAATCGATAAAGACAGGCTGCAAATCAGATGTGAGAAAAAATTATTAAATAGAAGCGTAAAAAATGTGTTCCGGTTTGCAGCCGGCATTGCCGGCTGCAAACGGAAACTGGAGGAGAATCAACCGATGCTTGCTGCTCCTATGATCGGAAGAATGATTTACTTTTTGCGTGCTACTTTACGCATGTCGAACACAACGGCAATGACGATGATTGCGCCTTTGATGATCTTCTGCAAATACGGGGAAACGCCCGTAATCAGAAGTCCGTTGTTGATGACGCCGAGCACCAGAATACCGCCGATACAACCAACGATGGAACCGACGCCGCCGGTTTGAGAAACGCCGCCGACGGTTGCCGCCGCGATGCCGTCCAGCTCGTAACCATCGCCAAGGGAAGCGATACCGCTCGCGCTGCGCGCCGTAACCATGACGCCGGCAAGAGATGCGCAGAAGGAAGACCACATGTAGGTGAGCACCAGTGTGCGCTCAACATTGATACCTGCCGCGCGCGCCGCTTCCACGTTGCCGCCAACGGCAAACAGGTTTTTGCCGAAGCGCGTGTGATTCAGCAGAATCGTCGCGATGATGGTCATCAGCAGAAATACGCAGACGATGTTCGGCAGGAAACCAAACATGGTGCCTTGACCGATTCGCGTGAAATCCTCACGGAGCATGGGAACCGGGTATGCGTTGGTATACAATAGCGCAAGTCCGCGGGCAACGGTCATTGAACCCAGTGTTGCAATAAACGGGTGGATTTTGGTGTAAGCAATCAGCAGACCGTTGATTAAACCGAACGATGTGCCAACCATAACGCCGACCAGCACGGCGACCCATGCCGGAATCGGAGGAAGGTTGACCAAACCGGGCAGAATCAGCGTGGAATAGGTCAGCTTCTGAACCAACGATGCGGAGAAGACGGAGGAAACCGCCATAACCGATCCAAGTGAAAGGTCGATGCCGCGCGAGATGATGCAGAACGCAACACCGAGCGCGAGCAGACCGCGGCTGGATTCGGACGTCAGAATATTGACGAAGTTTTTACCGGTAAAGAACGCGGGCTCAACGAAACCGAAAACGGCGATGAGCACCATCAGAATCAGGTACATTGCGTACTTGTTCAGAAATTGTTTGCTGTTAAAACTCCGCTTTGCCATGGCTTGGGCTTCCATTGGTTTGAACCTCCTATTTGTTTCGATCAAGAAATTTTCTAGTTGATTTACTGATGGAATTTTTTACACAATCGGTAAGACGATACTCTTATACTGCGTTATCTTCGGTTGTGGTTGTAGCGTATTCCATGATGAGTTCCTGCGTCGCATGCTGGCGATCGATGATACCGGTTTGTCTGCCTTCGTGCATAACAAGGATTCGATCGCACATGCCAAGAACTTCAGGCATTTCGGAAGACACCATGATAATCGCTTTGCCTTCGCCCGCCATGCGCGTAATCAGAGCGTGGATTTCTGCTTTCGCGCCGACGTCGATGCCGCGCGTGGGTTCATCCACAAACAGAATATCGGGCGTGGTCAAGAGCCAGCGCGCAACCAATACTTTTTGTTGGTTTCCGCCGGAAAGATCCTGAATCAACGTTTCACGCGAAGGTGTCTTAATCTCAATCTTCTTAATGTACTCTGCCGCATCATTGGCGATCTTTCGATGATTCATCAGGCCGCTTTTTCGCACATACTTTTTCAGGTTGGCGACAACAATGTTGCTTGCAACGCTGGAAACGGGGATAATGCCGGTTCCGCGGCGATCTTCGGTCAACATCGCCATGCCGTACTTCAGCGCATCCGACGGGCGGCGAATATCGGCGACTTTGCCGTTGATCTTCACCGTTCCGGCTGTTTTCAGTCTCAGTCCGAAGAGCGTTTCCAGCACTTCCGTGCGGCCCGCGCCGACGAGACCGGCGAAACCGAGAATTTCTCCGCGACGAAGATCGAAGTTGATGCCCGAGAAGCGGTTTCCGGAGGCGAGATCACGAACTTCCATGATAACGTCGGTAATGGGGCAGGTCACTTTGGGGAACATCTCGTTTAGATCGCGACCAACCATCAATTGGATCAGCTTTGTAACGTTCATCTCGTTCACGTTGCCGGTTCCAACCATTCTGCCGTCGCGGAATACCGTAACGTCGTCGCAGATTTTGAAAATTTCTTCCATTTTGTGGGAGATGTAGATGATGGAAACTCCCTTTTCGCGCAGAGAACGGATCATGCCGAACAGCTGACCAACTTCCACGCTTGTCAAAGAGGACGTCGGCTCGTCCATTACGATGATGGAAGCATCCTGCGAAACCGCTTTTGCAATTTCAACCATCTGCATCTTTGCAACGGTGAGGTTGCCCATCTTTTCATAAGGACTGATGTCAATGCCAAGACCTCGGAGCGTTTCGCCGGCCATTTTATAGAGCTTTTTGTGGTCAACGAAAACACCTGCATGGAGGGGCGTTCTGCCCAGATACAGGTTTTCCGCAACGGAACGCTCTTTCACCGGTGAAAGTTCCTGATGGATCATGGAAATGCCATGACGGGAGGCATCCAACGGGTTATTGATGTGGACTTCTTCTCCGTTGATCAGAATATGTCCACTGTTCATCTGGTATAAGCCGATCAGACACTTCATCAGTGTTGATTTGCCGGCTCCGTTCTCGCCCATCAGCGCATGAACGGTGCCGGGACGCAGGCGAAAAGACACATTTTTCAGCGCCTGTACGCCAGGGAAGGACTTTGAAACATCGATCATTTCGAGCACATATTCGCTCACTTGACGCGCACCTCCATATTAACCGATGATTTGGGTGGGGCTTGTACACCACCTATATAATCAGTATATCTGTTGTAGAAACAGATACAAGAAAAATCGATTTCGGATGATATTAAATCGTTTATTTGTCCGGGGCCAGGGAACTTTGGGGACGATGATATGCGTTTGGTAAATAAATAAATTGCAGACGTTAACGTGTTTCATTCGACTTTGAGTGCGGGGCAACTGCTTTTGGCAAGTCCGGCGCCCCATGCGGGGCACCGGACTGGCTCGGTCACTCAGATTGTGATTTGGAGTTTGGAATTTTACTGCATGAAATTGTCAACGTTGTCGATGGTTACAGGCTGGAAGGGAACCCATCCGAAGAGTTCTGTCAGCTGGCCTTCTGCTGCCAACTTCGCAAACTCGACGCACTTGGCGCCCTGGCCGGCCGCATCCTGGAATACGGTCATTGCCATTTCGCCGTTCTTGACGGATTCGCAAGCCATCGCGGTTGCATCGATACCGACGACGGGAACCTTCGTCAGGTCAACGCTCGCGGCTTTCAGCGCTTCGATAACGCCGAGGGCCATTTCGTCGTTGTTGCAGATGACGCAGTCAAACGTGGCGCCTGTGCCGAGGAACGTCTGCATCATGTCCATTGCGGTTGCGCGATCCCACTTGGCGGTATCTTCAAACACCTTGTTGAGTGTGAAGCCTGCGTTTGTGAGTTCCGTCTTGACGGAATCGGTACGCTGTTGCGTATTCTCAAGACCCAGCTGACCCATGAAGAGCACATAGTTGATGGGATCAGTGCGGCCAGCGAAGTAACTCGCGAGGAATTCCGCCTGCATCTTACCGGCATCCCACTCCTGTGAACCGACGTAAGCATACTTGCCTTCCACGAGGATGGAGTCATCCGGACGACGGTTGACGAAGATGATCGGGGTGTCGCCGGCTTCTGCGATGATGGTTTCTGCCGTTGATGTGTCAACGAGGTTGACAATCAGGACATCGTATCCCTTCGCAACGAAGGTACGAACCTGCTCGGCCTGTTTCTGCGTGTCGTTGTTGGCTTCCTGAGAGTCAACCGTTACGCCGGCTGCTTCGGCAGCAGCAAGAATGCCCTGTTCCAACGTGCTGATGAACTGGTCTCTTGCATACAGCGAAACGCCGATGGTGATTGCTTCTGCCGCAGGAGCTTCGGCTGCTTCTTCCGTTGTTGCCACTTCGGTGGTGGCTTCTTCGGTGGTGGTGGTTGCGGCGGGTGCTGCACAAGCCAAGAAGGCAAATACAGTTGCCAGGACCATTAAGAGCGCTAAGAGTTTCTTCATAATTTCCTAATAACCTCCTTTTATTTTCTGAGCGCTGGCCGCTCAAAATTCGTTTGGCGCTGCTCGTAATATTGCGTTTCTGCTCGCAATATCCGAAATGCGGGATGCCGAATAAACTTGGGTTCAAACGCTGTGTCTGACGAAAGTTTGTTGCCGTGCGTCGCTGCGCTGTTCGATTCCGAAAAATAATTGGTGAATTACAGTTTTGGTCAAAAATGAAGTTTGTCGTCTCGCTTTGGTATACTTGCGAGCAGTTTGAGTAAATTGATGAACGTCACGTGTAATTTTGATTAAATGTTTGTACCGTCGTGGTTGATTTGATGCGGTCAGTCTATCACGGTGGCAAAATAATGTCAACAGTTTATACGCAATAATCCATAAAAATACAAATAGATAACATTTTACTGATAATAAAATGAGCAAGTTCATCACAAAAATGAGCAATCATGTAATTCGATTGGTAAAAAGTTATTGAGCGAACGAATCGGAACAGAAGATGGTTGCGATCAGACGTGAAACAATAAAAAAGAGTCGCTTTCGCGACTCTATAGTCCTGTGTGTGCGCCGATATATGCGCGCGCCATCTTGGCGTATTCAAACGGGTTTGCTTTTGCGGGGTCCTGCTCTGCTTCCACAAGCAGCCAACCTGTGTAGCCCGCATCCGCAAGCAGATCAAAGATCGGGGTAAAGTCGAAATCGCCATCTCCGGGAACCGTGAAGGCGCCTTGCCGTACAGCGGAGAGGAAGCTCATGTTTTCCTTATGTACGCGATCCAACATCTTCAACCTTACGTCTTTGAGATGAACATGCCCAACGCGGTTGATGTTCTGTCGAAGCATTTCGATCGGATCCGCTCCTGTAAAGATGAAATGACCGGTATCATAGCAAAGATACACATATTTTGCGTCTGTTTCGCGCATCATACGCGTGGTTTCTTCCGCTGTTTGCACGACAGTGCCCATATGATGATGGAAACAAAGCCGGAAATTGCGCTCTGCGGCGATTTTTCCGAGCGCGTTGAGTCCGTCCGTCAACAGCTTCCATTCCGCTTCATTCATGATATATTTGTGCCCGAAAATCGGAGTTTCCTGCATTCCCTGAACGCTATGGCTCTGTTCCGATACATTGATGCAGGAAGCGCCGACTGCTTCTAAAAAGTCCAGTTCGGCGGAAAACGCGCGGATGTTTTCTTCCAATGGTTTGGTGATTAGAAATGAACTGAACCACCGGGAAGCGATACGAAGGCCTCTCACGTCAAGCTTGTGTTTGAGGACTGCGGCATCCGAAGGATACTTGTTTCCGATCTCCGTTCCGGAGAAGCCGGCCAGTGCCATTTCACTGACGCATTGTTCAAAGGTGTTTTCCGCGCCGAGTTCGGGCATGTCGTCGTTTGTCCAGCCGATCGGTGCAATGCCGAGAAATACTTTTTTTTGCTCGAGCATAATAATTCTTCCTTTCGCGTGTTTTAGCATTGACGATTCGTGGTAGAAGTGTTTATAATACGTTAAAAGCTAGTTAATTAATTGTTGTATTCTGAGTAACTTTGAAACTTGTGATCATTATATCATTGCAAATTCATCAATTCAATCCCTGTTTTCATCAGAGAGGCGGTATAAATGTATATTCGGAATGACATGCTGAAAAGCGGACTCAACTCTTACCTAACAATGGAGGAGGGTAAGGGAAAAGAGATCGGCATGGATGTCGCGATGCTTGTGCTCGAAAGCGGAGAAACTTTTACAGAGCGGGAGGCCGATAAGGAATCCGCCTTTCTTCTGTTTCTGGGGAAAGCGGCGTTTCAGGCGGGAGAAACCGTTTGGAACGTATCGCGCGAAAGCGAATTTAACGAAGAAACAAGCTGCCTGCATGTTTGCGCGGGAACGGAAGTGACGATCCGCGCGGAAAGTCATTGTGAAATCTACATTCAACGGGTAGCAAATGATACAACGTTCCCCGCCAAGTGCTACCTGCCGGAAGATATTCAAACGCAGCGCGCGGGAGAGACGGAACTGCAAGGCACCATGCGCCGCAACATTAAAACGGTGTTCGACTACGAGAATGCGCCGTATTCCAACATGGTACTCGGAGAGGTGCTCAATTTCCCCGGAAAATGGTCCAGTTATCCGCCGCATTTTCATTCGCAGCCGGAAGTCTATTTTTACCGTTTTGACAAACCGCAGGGGTTTGGCGCCGGGTTTGCCAACGGCGAACTGCATCAAACGACGCATAACGGACTGCTGGTGATTCAAAGCGGGTTCCACAGTCAAGTCGCCGCGCCGGGATACGGCATCTGCTATGTCTGGGGCATTCGACATTTGCCGGGCGATCCCTGGAAGAAGACACGTATCGACGAACCGGAACACGTTTGGATGCTGCAAAAAGACGCGACATTCCTATCCGATACACCGGAGAAATAACGACACGAAAAAAGACAGTTCTTCTATATGATATAACGACCTTAGATTTAAGGGGGACCATATGAAAACAGTTCGTTTAACGATGGCGCAGGCACTGGTCCGTTTTCTGGAAAACCAGTATGTTCGCTATGACGACGTGGAACATCGCTTTGTTCGCGGAATCTTCATGCTGCCGGGACACGGCAACGTAGTCGGACTCGGTCAGGCGATTCAGCAGGAGAGCCGTGCGTTGGAGATTTATCACGGCAA
Organism: Clostridia bacterium; assembly: GCA_003246365.1. Classification (GTDB taxonomy): domain Bacteria; phylum Bacillota; class Clostridia; order Christensenellales; family CAG-138; genus UBA7703. The sequence goes on from QKAN01000187.1 coordinate 9,475, forward strand.
AAACGAGCAGGGGCAAGCACAGGCTGCAATGGCGTTTGCAAAACAAATGCACCGCAAACAGATTTTCGCCTGCACGTCTTCCGTCGGCCCCGGCGCGGCAAACATGGTAACCGCGGCGGCGAACGCAACGGCGAACAATATTCCGCTTCTGCTTCTGCCGGGAGATATCTACGTTTCCCGCCAGCCGGACCCCGTTCTGCAGCAGATTGAACAGCCGCAGGAACTCGGAATTTCAACGAACGATGCCTTCCGCCCCGTCTGCCGATATTGGGACCGCATCGTGCGGCCGGAGCAGATTATGACCGCGATGATCAGCGCCATGCGCGTGCTGACCGATCCGGCGGACACCGGCGCGGTTTGCATCGCGCTACCGCAGGATACGCAAGCGGAAGCGTACGATTATCCGGAGAGTTTCTTTGAAAAACGGGTACATCGCATTGAACGCAGACCCCCGACGGATTATGCGATCGCCGAGGCGGCGGCGCTGATTCGCGCGGCGAAAAAGCCGATTATGGTCTGCGGCGGCGGCGTACGGTATAGCGAGGCAAACGCGGTGTTTCAGGCGTTTGCCGAAAAGCACAATATTCCTTTTGGAGAAACGCAAGCGGGCAAGAGCGCAATCGAATGGTCGCATCCGCTCAATCTTGGCGGAATTGGCGTAACCGGCTGCCAGATGGCGAACGATATCGCCAAGGGAGCGGACGCTGTGATCTCCGTCGGATCGCGGCTGACAGATTTTACAACTGCATCGAAATGGCTTTTCCCCGAAAACGCAAAGTTTGTCAACATCAACGTCAGCGAATTTCAAGCCTATAAAATGGACGGCGTTCGCCTGATTGCGGACGCGCGCGAGGCGCTGATTGCACTAAGCGCCGCGCTGGGCGACTATAAAACCGCGTATACGAACGAAATCAAGCAGGT
>QKAN01000160.1 GCA_003246365.1 Clostridia bacterium
GAACGTATGCTCGGCATCCTCACGGAATCAAATTATGAAATAACCAGCGATCCTGCCGAGGCGGATATCCTGATTGTCAACACCTGCGGTTTTATTGAAAGCGCAAAACAGGAGTCGATCGACGCGATACTCGAAATGGCGCAATATAAAGAAGACGGCAGATGCCGCCGTTTGGTTGTCACAGGTTGCCTTTCCGAGCGCTATCGCGATGAATTGCGCGAAGCCATGCCGGAAATCGATCTGTTGCTTGGCGTACGGGAATATGAAACACTCCCCCGTTTACTTGGCGGTTCTGGTGATGCGCCGCATTGCGGCCCCGGTAGCACCCGCGTTCTTACCACGCCGCATTACAGCGCATATCTTCGCATCGCGGATGGATGCGACAACCGCTGCGCTTATTGTGCAATTCCGCTGATTCGCGGAAATCTTGTCAGCGAGCCGATAGAAGAACTCGTTGACGAAGCAAAACGCCTTGCCGACGGCGGTGTAACGGAGTTGACCCTGATCGCGCAGGACACATCTGGCTATGGAATTGACCGATACGGCAACCCCATGCTAGGCGAACTGCTCGCGCGTCTGGAACGCATCGACAGTCTTCATTGGCTACGCGTGCTGTATACATATCCGGACACGGTAACGCCGGAGTTAATCGACCGTTTTCGCGCAAGCGAAAAAATCGTGCCCTATCTCGATATGCCGCTGCAGCATACCGAAGATGAAATGCTTCGCCGTATGCGGCGGCGCGGCGATCAGGCACATATTCGCCGTGTGTTAGATTATGTTGCCGAAAATGCTCCGGATTTCATGCTCCGCACCACGCTCATGGTCGGTTTTCCGGGTGAAACAGAAACGCATTTTTCAAACATGATCCATTTTATTAAGGAACACCCCTTTGACCGGATTGGTGCGTTCTCGTTTTCACCGGAAGAAGGCACCGCCGCGGCAAACATGCCGAATCAGGTACCCGAAGAAGTCAAGCAAGAACGCTTGCGTCTCCTGATGGAAACGCAACAGGCCATCTCCCGCGCGCACAACGCACGAAGAGTTGGTAATTCGGTGGAAGTATTGATTGAAGGCACCGACGGAGCGCACGCATATGGACGCAGCTACGCGGAAGCGCCGGATGTTGACGGCAAAATTATAATAGAAAACGCCGGCACTATCACTCCAGAAACATATGTCATGTCACAGCTCACCCGAGCGGAAGAATACGACATGATTGGTAAGCTGATTTAGTCAATTACCTAGGCTTCACAAAATAGAACGAGTACTTACAGAAAGAAACACACAAATTATGGAACAGACCGCCCCAAACGCACCGCAGAAGCGGGAAAAGATGAATTTACCAAACAAGCTGACGATCTTTCGCATGGTTCTCGTGCCGCTGATGGTCGCAGCTTTTTCCTTTGAAGCCTGGCTACCGGGTTGGAACTATTACGCGGCTGCAATTTTCTTTATTGCGGATATGACGGATATCGTAGACGGATATATTGCGCGAAAACGAAATATGGTTACCAACTTTGGTAAACTGATGGATCCGATTGCGGATAAACTGTTGTTTTGCTCCGCCTTCATTATGATGACCTACAACGGAATGCTCAATCCGATTCTCTGCATCATCTTCGTAGGACGAGAAATCATCGTATCCGGCTTTCGTCTGGTTACGGCAAATAGCGGCAAGGTCATCGCCGCAAACTGGCTCGGCAAGCTCAAAAGCGGATTGCAGGTTGTCGCAATTCTTGCCACTTTGCTGGGAAATCCGATTTTCTCCATCTGGAATTTCCCCTTTGACTTTGGCGTAATGTGCACCGCCGCGGTGTTCACCATCTGGTCCGCTCTGGACTATATGATCGCCAACCGCAACGCAGTTAACTGGAATTGATCGATATGTTTCGAAAAATTCCCTGCTTATAAAATCCAAGTTTGTATTTTTTACGATTGATCTCGCGACGGTATGTCGCGTTGGAATAGGAAGTGAAACTATCATGGTAGCGGAAATCGTCTCCGTCGGAACGGAATTACTCATGGGTCAGGTTGTCAACACAGATGCACAATTTATCGCGCAGCGGTTGGCGCCTCTCGGTTTTCAGGTGTTTTACCACACCACAGTCGGCGATAACGTTAAACGTCTTACAACGGTCGTCCATCAAGCGGTTGAGCGCTCAGATGTAGTCGTATTTACCGGCGGTTTGGGGCCAACGGATGATGACTTAACAAAAGAAACCGTCGCCGCCGCATTGGGGCTTACCGTTGAACTCATTCCGGAAGAAGCCGAACGCTTAAAAAAACACTTTGAATCGCGCGGTTATGCTTTTACCCCGAATAATTTAAAGCAGGCAAGCTTTCCGAAAAACGCCATCATTCTGCCGAATGCCTTTGGCACCGCGCCGGGCTGCATTATGACGGCAGAAAATAAAACCGCAATTTTGCTGCCGGGGCCACCGAGAGAACTCTTCCCCATGTTCCAGAACCATGTCATGCCTTATCTGGAGCGTATGAGCGGTAATAAACTTTATTCCCGTGAACTGCGTATTTTCGGCAAAGGCGAATCCTCGGTAACCTACGAACTGCGGGATATTATCGAAAACCAAACAAACCCGACTGTGGCGCCGTATGTAAAGACCGGAGAAGTTTCTCTTCGCGTCACCGCGTTGTGTCAGAACGAACAGGAAGGCGAATCGCTCGTTCGTCCGATGATTGGTGAAATCATCAGCAGATTGGGCGACATCGTTTACTCGACTGTCGGCGAATCTTTGCCGGAAACCTGCGCACGCATGCTCACGGACGATCAGCTCACGTTAGCCGTTGCGGAGAGCTGCACAGGCGGCCTTGTCGCCAGTGATCTCGTCGCAATTCCCGGCTGTTCCAAATATTTAGTCGAAGGCTGCGTCGCGTATTCCGATGAGACAAAGATGCGTCGGCTCGACGTAAAGAAAGAAACATTGGATCGCTTCGGCGCAGTCAGCGAACAGTGCGCCCGCGAGATGGCCGAGGGTATGCGTGCCTCTTCCGGTACGGATTACGCGCTTGCGACAACGGGTTTTGCCGGGCCGGATGGCGGCACGGAACAGGATCCCGTCGGCACAGTATATATTGCGATCGCCGCGGCAAACGGTACAACCGCAAAGCGAATACAGCTCTTTGGCGAACGTGCGCGAATTCGCGAAATCTCTACACTGCATGCTTTTGACATGCTTCGCCGCAGGCTTTGCCTTTAAGAAGATCAAGGCTGTATGCTTTCGGCATGCTGCGCCAAAGCCTTTGTCATTGAGTGAATCAAGGGGAAAATGCTCATATTTCGTGAAAAAACGCTGTACGCACCGCACTTGTCCGTGCTATAATGTCGTAGAAAGATGCGATCATTTGTTTCCATCCGCGATTGATTTTTTATTCGCAACCGGAGGCAACGCCAAGATAGATTGCAACGAACGAAAGGATTACGGTAATGGTCGAAAAAGAAAAAGCATTGGAAATCGCACTCGGTCAAATCGAGAAACAGTTTGGCAAAGGCGCGATTATGAAGCTCGGCGATGCGTCTGCGCGCGCGCCGGTTGCAACAATTCCCACAGGATGTCTCCCCCTCGATTACGCGCTTGGCGTAGGCGGAATTCCGCGCGGACGTGTTGTTGAAATTTACGGACCTGAATCTTCCGGTAAAACGACCATTGCTCTGCATATCATTGCGGAAGCACAAAAAATCGGCGGTACTGCGGCGTTTATCGACGCGGAGCATGCGCTCGATCCTGTATATGCCGAAGCGCTCGGCGTCCGCGTAGACGATCTGTATGTCTCGCAGCCGGATACCGGCGAGCAAGCTTTGGAAATCACGGAAGCGCTTGTTCGCAGCGGTGCAATCGACGTTGTCGTCGTCGACTCTGTCGCAGCTCTCGTTCCCAAAGCGGAAATCGAAGGCGATATGGGCGATGCGCACGTCGGCCTTCAGGCGCGATTGATGAGTCAGGCTCTGCGCAAACTGACAGGCGCAATCAACAAGTCCAACACCGTCGTCATCTTCATCAACCAGCTGCGTGAAAAAGTCGGCGTCATGTTTGGCAATCCCGAAACGACACCCGGCGGCAAAGCGCTCAAGTTTTACGCCAGCGTGCGTTTGGATGTCCGCCGTATCGACGCGCTGAAGAACGGAACCGAAATCGTCGGAAACCGCACGCGCGTTAAGGTTGTGAAAAACAAAGTCGCACCGCCGTTTAAGTCCGCGGAGTTTGACATGCTCTATGGCGAGGGTATTTCCAAAGAAGGTTCCATCCTCGATCTCGCCGTGGAAAAGAAGCTCATTCAAAAGAGCGGCGCATGGTACAACTATGGCGATATGCGCATTGCGCAAGGCCGCGACAACACGCGAATTTTCCTGAAAGACAATCCGGAACTGACGCAAAAGCTAGACAAACAACTCCGCGTCATGTTTGAGGAAGAGCGCAAACAAGCCGCTGCCGAACAGGAAGCAAAACGCAAAGCAAACCAAAGTACAATGGCCGCAGCGGAAGCGTCCAAGGCAACTGCCGAAAAAGCACCCGCTGAAAAGAAATAACATAGCAAAAATCTCAGGATTCTTCCTGAGATTTTTTTTTGCAACTTTTTGTTTGAATCATTGTGCGGAGTAAAACGACATATCCGTTCCCGCATCCCGAACCATCACGTCGCTGTCCTCTCGCGCAATCAGCCATCCTACATAAAAGTCCCCCGCCGCGCCAGATACATTGACGATCTGTATGATGTATAAATACCAAAATGCGGATTCATAAAACGCCTGCGTCAGCACCGCAAGAACAAGGCCAAGTATGACTACCGGAGCGAACGCAATGATTAAATACTGGTTTTTACGAAACAGCGCGTCGCTGCCCGCATATGCATAAAAGCCGGTGTATCCGTAATGCGGTTTTCTGCCGGAAAAAGCCTTCATAAACACGCCGTGGATGATTTCATGCAGCGCCATATACAGGATAATGCCTGCAATCATAATCAGAATGCCAAGCACGGTATGCAAACCAATTTCCATTTCAGAAAACGGCGGACAAATGAAAAAACCGAGCGCAACCATACCGCCCATGAATAGCAGCGCAATAAAGTTAACACGAAGCGCCTGTTTGCGGTTTCGCATCAAATCAACTCTTCGCACTTCGCGGTACCCTTCCGGCAATCTGGTCATGCATCTGCCTCCCGTTTTTCCGGGTTTTTCCAGTAACGACTTCCGTTTTTCAGGCGCATCATCCATCCACGCTCTACGAGTTCGCGCCGCAATATGAAAAAGTCCCCAAACGTATGCCATCCGGATAAGATCGCATTCACTTCATGCTCCGTATAATCGCGGTCATATTCAAATTTTCCGGCGAGATAGGCGATCACTTCTTCCCTTGCCGCCTGTTTGGACGGCCAAATCGTCAGCTTACCTTCCCCGTCTAAAAATCGATCTACCATTTGCGCCATTGTGTCTCCCCCTTGCCGCCGAATGATTGCCTTAGAATCAGCGCCATCATTCTTCGTTTTTATGTTCTCACAATTGTTGTCGAAATTCAACCACGCACGTTGTAAAAGCTTTGAAAACTTCTCTACGTATCGACACCTTTGTTTTGAGATATAGCATATTTCATTCGCGAGAACTGTTGTTTCATGGTAAAATAAATTACTTCCAGATTGGAGATTACATTTTGACAACTTGTCCGAACTGTCACAATCATATTTCGAATGGAACACGATGTTGCCTGTTTTGCGGCTCTCGTTTATCCGCATCGGGGAAACGTGTCCTTCGCAGCAGGCGTTTTAAACGAACCGCACGAACGCCTGCGGGAAAAGCACAATTTCTCCTTTTTTCTTTTTCTATGTTGCTCACTGTCGTTCTTGTGGCATATATTCTTCTTGCTCCGCCTACCGCACGGCAGATTATTGCAGGCGGCGGATCTGTCGGTGAATTATCATCTTCTAATTTGCCTGAAACAGCTTATAATGCCGAAGAACCGTTTTTTGGTACGAGCGGCGTTTACAATGTAAACTTCACGCTGTCCGAAATTACAAGCGATGACCCCGATACACTTGCCGCTGCAGACGGCATTCGAGATGAATTATTTCCCGGTGTGCTTTCTATTTCTATCGATGAATCAGGCGTCGGCACTCTTTCAATCCAGCAGATATTTGTTTCACAGGAAGATATTCCGGTTTCAGCATTTGTAGATAGTCAAGGCGTGCGATCCAACAATACGCTGTATGGATATGTCATGCGTGGTGGAATGAAACTCTCGGTCGTATGTGTTTTTGAAGAAAGCTCCTTATCCGGCTTTATCTGGCTGGATGACGATGCTACGCATATCGAATTCTTGTATTTTGAGTAAATGCTTTCATACTGTTAAACGAATTTATTAAAAGAGGCATTCAACCGTTTTTTCTCAAAATCATATTCGTTTTTCGGCTTTATTTGCTTTCGCTCAAATACTTACGGTATGTTATACTAAAGATAGAAACATAGTTTGTAATTGATCTTATTAACTACAAACGGAGGGCATCATTATGAAACTGCTGTTTGCAATCGTACAAAATGACGACCATAAGGCGCTGACCTACGCGCTCATCGAAAAAAACATCAGTGTGACGCGCATCGCCAGCACAGGCGGTTTTTTGCGCGGCGGCAACTCAACGCTGATGATCGGCGTTGATGCAGACCGTCTGGATGAAACTCTTCAAATCATTCAGGAACATTCCCGCCGTCGGCAGGTCGTCACCGTTCCCGCCTCTGGAATCCCTCACAACATCGACAGCGCGGCAATGCCAATGTCTGTCACGGTTGGCGGCGCTACCGTATTTGTTCTGGATGTACAAGACACTTACAAATATTAACGATTGGCTCGACAGAACTTCTGAAAAGAGGTAGAATACCTAAATGCGCATATTTTGCCGACAATATCGACAAAATTGTTGCGCAAAGATAATGACGAAACGAACTTTGCTTATGGAAACGCAACCGGCTGTATCACGGCCGATGTTTACATCTGCCGCATTACGGCAGCTTATCATTCCTCTCATTCTCGAGCAGTTGCTCGCGATGACGGTCGGCCTTGCCGCGGTTGTAATGATCACGAAAGTCGGCGAATCTGCCGTCTCCGGTGTTTCTCTTGTCGATTCTCTCAACGTGTTGATCATCAGTATTTTAGCGGCGCTTTGCACGGGCGGCGCCGTTGTTTGTGCGCAATATATCGGGCGAAACGAACCGGAAAACGCGCGCGTTTCTGCAAGGCAACTGCTATATATATCGCTGATCTTCTCCCTTGCCGTCGGCATGATTCTTCTTTGCGCTCCGCGTTTTTTTATTCGCATCATTTTCGGCGCTGTCGATGCGAATGTCGCAGAAAGCGCAAGAATTTATTTAATCTTCAGTTCGATTTCGTTTCCGTTTCTCGCGATTTATAATGCGTGTGCTGCGCTCTTTCGAGCAATGGGAAATTCCCGAGTATCCATGTATGTATCGCTTGTGATGAACGTGGTCAACGTTGCCGCAAACGTATTAATGATCTATGTCCTGCAATGGGGCGTTTTAGGCGCGAGCATTGCAACCGCCCTTTCGCGGGGACTCGCCGCGGTTCTGATGTTGTTGTTGATTCGAAGCCGGAACAATGTCATCTATCTGACCCGGTTGTTCCCTGTTCGTTTCGAAAAGCGAATGGTTCGAAGTATTCTTAGCGTCGGAATTCCGAACGGGTTTGAAAACGGGCTGTTTAACTTCGGCAAACTGCTCGTGCAAGCGCTTGTCGCCGGACTTGGCACTGCCGCAATCGCGGCAAATGCAATCATTGGAAGCATTTTTAACATAATCATTGTTCCGGGCATGGGCATGAGTCTTGCAATTTTAACCGTTGTCGGGCAATGTCTTGGCGCCGGCGATTATAAACAAGCCGCAAGCTACACCAAAAAAATGGTATTGATAACGTATTTTTCGATGGCGATAGTTAATATTCCCGTTTTGTTTTTCTCGAAGGGAATCGTAAGCTGGTTCCCGCTCAGCGAAGCCGCTACGGCAATTGCAGAGCATGTTTTGCCTGTTCTTGCCTTTTTCTGCATCGTTATTTGGCCGATTTCCTTCGCCTTCCCAAATTCTTTGCGTGCCGCCGGCGATGCACGCTATACCATGATTGTTTCGTCTGTCAGTATGTGGGTTGTGCGTTTTGGTTTGAGCTATCTGCTGGTGAAACAATTCCATCTTGGCGTTGCCGGGGTATGGTATGGAATGGTTTCAGATTGGGTCGTTCGAGCCGTATTCTTTGCGCTGCGATATCGCGGCGGAAAATGGAAACTAAAAACCGTATTGCAATAGCATTTTGACTGTCGATTAAGGAGTAAACGATTGGTTCGTCTCTACGCGGCTGATATCCGCCAAATAGCGCCAAAAGCGCAGCAGTTGATTCCGTTGCTCAACGAAGAACGGCAATCACGCGTGCGCGCGCTTGGCGATACGCGAAGCGCGCTTTTGAGCCTTGCTGCCGGACTACTTCTTTACGATGCATTCGGCGGAACCGAACGACATGTGCGCTTTGAACGCGGCAATCGCGGAAAGCCGCATTTACCTGGCAACACGCCGTTTAACATTACGCATGCGGGAGATTATGCAGTTCTCGCGCTTTCTTCCCGCACCGTCGGCGTGGATTTGGAGATGGTTCGCCCAATCGACTGGCAAAAAATCGCTACCCGCTTTTTTCACCCTGAAGAGCGCGCTTATCTTGCGGGAACTTCGAACCCCGGCGCCGAGTTTTTTCGAATTTGGACGTTGAAAGAAAGCTATCTCAAAGCGGAAGGCGTTGGCTTCTCTGTTTCTCCCGCAAGTTTTGCCGTTTTGCCGCAGGACGAACACACTGCGCTTTTTTCAGGCGAATCTGCATATCATTTTTCCTGTATCAACGCGTTCCCGAATTATTTTTTAAGTGTGTGCTCGCTGGAACCGGAAGTGCCGGATCAGGTCGTACTCCGCGAATTCTAATCTATTTAACAAAAAACATGCCGCACAGTGTGCGGCATGTTTTTGTTTCGATTATTCCGCAGAAGCGGCGTTTTGCTTCATCCGTTCAATACAGCTTTCGCCGACGCCGAGAATCAGCCCTTCGATATCGACAGACGCTCCAGCCAACAGCGTATATGCCGGTTCGGAAAGTTTTTCAACCGTTTTCCCCAGCAACTTATCCCGCAACTGCGCAATTTCATTTTGCGTCAGTTTTCCGTCCTCATTGGCTGCCTTCAGGTCGCTTACCAACGTCTGCTGCAGTTCTTCCACCGTGATTTTAGCCACGCGAATGAGCTCTTTCTGCGCTTCGTTGATGTTTTTCAGGTTTGCATTTTTCCCTAATTGGAGCGAGAGATATGTTCCAAACACGCCAATCAGCGTAATCAGCAGCGTCGCAGCTACCTGCGCACCATAATTCAATAACAGATCCATTTATTTTTCTCCTTCTTATGTTTAGTCTCGTTCCTCTTCCATGACACGAATTCTCGTCTCATGGTCACAGAGTTTTTCATCCTGCTCTCGAGCATGTTCCCAGATGCGCTCATGTGCGTTTCTGTTGTTTGTCGTGAGCTCTCCAACATTCTTTTCCATGTTCTCCATGGTTGTGGTGAGTTTCGTAATTGCGTGCGTGAGTTTAATCATCGGCGCAATCATAGTTGAGAACATTGCGATAAGTGCGGCGATTACGCCGACAACGTCCCATTCCTGCATGTTTCTTCCTCCTAGTAATAATTCGGATGCAGGAATCCCGTCCAGTCGCCGAATCGATCCGTTGTGTGTTTCACAAAATTCCAACCTCGCCGCGCTGCAAGTTTCGTAAGTTGACAGCCATATGCGCCGCCCATCCACTCAACCGCATAACCGCCGCCGACATAGAGGCCGATATGCCCGCTTTTGTGTAGTAAGTCCGCCGGAATCAATGCTTCACGCTCAATATGACGGTAGCTCCCGCTTGCTGCGAATCCATCCGCTGCGAGATCAAACTTTGGCGACACTACGCCTGCATATCGCAAGAGTCCTACCACTCCGCCGGAGCAGTCCGCTCCCGTAATTGCGGGATTGCTCTGCACTGCCAGTTCCATCATTTCGCGCCGTCCGCCATCATAAAACTCCGGTTGGCGTTTCACGCCGGTCGCGATTCTGGAAAGCGTAATGACATTCTCCGTCAAATCTGTGTTATAGAGATTTCCACCACGTATATAGAGACTGAACGGATAATCTCTCTTCACCACATCGTCATAGGCAAACCGCAAAGCGTTCAAAGCAATCTCGCGTCTCACTGTTCCCGTGTTTTCGAGTGCGGCTACGATCGATGCGGCTGCCGCATCTCCGATCTGATCGGAAATCAATGTCCGGTCTATTACGATCGTCTCCTGTTCTTCCGGAAACAACGCCGC
>QKAN01000186.1 GCA_003246365.1 Clostridia bacterium
ATAAAACCGCGTATACGAACGAAATCAAGCAGGTAAAAGCAAACTGGCAAACGGAACTCGACCGGCTGGACGGAAAGATGATCGGCAGCGACTACGTTTCCGAAGTAAAAGATCCCAACAGCGAAAGCTGGAAAAAATTCCAGCAGGATGTTGGCTGCGACCTGACGCAAACTATGGCGCTCGGCATGGTAAACCGCGTGATTGCGCCGGATTCCGTGGTGATCGGCGCGAGCGGCAGTCTGCCGGGCTGCATGCAGCGTATGTGGCGTCCCGCTGTCGCAAACACCTATAACATGGAATATGGTTACTCCTGCATGGGGTATGAAGTCAGCGGCGCGCTGGGCGTTAAACTCGCCATCGGTGACAAACGCGAAGTTTACGCCATGACGGGCGACGGCAGCTTTAACATGCTGCACAGCGAACTGATTTCCTCCGTACAGGAAGGCAAAAAAATCAACGTATTGCTCTTTGACAACGCAAGCTTTGGCTGCATCAACAATCTGCAGCAGGGTACGGGTAATGATTCCATGTGCACGGAGATGCGCAAACGCGTGCCGGGCGACCGGATGCATCACAACGGTGATTTTCTCTCAATCGATTATGCGGCAATCGCAAAAGCTTACGGCTGCGTAAGCTATACGGTTCGCACCGCAGGAGAGCTGGAAGCCGCGTTAGAGGACAGCAAGCGGCAAACCGTGAGTACGCTGATCGATATCAAGGTGCTGCCCAAGAGCATGACGGAAGGGTACGGCGGCTGGTGGCGCGTCGGTGTTGCGGAAGTCAGCGAGCGCGAGCGCGTGAAAACCGCGCGCACGGATCAGGATGAACATTTGAAAGAAGCCAGAAAATATTAATCACAATTCATAAATATAGGAAAGGAAGATCCCGTATGAAAACTTTAAAAATCGGTGTGGTCGGTGCCGGAAGAATCGGAAAACTGCACGTTGCAAACCTTATGACGCGCGTTTCCGGCGCAACCGTCGTCGCCGTGACGGACGTTGTTGCAGAAAGCGCAAAGGCGCTTGCCGCGCAATTCGGCATTCCCAAGGTATACGGCGATTATTGCGAACTGGTCAATGATCCGGAGATTGACGCGGTGTTCGTTTGCTCCTCAACCGACACACACTCGGTTATCTCTTATGATGCGGTTATGGCAGGCAAGCATGTGTTCTGCGAAAAACCCATCGACTTCGATTTGGACCGCATCAATAAGGTCATCAACGCGGTCGATCAAATGGGCGTTAAATTCCAGGTTGGATTCAACCGCCGGTTTGACCGCAACTTTAAACACGTGCGCGACACCGTGCAGGCGGGAACCATCGGAGACCCGCACATCGTTATGGTGACGAGCCGCGACCCCGCGCCGCCGCCGATCAGCTATGTGAAAGTGTCCGGCGGTATCTTCCTTGATATGATGATTCACGATTTCGATATGGTTCGCTATCTCTCCGGCAGCGAAGTGACCGAGGTGTATACGAACGGTGTTGTTCTGGTCGACCCGGCGATCGGTGAGGCGGGAGATGTGGATACCGCAATCGTAACGCTCAAATTCGCTAACGGCGCAATCGGTGTAATCAACAACTCCCGTAAGGCGGTCTACGGCTATGACCAGCGGGTGGAAGTGTTTGGCAGCAGCGGATGCATCACGGCGGACAACGAAACGCCGAACCTGACGACGCTATACACCGAAAACGGCGTTATGCGCGAAAAACCGCTGTATTTCTTCCTCGAGCGCTACAACGAAGCGTTTATTGCGGAAGAACAGGGTTTTGTAGACGCGATTGCAAGCGACAAGCCGACGCTGGTGAATGCGACGGACGGGCTCAAGCCTGTACTGATCGCGATGGCGGCGAAAAAATCGCTGGAAACCGGGATGCCGGTAAAACTGTAATGATATGCGGCATGGCGCGGACGGAATATTCCTTCCGCCGCCTGCCGTAACATTGTATTTGAAGTAAGAGCAGAATGACGGTCACGGTAAGGTGACCAGAGGCAGAGAGTTTGGAGGAAAAAAACATGGCGAAGAAAATTAGAGTTGGCGTAGCCGGATACGGCACCATTGGACAGCGTCTCGCGGACGGTGTAGCGCTTCAGGGGGATATGGAACTGGTTGGTGTAGCGGACCTTGCGCCGACGCTGGCAATCCGCGCGCTGAAAGAAAAAGGAATGCCGTACAAGCTGTTTTTGGTAGAAGGCGCGGACAAATCAAAGTTTGACGCGCTGGATATTCCGGTCAGCGGAACGTTTGACGATTTGATCAAGAACGTTGACGTCATGCTGGACAGCAGCCCGGGCGGGGTCGGCATCAAAAACAAAGAATTATATGAAAAAGCGGGCGTAAAAGCCGTATTTCAGGGCGGAGAAAAGAACTCCGTTGCGGATGTGTTTTTCCATGGTTACGCAAACTATGAAAAAGGCGTTGGCAAAGACTATCTGAAACTCACGAGCTGCAACACAACCGGCCTTATCCGCTCGGTGGATTGTCTCGATCGCGAATTCGGCATTGACCGTGTGGCGATCACTATCATCCGCCGCGTAGCCGATCCGGGCGATTATCACCGCGGACTGACAAATGCGCTTCAGATCGACAAAGCGCCGAGCCATCAGGCCGTGGATTTGATGACGATTATGCCGCATGTTGAAGCGACGGGTATCCTCGTGCATACGCCGGTGACGCACGGACACATTATTACGGTTGTGGCGCACGGCAAACAGAAAATCACGAAAGA
>QKAN01000079.1 GCA_003246365.1 Clostridia bacterium
CGACCGCAGGATAAAAAGAGAATCCTACATTTGTTTTCAGAATCTTTCAATTATGGTCCGGTTTCCCCCACAGATGGTTTCTTTTCACCGCCAGAGCATGTTTTCTGATGAATCGCCGCCAAAAATTACAAAGAAGAGCGTTGAACGCCCTTCTTTAAGTCGTTATTTTCCAAATACGCTGGCTCTTACAACCGCGTTCCACTTGTCCTTTTCCTCACGAATCGGCGAATGCGCGCTCTGTTCAAACCAAATCCATTCTTTCTTCGGCGCGTCCAGCGTATCAAACCACGGTTTTGCAATCTCCGGCGGCGTGTTGCGGTCGTGCCTGCCCGCCGTGATGTACACCGGCATGTCAAGCCGCTTGACCGACTGATCAAACTTGCTGCTGATCACCTCGCGCCAGAGTTCGCGGAGATTATAATATGCGCCCTTCGCGTAGCCCGCGATATCCAGCAATGAATATTCCGGCGAGCGCAGAATCGGCAGCACCATAGACTGGATCATGTTCTCCTTCTTTCCGTGCGCCGCGCCGCCGAACTTCGTCATCAGGTTGCGCTGCACGGTCAGATCGTCCAGCGAACGGTAAAAGCCGTCGATCGGCGCGCCGATTTTCTTGAGCGCTTCCAACGCCTTTTGATCGCCGCGTTTGGTTGCTTCGTTCCAGACGAACTCATAGGAGATGCGCTCATTCTCCGCGCCGTTTGCGAGCTGACCCGTGCCGATGTAGGCCGCGATCTTCTCCGGTATCCGCTGGCAAAGCAGCACGCCAAGATAGCTGCCGTAGCTGTGCCCCGCGAGATAGATTTTCTCCTGATGGAATCGCTCCCGCAGCCAGTTGATCAGGGCGATTGCGTCGCCGAGCACAAGTTCTGTATCCATGTGCTGCGCGGCCTGTTCGCGGGTGTAGCTCTTGCCTGAACCGCGCTGATCGAAACAGACCAGCGTGCAGATGTCGGTTAGCGGAGCCTGATCTTCCAGTACAAAGTGACGGTCGCACACGCCCGGGCCGCCGTGGAGGAACAGCAGCACGGGGTTGTCCGCCCGCATGCCGCGGATGCGAATATCCAGTGTGATGCCATTCAACGCGAGCTTTTGATGCTCATCGATGGGAAACTTCTTCTTCATATCACAAATTGTCCTTCAAAAAATTTACAAAGCAAGAAACCGACAACTGAGAGGGCATTGTCCCCTTGCTATTTATGATGACACAGCACAGCATACTAGAATACGCCAAACAATGATCTTATGTAGAATGGCTTCACATTTCGAACAGCATTTTGTGCGAATCCAGCTTCTAAGGGCATCATATCAATATTCATCCCGTTTAAATAACCCTGTGCAGAGTTCGCGATACCACTAAACAGCTCTTTCTTATCGCCTGAAAAATCAACAATAAGTAGATAACTTATTTCCTCGTCTCGCAACATTTGCATAAAGTACGCAGCCCTTACCATCCTTTGATTTTTGAGATACCTCTTAATAGCATCAACTAACTCCTGCGGAAATACTCGTGGTTGTCCTAGCATAACGCTTGTATCTTTCTTGACCACATACTCGCAAGAGTTGTCGATTATTGGCTTGTTTTGCTCCTCTTTTAATGCTTCAAGCAATGACCTTCGGAAAACGATATCTTCCCCGTATGGATTGATTACAAATCCGGCATGACCATCTTTTGAATTCAGAACCATGCTACTTAGATCTTCAAAGGTAACAATAAGCGTCTGTTGGTTCTCTATGTTACTCCACTTTCTTAACGCATTCCAATCCGTGAAAGCTATGAGAAATGTCTGATTGTTTGTATCTTCTATAAGATTGAAACTAATGGTAGTATCCTTCTTAATAACTCTCTCGTTTACATTTATGTCACCTTCTGGTTCCGGAGAAATAAGAACAGGAGCTAATAAGTGCGCTTTTCTCACTTCAAGTATTATTTGCTTTTGTCTATCAGTCTGGTTAGGATATGAATCATTTATTGCCTTTAATAGATCAGGATTCGTAACAGGTTTGTTGATATCGATCATGCTATCCCTTTCCGTAAGCCTTCAGAGAAATTATAATGAAAAACTGTTTAAAGTATTATACAATGCTTTGCTAAACACGTACAGCTCGCAAAAGAAATCTGTGAACTTCCTGCTACAAATCCGTAAACCCTCTTCTGACAAATTTAAGGATATTGATTTTGTTCATCTGATTAGTATCCGAATTATCTCTTTAACACTTATGTTTTTAGATATAATAGTAACCTTTTCTGCAAACTGCCGCACAAGCGGCAGCACGATGCCCTATCCCATCCTTAATTGACCCTATAGCGACCACGGTGCTATACTGTAGCCAGTTTTATGTGATACATCCGCCGGATACGCGAACCGGAGAATCATTTGTTCTCCGATAAACCCCTCCGGCAGGAAAGGAACCTCGTTTGATGACCAATCGAACCAAACCCGCGCTCGCGATTTTGCTTACGCTCATGCTTGCGTTTGCAATGACCGCCTGCGCGCTGCCCTCGCCCGTGCCCGTTGACGACGGCGCACCCACGGTCGCATCCGACTTTACCCCGAGCGAAACCACAACGGTGCAAACCGAGAGCGGTTACGCGGTCGATACCACGGACATGATGGGCAACGCCGTGCGCCTCTCCTCGTTTCCGGAGCGCATCGTCGTGCTCGATCCGGCTGACTGCGAAATCCTGTTTGCCATCGGCGCGGGGCCAAACGTC
>QKAN01000239.1 GCA_003246365.1 Clostridia bacterium
AACGCGGGCATCGACGGCGCGGTCGTGGTGGAAAACATCCGCCGCGAGAACAAGCCCGGCTACGGCTACAATGCCGCGAACGATACCTACGGCATCATGGCGGACGAAGGCATCATCGACCCGACGAAGGTCACACGCAGCGCGCTGCAGAACGCAGCTTCCGTCGCGGCAATGGTGCTCACCACCGAGAGCCTGGTCACCGATATCCCGACGCCTCCGGCACCCGTTGCGGCGCCTGGCCCGGATATGGGCGGCATGTACTAAGTCTAGCGACACAAAAAGAGCACCGAGAAATCGGTGCTCTTTTATCTATACTTTTTGAAAAAAAGTATTTGTTTGGTGGCATGTATTAAGTCTAGTGACATTAAAAAAGCACGGAGTAATCCGTGCTCTCTTTTACTGTATTTTGCTGCATTTGATTGAATTTGAATTACGGTGCAGGCGTCGGCGAAACCTCCGGCGTCGGTGTTGGCATAATGCCGACCTGCTTTTTGAGTGGGTTGCCGGGGTAGACGTCTGGGCCGGGCACTCGATAAATCTCCTCCACAACCTCGCCGTTGATATAATGGTCAATGTAGACATCCACGGTGATTTTATTCCGCGCGGGGGCTAGGATTTTCTCTTCTCCAATAAAAAGCTTTTTGCTCTCAGTAATCTCGTCCGGTCCCGGCGGTTCTTCCGAAACCACAACTACACGCGTCTTATACGCATGTCCTTCCGGCAACACCTGCCCGTAGATTACAACCGTCAGATCGCGTTTGCGGCTCTTGGACATCTTGTTTTCAGACGAGTATGCATAGATGTACAGGTCGTGATCGGTAATATTTTTAAACTGAAAATCAATGTGATTCGTATCGACGGTTGCATCCAATCCCTTCTCTACATAAGTCGAAGGGAAGGAGTGAAACTCACGCTGAACGATCTCAATATATGGATAAACTTGGAGCAAAGCGTTATATAACGTTGTGCTGACTTGGCAAACTCCACCACCGTATTGCGGTGTTGTGCGGTCACCACCGAAGATTCCTTGCGCCAAAGCCCAGCCGTTGTCTTCCGTCCGGTCACCAACTACTTTGTTAAAGCTCCATGTCTCACCGGGTTTTATCACGTTAGCGTTGATGATACTTGCTGCTTTTTCCACATTAAATGCACGATTTGGGATATAAAGAGTACGCTGTTCTTCTGTATCTTCTGCCGTGCCTTTGAAGTCATACGTGGTGGTGAATTTCGCTAACAGCGCAAAACTCGCCTGAATATCCGCAACCGTTCTGGAAGGCGCAATATTCGTCATCGAGGGCGTCAGTGTGGTTTGGTATTGTCCCGCTGTAATTGCCTGTTTGATCATCTCTGTGGTAGAGGCAACATCCAGACCAAATCCCGGTGTACCTTCGATATACTGCGGTGCGGGTTTGCCGCTGCTGGAAAACTCCATATTCACGCTTGCATCCACGGGCGGCTTGCTGGAGGTTTGGTTGATCGCGTCGATGCGCGTGGCCAGCGCCGCTTCGTTGATGCTGACTGCGGTGCTATAGCTCTGGTTTGCGCCGCCGGCAAGCGCCTGCTCGATAACCTCGTCAAGGTTGGTCGTCGCGCTCATCTCCGTGCCGGTGATGGTCGCGTTGAGTTCCGCGCTGGAGAGCGTAATGGCGATCCGCTCCAGAAACGTGGATTCGTTTGCCTCCAACTGCGCGCGCACTTCGCTCACGGTTTTGCCGGAAACATCCATGCCGTTGATGGAAACGCCGCTACGGAACATTGCGGTTGCCGGATCGACAACGACGGGCTCAGCGCAGCTTTTGACCAGCACAAGTACCGCCACGACGATGATTGCAAGAAATGCAACGCCCATGCCGCCGAGAATCAACTTGCGTTTGCGCGCCTTTGCGCGGCGCGCGTTCGCGCGCTTGGCGGATGTCTGTTCCGCGCTGCGATTCGGCGTCTGATAATATTCCGTCTGTCCGTTTGCTGAGCGAATGGGGCGGCTTTCTGAACGGCTGCCGCTACGGTTGCCGTTTTGGCTGGCGGATTTGGTTGTGTCGGGCAACCCCGAATATTTTTCGTACATAGTCGTCCTTTGCCGGAAAGATACATCCCGCACCAGTTCAATACGTATTCGATTATACACACAGAATTATGACTAA
Organism: Clostridia bacterium; assembly: GCA_003246365.1. Lineage (GTDB taxonomy): Bacteria > Bacillota > Clostridia > Christensenellales > CAG-138 > UBA7703. The sequence goes on from QKAN01000239.1 coordinate 2,142, forward strand.
GCAACTGATTCTAGTAACACTTGCGCTTCAAGAACTTTTTATCAAGCGGCAGGGTGTTTAAGCGTCCTGACAGAAGAAGAGCACCCGCATGGGTGCTCTTTGTTGCTTCGTTCGCCTTTACGGCATCTCATACACCGTCATAAACTCCGATCCGAATGCCTGTTGAGATACGACTTTCTCTAAGCCGCTCAGGTACACATCCAACCCATATGCCAGTATCCACTGCTGCCGCGGCTCCTGTGTTTTGTCGCTGCAAATCTGGATGCCGCGCGGATTGATCATCAGATAGTCCGCGCCGCGGGCAATCGTGTAACTTCCGACAAACACCAGCCGCATGCGCTCCTTGTACGATTCCGGCAGGATGTTATACGCCTTCTCCAGCCCGTCGCCGGTGTACCATTCGGCGGCTGTAACGCTGATTTTTTCGTCCGAGTCCACGGTGTCGATCAGCTTCATCAGCGTCTGTGCCTGCGAAACATTCCAGTAGTCAAGATCATACTTTGCGCCGGGATTGCTTCCCGCAAGCGCGTTGTAGTAGACAAACTGGAACGGGTGGCTCAGGATCAC
>QKAN01000118.1 GCA_003246365.1 Clostridia bacterium
AATCGATTCGTCAGGGTATGGATCGCGAATTCGGTAAGGAACTGCTCAAATGCTTCTGGATGCACTGCAACTTTGCCTACGACGCGATGATTCAGACCGGAAATCAAGGCATCACCGCTGGATATGGTCAGCTCTTTAACCTTTCCGGCCTCGGAAAAGACGGCGCGGACATGACAAACGACCTTACATGGGTCTTTTTGGAAGTCATAGACGAAATGAGCCCGATTCTGGAGCCGAAGCCGAACGTGCGTCTGCACGAACATTCTCCGGATGCCCTGCTCGATAAGGTAGTCGACATGATCTCAACCAGTCAGGGCGCGCCGTTCCTGCTCAATTTCGACGAGCGTTCCATGGCAGGCATGCTGGAAGAAGCGAAACGAGCGCATGTAGAGCACCTGATCAACGAAGATAACGTGTTTGAATATGCTTCTGTTGGCTGTCTGGAAAACACGATGTGCGGAAACGACCGTTCCGCTACGGTAGACTGCAACCCCAACCTTGTAAAAGCAGTCGAACTCGCGCTCGGCAATGGTCAGGATCTGATCACCTATACCGACGCACTCTGGGGAAAAGCATATCCCGCGGAAACCGATGCGCCGAAAACAGGTGATCCGAGATCGTTTTCCAATTTTGAATCGTTTTATGAAGCGTTCCTCACGCAGTTGACTTATGTAATTGAGCGGATGGTTGCGTTGTATGAGCGCTCGACCGAACTACGCGCGCAGTATTCGCCAACGCCGTATCTAAGCTGTCTCGTCAAAGGTTGCGCGGAATCGGGCAAGGATTGCACGCAAGGCGGCGCAGAGCTTTCGTTTGTAACCGTAGAGGGCGTTACGTTTGCAACAACAGTTGACTCATTGCTCGCAATCCGTTATCTTGTTTATGACAAAAAGCTCTGCTCAATCGATACGCTGATTCAGGCGCTTCAGGCAAACTGGAAAGGCTATGAAATTTTGCAGGCGCAGGCGAAAAACCGCGCGCCGAAATACGGACGCGACGACGACTCCGCAGACGCGCTGGCCGCACGACTCATGAAAGACTGGTCGGATATCGTCTGGCGTTACAAAACGAAATCCACAAACGCGCAGTTCCGGCCGGGTATGCTGAGCTGGAATTACTGGATCGGCAGCGGATTCATTCTCCCCGCCACCGCGGACGGACGCGCGCACGGTCAGTTTTTAAGCAACGCAATCTGCCCCGTCAACGGCGCGGATACGAACGGCCCAACCGGAAACGCCAACTCGGTCGGAAAAGCGCTCGGCGGGCGTGACGAAGCAGGCAACGCTGTTAATCTGCTGCCCAACGGCGCGAGTCACACCATAACGCTCTCGCCGTCGCTCATGCGCGACAGCGAACGGCGCGAAAAGTTGAAAGCCTTCTTGCGCGGATATATCCACAACGGAGGAACCGCACTGCAGATCAACATTCTGGATGCGGAAACCCTCAAAGACGCGCAGCTGCATCCGGAAAATTATCGTAACCTGCTGGTACGCATCACCGGATACAACGCGTATTTTACGAGCATCGGCAGAGAGCTGCAAAACGAAATTATAGCAAGGGAAAGCCATAACCGGTATTGATATGACAAAAATCCGTTACCTCGATATTCAACGCATGTCCAGCGAAGACGGTCCGGGACTGCGCACAACCATTTTCTTCAAAGGCTGTTCGTTAGCCTGCGCCTGGTGTCATAACCCGGAAAGCATCGCAAAAAAGTTTCAGGTGCATTGGCTTGAAAGCCGCTGTATCGGCTGCGGCAGCTGCGACAATGTTTGTCCCAATCAAGCGCTCAGCAGAGACGAAACAGGCGTACATATCGACCGCCGACTCTGCGCGGGTTGCTGCACCTGTGTTGCTGCCTGCCCTACGCTCGCGCTTGAATGCAAAGGCATTGACGCGGAACCGGAAGAACTCTGCCGCGAACTGGTCAAAGACCGCGCCTATTTCGGTCGCGACGGCGGCGTTACGCTCTCCGGCGGCGAAGCGTTATTGCAAGACGGCGCAGTTGAGCTGCTGCGTTTATTAAAGGCAGAGGGCATACAAACAGCGGTAGATACTTGCGGCAATGTGTTTACAGAGCAATTGCAAGCCGCGCTGCCCTACACGGATATTCTGCTCTACGATCTGAAGATTATGAACGATGCCGAACACCAGCGCTGGACAGGTCGCGGAAACGCAATGATCCTACGAAATCTCGGCGTTGCCGCACTCTGGGCAAAAGGAAACGGCAGGCTCTGGATTCGCACCCCGATCATCCCCGGCGCAACCGATTCGGTTGAGAATATCCGCGCAATCGGAGACCGCATCAACGCAATCGGCGGCGCGGAACGCTGGGAACTCTGTGCGTTCAATAATCTCTGCAACGACAAGTATAAACGTTTGGACATCGACTGGGCGTTTCAAAACACACCGCTCGTTTCCAAACGTCATATGGAGGAACTGCTCGCGGTTGCGCGGAGTACCCGCGCCTGCGAGGACATCCGCGCGACAGGTGCGCTCAACGAAGAGGAGTAAAACATGAAACCTTCGTACTTTGATCGAATCGATGAATCCTCTATCAAGATGATGGACTGCGACAGCAAGGTCGGCGTGCTCGCCACCGAGGATGAAAGCGGCTATCCGCATCTATCGTTTATCTCGTCCATACAGGCGCTGAACGATAACGCGCTAACGTTCGGGCAGTTCTCCGCCGGATTGAGCAAACGCTTTATCATGGACCAACCGCATGTCGGATTTCTTGTGTTGAGCGCCGATAAAAAATATCTTTCCGGAAACGCAACCTACACGCACAGTGCGAATACAGGAAGAGAATTCGACCTATATAACAATAAACCGCTATTCCGCTATAATTCCTATATGGGGTTTTACCGGATTTTCTATTTAAATCTGGATCGAATCAGTGCGATGAAACCGCTGCCGATGGGCGCGATCGTTCTGGGTGCAGTTCTGTCCCGCTTAAAAGCAATCTTTCAAAAGAAATGCGACAAAAACGCGCTACCGTATGTTGGTCAGCAGCTCTTCTCCCAGCTGGATTCGCTCAAGTTTCTCTGCTATTATGAAGAAAACGGTAGAGCGATAGTTCTTCCGGTCGTTCAGGCAACAAGCGCGGGTTCGGATCGAATCGTATTGTCGAACATTCCGTTTGGAAAAGCGCTTAAACAAATTCCTGATGGCGCAAAAGTTTCCATTCTTTGCCTGAATTTAAAGATGGAAAGCGTGCTGGTAAAAGGACGCTATACAAAAGGGATTTTGGAGATTGAACGCGTTTATAATTCCATGCCGCCAAAGATGGAGTATGTATATCCAAGAAGCGAGACCATCGAGCCGGTTCGAACATTTTAATCGAAATCTAAAACGCAAAAGCGGAGGAATTGTTCCCCCGCTTTTTTGTACGCGACAACTTTTCAGGCTTCCTGTTGGAGATATCGCGCAATGGTATAAAGAAATTCTTTGTTTCCCGGAGGATACTTCTCGCGATTGATGAAGAGCTGATCGAGCCGCTTTTGATTACCGAAGTTCCAGATCGCTTTGATCTCTTCACGCACGTTCCGTTCAATTCGCGCCGGCTTTGTGTTGCAGCGCTCCGCCACTTTCGGGTATAGTACGCGGGTTGTGCTGGTAACCTGCTCTTCCTGCATGATCAGCTCAAGTGCAATCGCCATTTGAACATACCCGAGACGGCCCGTCGGGGCACCAAGTTTGAGAAGTTCCTGATCGATTTTTGACCTCACACATCTGTCCTCCCTGTCTGTTTTCACCCTTAAAACAGACATTAATATACAAAATACGAAATTTCAATGTTTCCGCTATTCTTCGAGAATAACCGACACAATTCGCCAATTTTCGAGTTTTTGTATATACATCAGCGGGAGAATCGACAGAATATCATCTTGTATTCAATTAAATTTTACATCCATTTTTAATCGTTGATTTTAGTTCCGAACTTTTATTTCTTGTTTTATACTTATGGTCCATTTTAATCAAAACATGACTCTATCAACGATATCTGAACTGTGTGTCGATTGCTTCACCCCGATTCGCGTGTTACAATCAATAGTAATAACAATTCAAATTATTTATCATATCGGAGGCGCAAAACATGCTTTGGACATTGAAGAAAATCTGGTATCGCATCTTTCAATTTGTTCTGACTTCCGGAATGTATCTTATGCCATGGCGTCAGCCTGAACTATTGACCGGCCCCGGCAGTATTAAAAAGCTGCCTGAGTTCATCAAAAGCAAAGGCTTGAAAAACGTCCTGATCGTTACCGATTCGGTTCTGAGAAAACTCGGCCTTCTGGATTCCTTCTTTGCCGCGTGCGATGAGGCCGGTCTCGTCGGTGTTGTTTACGACGGCGTAGAACCAAACCCATCCATTGAAAACATCGAAGCCGCGAGAAAGTTATATATCGATCATCATTGTGACGGTATTGTCGCGTTTGGCGGCGGTTCCGCAATGGACTGCGCAAAGGCAGCCGGTGCGCGCGTTGTCAAACCACGGCAGAGTGTTGCTCAAATGGGCGGAACATTACGCGTTTTGAAGAAACTTCCTCCGATCTTTGCCGTGCCGACAACGGCAGGAACCGGATCGGAAACGACGATTGTCGCCGTAGTTACCGACCGCGCAACACACCATAAATATGCGGTTCAGGATCTCTCGTTGATTCCGCGTTACGCCGTACTCGATCCAGAGCTCACCGTGGGTCTTCCGCCGCATATTACGAGCACAACCGGCATGGACGCGCTGACGCATGCAGTTGAGGCTTATACGAACAAATTCGCGCCGAAGAGCACGGATAAACTCGCAATCGAAGCTGTCAAACTAATATTCGAAAATCTCGAAACCGTATATAAGGACGGCACGAACCTAACCGCGCGTTATAATATGCAGCTTGCTGCGTTTTACGGCGGAGCGGCATTTACCCGTGCCTGCGTCGGTTATGTGCACGGCGTTGCGCATACGCTCGGCGGACTATATGGTACGCCGCACGGACTTGCCAACGCGGTCATCCTGCCGTATGTGATGGAAGATTTCGGCCCTGCCGTTTATTTCAAGCTTGCGCGTCTCGCAGAGGCCGTCGGCATCAACGGCAAAGATGACGAAGAAAAAGCAAAAGCATTCATTCGCGAAATTCGCAGGATGAACGCTAATATGCGTATTCAGGATAAGTTCGATTTCATTCAGGATAAAGACATCCCGCAGATGATCAAATGGGCAATGAAAGAAGCAAACCCGATCTATCCCGTTCCCGTTCTCTGGCATGAGCCGGAATTCAACGCGCTGATTTCGCGCATCCGCTCGTAGCAATGTCAGGCGGGCGCTATGAGCGGCAGCTTTCGCTGTCGGAAATCGGCGTATCGGGTCAAGCGCGCCTTGGAGCATCAAGCGCGCTGGTCGTCGGTTGCGGCGGGCTCGGTTCAACGCTGCTTTTCAATCTTTGCGGTATGGGCATCGGCAGAATCGGTTTTTGTGACGGGGACGTCGTTTCTGAAAGTAATCTGAATCGTCAATTCCTGCATACGCCCGCTGATATCGGTCGCAGCAAAACGCAATCCGCTTATGAAAAGCTCTCTGCCTTTGCGCCGGAACTTACGCTGGAGCCATTCGACTTTTTCGTCTCCCAGCAAAACGCTGTATCGTTGGTTTCCGGTTTTGATCTTGTCTTGCTCGCCGTTGATTCGGTTCCTGCTCGCATGATCGTGAACAATGCTTGTGTTTCTAAAGGCATTCCGCTGATTGACGGCGGAGTGAACGGTTTTCACGGTTCACTCATTACATATCGCCCGAACCGCACCTCTTGCCTCTCCTGTTTTTACGGAGAAACGAAACCAAGCAAAGATCCAATCATATCAAGCTTTGCGCCTGTTGTCTCCGTTATCGCTTCGCTGGAAGCGCAATGCGCGGCAAATATCTTTCTCGATCTTTTTAACCCGACCGATGGCAGGCTTCTACTCTTCGATGGGTTATCGATGAAAACGGAATTTGTCTCGCTATCAAAAAATCCGCATTGTCCGGTATGCGGTAGTCAACATTAAATCAAGCAAATAAAGCAGGCATGCAACTCGTTGCATGCCTGCTTTTCTCAAAAGTATTTATTAAGAATATTTTAAAATCGGCACTTTAAATACGTTTAATATCATTGCATTCAACGCCGCTGGTATCATGAAGAGCAGCATTGCCAGCATCATCATGATTTCGTAAAACACGTTGCTGCGCGGGTCTGCTTTGCCGCGAAACCGAAGCAGAAACGAACCGGCGGGAATACCGGTCGCGTTTCCCATCATTATCATCCGCGTTACCGCGAGCACGCCGTATGCGCCTGTCTCTCCGTATGTGTCCACAACACGCTGCCAGCTTTCGCGTGTCGGTTTCCCCCGCTGATCTGCGTAATGTTGCGCAAAGAGAACGCCTTCCAGCTCCTCCTGCGGTACGTCAGCAAATTTCCCGCCAAGCATATTGCGAATTTCCTCTTCGGAAAACCCTTCTTCCAGTGCTACTTTGGTGTGATAATATGAGCACATCGCACAGCCGTTTACTTCCGTTACGGCTAGCATGATCCGTTCCAAAAATGGCTTATTCATTTTGCCTGCTGCTTTTGCCTTTTTCAGCAACGGAATGGAGCGAAACGCCAGTGTCATAATACGATAGAGTTCAAATACGGAATACAATCTTTTACCGGATGTTTGCATGTAGTTCTCCTGTGAATCAGTTATCTGATAGTAGTTATCGTTTATAATACACCTATCAAACACAAATCGCAAGAAAGCGCCCGATGAATCGGGCGCTTTATCAGAAACGCTAGTAATTATTTTTTCGAAGTTTTTAACGTTGCCGCGACAAAACCTTTGAACAGCGGGTGCGCGCGGTTCGGACGGCTCTTAAACTCCGGATGGAACTGCACGCCGATGAAAAACGGATGATCTTTGAGTTCAACGGTTTCAACGATTCTCTCATCCGGAGAAACGCCGGAAAGTACCATGCCGGATTGCGTCAGGCGTTCGCGGTAATCATTGTTGAATTCATAGCGATGGCGATGCCGTTCGTGGATCAACGGTTGCTGATAGCAGCGCTCCAACAGCGAACCGGAGAGCACCTTGCAAGGATAGCTGCCGAGGCGCATCGTTCCGCCTTTGTTGATGGTAGCATACTGATCCGGCATGAAGTCGATCACCTTATGCGGGCTGTTCTCGTCGAACTCGCCGGAGTTTGCGCCGAATAACCCGGCAACGTTGCGTGCAAATTCAATAACCGCAATTTGCATACCAAGACATAACCCAAGATACGGAATCTTGTTTTCGCGCGCATATTTTGCGGTCAGAATCATGCCTTCTACGCCGCGTACGCCGAAGCCGCCCGGCAGCACGATTCCGTCCAGTCCTTTCAACTTATCTTCAACATTTTTGCAATCTAATATTTCCGAATCGATCCAGTCGATTTCCACTACCGCACTGTTCTCATATCCGGCGTGGCGAATTGCTTCCGCGACGGAAAGATACGCGTCGTGCAACTTAACATATTTACCGACAAGACCGATTTTCACGTGTTCTTTGCTGTTTCTGACGCGCTCGAGCATTTCGTTCCATTCGGTCATATTCGGTTTTGGGAGATCCAACTGTAGTTCGCGGCACACGACTTCTGAAAAATGACTGCTCTCCAGCATGATCGGCGCTTCATAAAGTGTATCGACCGTCAGATTCTCAATAACGCAATCCGGCGTTACGTTGCAGAACAGCGCTATTTTGCGCTTGATGCTTTCGTCAACGGGACGATCCACGCGCATGACGATCACGTCCGGTGTAATACCGGAAGATTGCAGCTCTTTTACCGAGTGCTGCGTCGGCTTGGACTTGTGTTCGTCCGATCCGGAGAGATATGGCACCAGAGTTACGTGAATATACAGACAGTTTGTCGGTCCGACTTCATGTCCTACCTGGCGAATCGCTTCCAAAAACGGCTGGCTCTCGATATCGCCGATGGTGCCGCCGATTTCGGTGATGACCACATCCGCATTTGTCGCGTCCGCTACGCTATAGATAAAGCGTTTAATTTCGTTGGTAACGTGAGGAATGACCTGTACGGTTTCTCCGAGATACGCTCCTGCGCGTTCATTGGTTAAGATGTTCCAATAAACCTTGCCGGTAGTCAAGTTTGAAAACCGGTTCAAATCTTCGTCGATGAACCGCTCATAATGACCTAAGTCCAGATCGGTTTCCGCACCGTCCTCTGTTACGAATACTTCGCCGTGCTGAAAGGGACTCATCGTTCCCGGGTCGACATTGATATAGGGATCCAGTTTTTGCGCGGCAACCTTCAACCCGCGCGCTTTGAGCAAACGGCCGAGTGAAGCCGCCGTTATGCCCTTGCCCAATCCCGAAACCACGCCGCCTGTTACAAAAATATACTTCGCCATACAATCTCCTCCGCGTCCCATACATTTTCTGTTATTCTAAACTTATGATTTTTCAATCGCTGAACACATCCAATCTGCCAGGTTGAACGCTGTTCTCTTGATCTATGCAATTCAGCAACTGTAACAACAAAATCAACGCCCCTTTTGAAAAGGGGCGTTAAATAGGGTGGCTATTCCACCGTAACACTTTTTGCAAGATTTCTTGGTTGATCCACCGGACAACCTTTCTGCACCGCCAGGTAATAGGCGAGCAACTGCATTGGCACAATCGCACAAAGCGGAGCGAGTGTGCTGTCCATCTGCTCTATTTGCCATTGTTCGTGTGAATGTCCTTTTGCACCATCCCAAACGCCGTTTGTCACCGCAAGTACATGCGCGCCGCGCACGCGTACCTCTTCCATATTGCTGGCAACCTTCGCCTGAAGATCCGGCTGTGTTGCAAGCGCAACGACAAGCGATCCTTCTTCAATGAGCGCGATCGTTCCGTGCTTTAATTCTCCGGCGGCATATGCCTCGGAATGTATGTAGGAAATTTCCTTTAATTTCAATGCCGCTTCCATCGCGAGCGCATAATCCATGCCGCGTCCAATAAAGAACACATGCTTCACCGCAAACGAGCGGCTAGCAAAAAACTGAATCTGCTCTTTGTTGTCCAACACCTTCTGCATCGCTGCCGGAATCTTGCTCATCTCATGCAGCCGTTCAGACACCTGTTCGTGTGTCATTGTCCCGCGTTTTTCCGCCAGATCGAGTGCGCTCAGATACATCACAATAATCTGCGTTAAATATGATTTTGTCGCGGCCACTGCGATTTCCGGTCCCGCGTAGGTATACATGACTTTTCCTGCTTCGCGGGAAATGGTGCTTCCGGTTACGTTGCAAACTGCCATCGTCTCGCAACCGAGTTCTTTCGCACGACGCAGCGCGGCAATAGTATCCGCCGTTTCGCCCGACTGGCTGATTACGAGGAACGGTTCACCCGGGGCGATTAAAAGATCGCCATAACGGTATTCACTCGCGATATCCACATCAACGCGAAGACCCGCCATATGCTCTATAAACTTTTTCCCGAGCATGCCCGCGTGATAAGCCGTGCCGCAGCTGACGATGGTCAGCCGCTCCATGCTTTTTGCGCGCGCTTCGTCCCAAGGAAACTGGTCTGACTTGAGCGAAAAATCTTTGGAAGAGACATATTGGTCGAATGTCTTTTTAAAGGCATCCGGCTCTTCACAAATCTCCTTCATCATGAAGTGTTCGTAATTGCCTTTTTTCGCGGACTCTACATCCCAATCGACATGCATCGGCGTTTTTTCAATTGACACGCCGAACTCGTCATAAAACTTGATTCCGTCTTTGCGCAGAACGGCAATCTGACGATCCTGCACAAAGCAAACATCCCTCGTGTATTCCAGCAATGCGGGAATATCGGAGGCAACAATGCTCTCTCCGTTGCCGTGGCCGACAACCATCGGGCTGTCTTTGCAGGTGCAATAGATCGTAGTCGGATCATCCGCAAACAAAATTGCCAATGCAAACGAACCTTCCAACATACCAGCCGCTTGAACCAGCGTTGAAAGCTGATTGCCACGATAAAGATATCCCAAAAGTTGTGCGACTACTTCCGTATCGGTTTGCGAAACAAACACGCAACCGTTCTTTTCCAGCATCGCTTTTATATGAAGATAATTCTCGATAATTCCGTTATGAACAATGGCAATAGTCTTGCGCGTGTCTGTATGCGGATGCGCATTGATATCCGAAGGTTCACCATGCGTCGCCCAGCGGGTGTGGCCGATGCCGCAATTGCCGCTGACGGGAGATTCTTTTA
>QKAN01000127.1 GCA_003246365.1 Clostridia bacterium
ATTTAACATTTGCTCGATTGCAACAATGCGACAGCATAACAGCTCAGAGATTGCATGTAAACGACAAAAAACGCGTGATTCGCGCGCTGGAAGTGTTCGAATATTCAGGCAAGCCGCTTTCGTCGTTTGGTGATGATTTTCGTAATGAAACGGGGGAGGATGCCCCGTTTGACCCGCTGTTGATCGGTTTAAATATGGATCGCGATATGCTTTATACGCGTATCGATTTAAGAGTCGATTTAATGATGAAAGCAGGGTTGCTTCAGGAAGCGCGGACAATCCATGATGCCGGGTATGATAGGAACTTGCCCGCAATGCGGTCAATCGGCTATCAACAGTTGTTTAGTTATTTTGACGGTGAATGCTCACTGGATGATGCAGTTGAGAAGATTAAGCTGGATACGCGGCATTTTGCAAAGCGACAGTTAACATGGTTCCGTCGGGATAGCAGAATCCGTTGGTATGATGTGACGAATTGGAATGATAGCAAGGATGCGTTGATTGCGGAAGTGACGCACAAAACGCAGAATTGGATGGAGGGGACAAACAATGATTGATGTTTCAGATAGCGCCAGAGAACGGGTTTGGAGTGCGGAACAATATTTGGAGAATGTTTTTCGTCGTATCGACGCGGTTGAGATGGCAAATCAACAGCGTGTATTAGAGGCGTTCTGGAATGAACGCGTAAGCACGCGTCACTTCGCGCCGACAACTGGTTACGGATATGACGATATCGGGCGGGACACGCTGGACCGCGTTTTTGCGTATGCTATGCAGGCAGAAATGGCGCTTGTACGGCCGCAATTTGTCAACGGAACACATGCGATCTTTACCGCGCTCGCCGGGCTCGTTGAACCGGATGACGTTATTTTGTCGATCACAGGGGAGCCTTATGACACATTGCTCGAGGCAATCGGAACGCGCGGCGATGCGCCAAACTCTCTGAAGCGTTTTCATGTATCGTTTCGCTCGATCGCATTGAAAGAAAAAGGCGGAATTGATCTAGATGCGTTGCGTAATACCGACACAACGAACGTAAAAATCGTTTATCTGCAGCGTTCGCGCGGATACGCCTGGCGTGAAGCGATTACTATTTCTCAAATGAAAGAAGCATTCGATCTTGTGAAAGAACGCTTTCCGAATGCAATTATCCTGGTTGATAACTGCTATGGCGAATTTGTGGAAGCAACAGAACCGACAGCGCAAGGCGCAGACATTATTGCAGGTTCGTTGATTAAAAATCCTGGCGGCGGTCTAGCGCCGACGGGCGGATATATCGCCGGAAAAGCTGAGTATATAGAGCGAATCGCTCAAAGAATGACCGTACCCGGCATGGGCGCGGAAGTTGGTTCCTATGCTGGCGATTACAGGCTCTTTTATCAAGGCCTGTTTTTAGCGCCCCATGTCACGGCGCAATGCGTGAAAGGCGCTGTGTTGTTCGCGCGCGTTTTTGAGCAAATGAATCTGTTGACGATGCCGTATTGCGATTCAAGCCGGTCGGATATTATTCAGGCAGTACAGTTTCCGGATGCTGATTCGTTGGTTGCTTTTTGCCGCAGCATACAAAAAGCGGCTCCGGTAGACAGTTTTGTGTCTCCGGAACCGTGGGATATGCCTGGTTATGAGGATCAGGTTGTCATGGCGGCGGGTGCCTTTGTGCAGGGCGCAACCACCGAACTGAGCGCGGACGGTCCGATTCGAGAACCGTATACCGCATATCTGCAAGGGGCTCTGACCTATGCGCATGCGCGTATTGCGTGTATGCTCGCCTGCGATGAACTAATTCGGCAGGGTTTTTAAATAGAGCGCAACAGGCCGATGACTTTGCCGGAGATCTCGACTTCGTCAAAGGGGACATAAATCGGATCGAATAACTCATTTTCTGGCTGGAGACGAACACGATCTTTTTCACGGAAAAAGCGTTTAACCGTGGCGCTTTCGCCGCTGACACGTGCAACAACAATGTCGCCGTTGACGCATGTGCAGTTATGGTTTACTACCAGAATATCTCCGTCTCGAATTCCGGCGTCCCGCATGCTTTCGCCGTCAACGCGGAGCATATAGACTTCTTCTGGCTCTTTGCCGTGCATTAACACATCCGGCAAAGGGAAGGAATCTTCGATGTTTTCGGTCGCCAACATGGGAATACCGGCGGCAACGCGACCGATTAAAGGTACCGAATAGGGTTTTTCAACTGCACGATCCGGCAGATTTTCTGTGTTGATAAACACCGCGCGCTGTTTGGAAGGATCGCGCGTGATGAGGCCTTTTTTCTCGAGGTTTCTGAGGTGTGTGTGTACCGTAGCCGTCGATTTTAGTCCGACAGCCGCGCAAATCTCGCGCACCGACGGGGGATATGCGTGTTCCTCGGTAAAAGAAATCATATAATCGAGGATAACCTGCTGTGGATCAGATAGCTTTTTCATAGTGGTACCACAACCTCCGTTTGCTTTGCTGCTGCTTGACTTTATTGAGATTTTAACATATACTGCAAAATATTGCAAACATATGTTCGGAAGACTGGTGATTTTTTTATGAAACGTTGTGTTTTACACACGGATAAAGTTTGTAACGATTGTGGTGAGTGCGATGATCGCTGCGAACTCAATCCTGAGAAGATTTGCGACAATTGTTTTCGCTGTCTGGAAGAGGACTCCCGACCGTTTGCGGAAATTCCGATTTCCGGTGTGTTCTTCGACGACGACTTTAGCGTTGAACGACCCGGGGGAACAGCGGTCGATTTTGAGGACGGGTACGTTCTTGATTCCGATGAAAGCTGGAAAGACGGTTCGCTTTTTGATACGCGCACGTTGCCAATGACATATGGCGTTCGTGTGAGGCGCACTCATAAGAAGCGAGATTAATCGTCCCGCAGTTTTATTTTTTTCGCAGCGATGCGCTTGTGTTCTTCGCTGGATGCGGCATAATGTTTCCGCGTCGTATTTACGTCTTTATGACCCAATACGTCTGCAACGAGATAGATATCTTCGGTTTCGTGATAAAGCATCGTGCCATAAGTGCTTCTTAATTTATGCGGGGTAATCTTCTTAAGCGGAGCCGCAATTCTGGCGTATTTTTTAACAAGGTTTTCAACGGCACGGACGGTGATGCGACGCAATTGCATTGAGAGAAACAAAGCGTGTTCATGCCCTTCCAAAGCAGATTGCTGTTCGCGCCACATATAATAATCCGCCAAGGCAGAGTGTACCTCTTCGCCAAAGTTTAAAATGTCTTCGCTGCCGCCTTTGCGTGTGACGACAAATGCATCGTTTTCGAAATCAATGTCTTCCAGGTCAATTCCGACAAGTTCACTGATACGGATTCCAGTTCCGAGAAACAACGTTAAAATGGCAACGTCGCGTAATTTTGTAGCGGCATGATATTGCTTTTGTCGATCTGTAAGACCTTCTCCGTTTTCCGCCATGTCCAGTAAATCTGCGACCTCATTCGGTTCCAAGCGAATAATGGGTTTTTCGTAGAGTTTTGGAATATCAACCAACGATGCAACATTAGTCGGTAAATATTCCTGTTTATGTAAAAACTTGAAAAAAGAGCGAATCGACGAAAGTTTTCTCGCTTTGGCTCGTTCTTGATTGATCCACTCATGATCGCCTTTTTGATAAAACGAGACTTCGTTTAAATACAATTCAATGTGATATGCCTGAATTTTTTCTAAATCGCTCGCGGTGAGGGAGGGGATGTCTTTTTCGGGAAACAGGTCCGCCTGCTGAATCGCAAACTGAAAGAAACCTCTTAGATCAATTGCGTATGCATACCTCGTTAGTACGGAAGTTTGGCTGTCGATTGCGCGAAAAAAAGATCCGCAAAGCATCGGAAGTTCACTTAGCAGTGCACGAATCTTGAGCGTATAATCCTTGTGTTGTTCAGCGTGGTAGGAGTTAGCCATAAAAACCGCCTCTAAAACACCTAAATTTGATGTTTCTATTCTATCATAACTATTCGTTAAAGACAAGTTTAACGAATAGTTAGTGCAGGAAAACATAAAAATTAGGTATCTAAAGCTTGATTTGCTATTGCTTGTTTAATCGCAAGACGTGCCAGTTCGTCACAGCGATTATTAAACGGATTGTCTGAATGACCTTTAACTTTTATAAAATTATACGAATGCGTTTTTAATGCCTCAAGCAACGCGCGCCAAAGATCCTGATTTTCTACGTCGCGTTTTGACGCAGTTTTCCAACCGTTGGCCTTCCAGTTGTTCAGCCAGTTTTGTTGAAATGCGTTACAAACATACGCGCTGTCTGTATGAATTGAAACCTCGCACGGAGTTTTAAGCGCTTTTAACGCTTCAATAACTGCTAAAAGTTCCATGCGGTTGTTAGTTGTATTCGGCTCAAATCCAGACATTTCTTTTTTCTGGTCTCGATACATTAAAATCGCGCCCCAGCCACCCGGACCCGGGTTGCCGGAGCACGCGCCGTCTGTATAAATCGTTACTTGTTTCTTCATCCCTATTCTTCCAATAATATATAATATATTATTTACTGAGCTGTTCGGATTTTGCGTTGCAAGCATCAACAGCGGCAATCACTGCACCGCGTAATCCCTTTTCTTCCAGTATTGCAACGGCTTCGATGGTAGTTCCGCCGGGTGAACATACGCGATCTTTAAGCTCCCCTGGGTGCACACCAGTTTCAGAAACCATCATGGCAGATCCCTTTACCGTTTGCGCGGCAAGCTTCAATGCAATCGGACGCGGAAGACCGGCTTTCACGCCGCCGTCTGCGAGCGCTTCGATGAACAGATACACATAAGCAGGTCCGCTTCCGCTGACCGCGGTTACGGCATTCATGAGCTTAGGCTCAATCGTAATCACATCGCCAACTGCGCTAAATAACTGTTCAGCAAATTGATGTTCTTCGCTTGTTAAAGAATCTCCGGCTTCAAAAACGATCATACCTTCGCCGATCATCGCGGGTGTATTCGGCATAACACGCAAAACTCTGGCAGATTTTGGAAGCGCATTTTTCAGGCGCTCCCCTCCCCATCCCGCTGCAATCGAAACGACGGCTTTGCCTTCAAAGTTGTTGAATTGCTCTTCAAACATATGCAAACATACGTTTGGTTTGATGGCGACCAGAAGCATGTCACTGCTATCTATAAGCGATGAAAGAGAATCGGCAATCGTAATCCCGAAATCCTTTTGCAAAGCGCGGCATTTTTCGCTATCGAGATCATATACCGCGATTTCACCGCCGGAGGCATAGCTACTATTCAAGTAACCGCGCAGGATGGCCTCCCCCATGTTTCCCGCGCCAATGACGCCGAGGCGAATTGCGTTTGAACGCATAGTAATCTCTCCTTCTAAATCCGTAATAGTTTCTCTGATTATACCAGAGACTCGAGACGTTCGCGAAGTTTAACAAGCATTTCTTCCGCGGTAGCAAGTTTTGCTTTTTCTTCGTCAACAACGTTCTGCGGCGCTTTTGCGAGGAAGCCTGCGTTATTCAACTTAGAACTTGCTTTTGCGATATCGCCGCTTACGCGTTCTATTTCTTTTTGAATACGGGCTTTTTCCTTTTCAAAGTCCACGAGCGAGGAAAGCGGAATAACTGCCTCGATACCGTCGCAGACGATGTGGATATCGCTCTTAGGAATTTCGCCAGTTTCAGTAGAAACAAACGCATTCTCAACGCCGGCCAGCTTGTTTAAATAGCCGGTCATAGAAGCAAACGCTTCTGCATCTTTTGCGTCTGTGATAAGGCGCGCTCCGATCTTCTGTGCCGGTGGAACTTTCATTTCGGCACGAAGATTTCGAATGGAACGAACAAGCTCCATCATTTGCGCCATTCGGGTGCAATCGTCCGTATAGGCGTTGAAACGCTCGTCCTGTGCCGGCCAACTTGAGAGCATAATGGTCGGCTCATCGGAGAGTTTCAGGAAGATTTCTTCCGTTATAAACGGCATAAACGGATGCAGAAGTTTTAAACTTGCTTTCAGCACATGTATCAAAACTGCGCTAACCGTCGCTTTTTCTTCTGCGCTCTCGCCATATAAGCGGGATTTCGCAATTTCAATATACCAGTCGCAATATTCCGACCAGATAAAATCATAGATTTTTTGTGCTGCAAGTCCTAATTCGTAACCATCGAGATTCTTGCTGACTTCTCCGATGATTTCATTGAGCCTGCTAAGAATCCATTTGTCCGCGATCTCCAGTTTGCTTTCATCCGGTAGATCACTAATCGACTCATCTGTACCCATCAGCACGAAACGGGATGCGTTGTAAATTTTATTACAGAAGTTCCGCGCGGATTCCACCTTTTCCCAGTAGAAACGCATATCATTTCCCGCAGAGTTTCCGGCAAGAAGCGAGAAACGAAGCGAATCGGCGCCGTGTTTTTCAATCACTTCCAGCGGATCGATGCCGTTTCCGAGTGATTTGCTCATCTTGCGTCCCTGACTATCGCGCATGATACCATGGACATATACGGTTTCAAAAGGACGCTCTTTCATGACTTCGTAACCGAAAACGATCATACGTGCAACCCAGAAGAATATGATATCATACCCGGTTACGAGCGTATTCGTCGGGTAAAAATACTTGAGCTCTTCGGTTTCTTCCGGATAACCAAGCGTAGAAAATGGCCACATGCCGGAGCTGAACCATGTATCGAGCACATCCTCATCCTGCCGTACGGGCGCACCGCAATCCGGGCACTTTTCCGGCGCTTCTTCAGCAACGATCATCTTGCCGCAAGCGTCGCAATAGTAAGCCGGAATCCGATGACCCCACCAGAGCTGACGGGAAATACACCAGTCACGGATATTGTCCATCCAGTTAAAGTAAGTTTTTTCAAAACGCTCCGGCACAAACTTGACCTCGCCACTCTTTACCGCTTCAATTGCGGGTGCGGCAAGCGGTTTCATCTCGACAAACCATTGCTTGGAAACGATGGGTTCAATGGTCGTATGGCAACGATAGCAAGTGCCTACGTTGTGTGAGTACGGTTCAATTTTAACAAGATTGCCGCTTTCTTCGAGGTCTTTTACGATAGCCTTCCGGCATTCGTACCGCTCCAACCCAACAAATTTTCCGCCGTTTTCGTTGATATACCCGGCATCTGTGTAAACGCGAAGCACGGGCAGCCCCTGTCGCATCGCAACCTCAAAGTCGTTCGGATCGTGCGCCGGCGTAATTTTCACCGCGCCCGTACCGAATTCCATTTCGCAATATTCGTCTCCGACGATCGGAATTTCACGGCCCACTGCGGGGATGATAACAGTTTTACCGATCAGGTGCTGATAACGTGGATCTTCGGGATTTACTGCGATACCTGTGTCGCCCAGCATGGTCTCAGGGCGCGTGGTAGCAACCGTGATCGAATAACTTTTATCCGGCGCATCATACCGCACATGCCAAAGGTGGCTGTGCTGCTCTTCATATTCAACTTCCGCATCAGAAAGCGCAGTTTTGCAATCCGGACACCAGTTGATAATGCGGTCTCCGCGATAGATTAAGCCCTTGTTATAGAGGCTTACAAACACCTTGGTGACAGCTTTACTGCAGCCTTCATCCATGGTGAAACGTTCGCGAACCCAGTCGCAGGAAGAGCCAAGATAGCGAAGCTGCTTTACGATGGTCGAACCGTATTCTTCACGCCATGCCCAGGCGCGCTTTAAAAACCCTTCACGGCCGATGTCTTTTTTGGTGATGCCTTCTTTGGCCATCTGCTCGACGATTTTCACTTCCGTCGCAATGGATGCATGGTCGGTTCCCGGCATCCAAAGTGTTTCATATCCGCTCATGCGTTTATAGCGAATCAAAACATCTTGAAGTGTCTCATCAATGGCGTGGCCCATGTGCAATTTTCCCGTAATGTTGGGAGGCGGAATTACGATTGTATACGGCGGCTTTCCGGTGTTGGGACGCGCATGAAAATATCCGCGTTCTTCCCATTTTTTGTACAATGTGGATTCCACGTGCGCATGATCATAGGTTTTTTCCATCTCTGGACGCATATTGTTTATCCTGCTTTCCATAGTTTCAATCAATATAAAAACGCCCGCTTCGCCAAAGGACGAAGCGGACGCTCGCGGTACCACCTTTGTTGAATGTCTGTTGTAAAACATGACATTCCTCTCAAGCATCCTTAACGCGGATAAAACGGAAAACGCTACTTAAATCTTTTCACGTTTTCGGCTCCAATGCGACCTTCCGAACCCTATTCGCAAACCGCTTTACAGCCATATGAGCGGTCTCTCTGAATGCGCCGTCGTTCGTACTCCTCATCTTCTCAGCCTAATATTGAACACTCGTCAGTCTAGCGGAAACCGCCGGTTTTGTCAAGCGGTTAGGCCGCATCTTGCAATAGACTATCTGCCCATACATCCATTTGCTCTTTGAGCAAATCGAAATTAGCGGGCCCGAGATCGAGATATGTCTTTAGGAACTCACTCAACTGGAAGCTTTCGCCTAAATCGCTTAGTTCATCGCGGTAAAGTTGCGCGAGCTGTGCGTAACCAATTGCATACTCGAAGAAGTAATAGGGCTGATCGATCACAAGATCATAGTAGATTGGTGCAACAGCTTCTCCGTTGAATCCCATTGTTGTCAGATAGCTTTCCAGCGCGTCGAGAGAGTATCCGTAATAATTTACGAGTATGCTGATAATCGCCGGTAATGTTGTATTAACGAGCATGCTGTACTCAAACTGGAATCTCACATATTCCTGATCATACTTGGTTTGATTCTCAGTAATCAAAAACTCGGCAAATTGTGCCCAACCTTCGGCATATCCGCCGAAATTTGCAGCGCGTTGCATTAATCCAACGTTGTCCAGACTGCGCTGGTAAACATACTGATACAAATGTCCCGGATATCCTTCGTGTGCAAGAGTTAACAGCAAGGCTGGATCTTCAATCGATGTATTGATATAAATGATGTTTTCCTGCCAATCATCCAGCGCGGGAATGACATATGCTGCAGGTGCGAACTGATCTTGTAATTCTTCCGGAACGTCTGTTAACGACAGATTATGGTCCGGCAATTCAGGCAAGAACGCCGTTATAACGCTCTTAAGATAATCCAAATCCGTCTGCATATCGCCGCTGGAAAGATCGATTTCCGTATCATAGATATCCGGATTATTGGCTTGGATGGTGATGACATCATAAAGCAGATAATTCAACTCATCTTTGAGCATCTCAAGCGTTTCTTCAACGCTCAAAGAATTGCATCCCGCATCCTGCATGCTGTATTCAAAATAACGTTTTTGAACATCAGAATAAGTTGCGGCTTCTTCATATGTACGGCAATATTTTTTTAAGCTCTTCAAGCCGTCATAAAGCAGCTTGAAAGAATCAATGTACTCGTTTTGCAAAAGACTTTCGTTGCGGTCTTTATATGTCTGCGCCTGATCGGCGGTTAAGTCGGTCAACTGATCAATCGCATCGTTAAACGTTGCATATAGGAAAGATGTGTCTTTCGAATCGATGATAAGTTCACAATCTTCAAGAATTGCATCTAACGCATCGCTTGTCATGAACAAGTCCATCTTCGCGCGCTCTTGCTCATATGCAAGTATCTGCCCCATAAATCTCGGCATATCGGCAAGCAGAGTGAGATAATCTTCAACATCCTGCGTATCTTTCAATTCGAAGAGCGCGAACGATAAAGGCATGTTGGAGTGGACGCCGCTATACTCAGTCAGCGGTTCATACATATAGGCAAATTCCGTCGTATCCTCAGAGAAACCCTCCAGGATATCGTGTAAAACATCATAAGAAAACTGCTTATCTGCAGAGAGCTCGTCGCGATTGATTTGGTTTAGACTCTCTAAAAATACGGAAGCTTCTTGTGTCGTCTCAACAGAATCTTCTTCTGTGAATTCACCAAGTGTCATTGATACAGTTGATGGATCAATGTCATAGTCGGCGGGGTTATCGATGAACATATGAAAAGTATATCCGTCCATCGTTGCATACCAACGAAACACTTCTAAATCTAGAGCGTCAAACGCATCCGTTGTTTCTTCTTTTACCTCAAAGGTTGGAGCGGGCGTTGCGGTTGGAACGGGCGTATCAGTGACCGCACTTGTTTCGGATTCAATGGTGATTGTCTGCGTTGTTTCGTCCGGCAATTTGCAGCTTGCAAAAAAGCTTGCGAACAGAATCAGCGCCATCAACAGAGCGGTCAGCTTAGTAAAACGTTTCATCGTCTTCTCCTTTGTTTTCAACGTCGAATATTGGTTATTTTCGCTCAAGCGA
>QKAN01000230.1 GCA_003246365.1 Clostridia bacterium
AAAGATGAATGTTTTGGTAATCAATGCGGGTAGCTCATCGATTAAATATCAATTGATCAATATGGAGAATGAAAAGGAACTGGCCAAGGGCATCGCGGAACGAATTGGCTTTGACAACTCTGTGTTGAAACACAAGCCGGATAATAAAGACGCTTATATTGTCAAGCAGGCTATGGAAAATCATGATTCCGCAATGAAACTGGTGCTGGAGTGTTTAACGCATCCCGTACACGGAGTCATAGAAGGGCTTGACCAGATCAGTGCGGTTGGGCATCGCGTTGTGCATGGCGGCGAGAAATATTCGGCATCTGTGAAAATAAACGAGACAGTGATGGAGACGTTGCAGGAGCTCGTGCCGCTGGCTCCGCTGCATAATCCGGCAAACATCCTGGGCATAAGAGCATGCCAAAGGGAGATGCCGAACACGCCGATGGTAGCGGTGTTTGACACGGCATTCCACCACACGATTCAAAAGCATGCTTATCTGTACGGGATACCATATGAGGATTACACGGACTTAAAAGTAAGAAAATACGGATTCCATGGCACGTCGCATCATTTCTTATCTCGCAGAGTTGCAAAGCTTTTAGGCAAACCTGTCGAACGGCTGAAAATTATTACTTGCCATCTGGGTAATGGAGCAAGCGTTGCGGCGGTAAAATATGGTGAATCGATTGATACAAGCATGGGGCTCACACCGCTTGAGGGGCTTATCATGGGCACCCGATGTGGAGATATCGATGCTGGCGCGGTGATTTACATCATGGAAAAACATGGGTTCAACAGTCAACAGCTGAACGATTATTTAAATAAGAAGAGCGGGGTTTTAGGATTATCCGGAATCAGCAATGACTTCCGCGACCTTGAAGCGGCGGCGGTATCGGGCAATAAACACGCTGCTCTAGTACGTCTCGCGTTTTGCTATAGAATTAAAAAGTATATCGGTGCATACACGGCCGTCATGGATGGCGTTGATGCAATCGTATTTGCCGGAGGGGTAGGGGAAACAAACCCGGATATTAGATATAATTCCCTTGCAGATATGAATTACTTAGGGATAAAAATCGACTCTGCCGCAAATGAAATCCGGGGCAAAGAGATCTGCATTTCTGCTCCTGATTCAAAAGTTGCCGTGTGGAGCATCCCCACAAATGAGGAACTCACAATTGCGCGAGAAACGTATGAGATGGTAAACGCAAATTAACCCTGATTTGAAATATACTTTGCTCAAATATCATACAAACCGCCCGTTTCGGGCGGTTTTTTTATTTGGCTGCGATGGAGGGATTTGAACCTTCGGACTCCTGGTCAGGAGTACAAAGGATTACTTGTCTGTTTATGAATGACGGGTAATCCCTAATGGGTTGCACGGGTACGCATATAGCGTAAGAGAGCAGAAGCTTGCCAGAAGACAACGGGTTGGCATGCGCGGTTTCAATACTGCGCTAAAACATTATTTAGATTCGTGAGCATTCCAGCGGCTTTGTTTTCCTTATATTCCACCGGCGTGAAGTAAGAGTATTTTTTAAACACCTTGAAGAAATAATTGTAGTTCTCAAACCCACACTGCAAAGAAATCTGCTTCACGGTCAACGTTGTGGAGAGCAGCAGATCTGCCGCATGAATGACGCGACAGATATTGATGAACTCCATAATACCAACGGACTTTTCAGCCTTGAACAGACGACTCAGATAGGAGGGGTTGACATGGACGCTGCTGGCCAAAGTGCTCAAAGAGAGGGAATGGTCCGCAAACCCCCGCCGGATCATCTCGGCTGCGGAATATACGATTGCCGAGCAGCTCTTTTTCTCTTTTTCGGCAAGACTGTGCAGCAGGTTCGAGAAGTGATTGAGGATGTAGGACTGCATGGCGCTGTCGCTCTTCAGGCTGAAGATTTGCGTGATTTCCATGTCGGACAACACGCTGAGCGTATGCTGGATCTGATTGGAAAGCGAAAGATAGATTTTGTATAGATCTATCGTCAGTTCGATAAACTGCCCGCGCGAGCATTTCCGCTCTCTTGCCTCGTCAAAAAAGGATAAGATGCCGTCCTGAATCGCGTCGATGTCGCCCAGAATAATGCGATACTTCAAAATATATGTAAAGCTGACCGGCACGGAGACAGGTTTGCTTGAGAGCGCTTCTTCTTTTGGATGGTACTGCCCGAGTTCTTTGAGGATGTGATAGTACGCATGGCGAACATCCCGAATATCGCGGCAGAGCGGAGCGGCGATAATCGTACTCGATATATTGAAGTATGTCTTGAGCGAATTGCGTGCCTGGGTGGCAAAGAGCGTTGCCGTGTCCTCGGCAAAGTGAATATTCTCAAAGCTGGCGGAACTCAACAGCGCATAAAAACGCTGGTCATCCTCGCTGAAAAACACGACGCCTTCGCCGAGCTTGTCCAGAATACTCTGCAGCATGGATCGAATGGTCTGATTCCACTGTATATGCTTATTCAGACGCATGAATTTCTCAAGCAGGCTGCCATAATCCTCGAGCTCAATGGAAAACAGCAGGATGTTTTTCCGGATGTCGGGCAGGTTTGAGGCCTTGAGAATCACTGCAAAATCATCCGATGCGGCATAAATGCCATTGAGCAGCCCGTTTAAAACGTCTATTCGCATCGTCTGTGTCAACTCTGCTTCGTTCCGAACGCTCGCCAAAACGGACTGGTCCAGATGTTTGTAGGTTTT
>QKAN01000092.1 GCA_003246365.1 Clostridia bacterium
CATTTCGGATATTGCCAAGGCGGTTCAGCGGCATGCAGAGGCAAACGGATACGGCGTAGTCCGGGATCTGGTCGGACACGGAATTGGGCGCGACATGCATGAAGACCCGGAGGTGCCAAACTTCTGGGACGACACTCGATTCGGCCGCGGAGCGCGGCTGGAAGCGGGCATGACGATCGCTATTGAGCCGATGATCAACCAGGGAACACTCCGTGTGTATCAACTCAACGACGGTTGGACGGTTGTAACGGCGGACGGAAAACCATCCGCGCATTATGAAAACACTGTGTTGATCACCGAAGATGAGCCGAGGCTTCTGACCCTGCATGAGGAGGAAGAGCGCGCATGAACGAACCTGCGATCGGCGCCATCTGCACCTCGCGCGCAGGACACGATAAAGGACGCGCGTTCGTCATTATAGGCGTGTTTGATGATAACCATGTGCTTCTGAGCGACGGGGAAACAAGAAAATTTTCGCGTCCAAAGAAGAAAAAGCTGATGCACCTGCACATTGAACCGCAAAAAGCGGAAGAAATTGCGGAAAATCTGCAAAATAGTAAAGAAATACTGGACGCGGACGTGCGAAAAGCGTTAAAATTATACGGTTATAATATCGATCAGAAAAACGCTTAATTTTGCGGAAATTTTGATCAACCGGACATGCTGACACAGACATATAGGAGGGATAGCTTGTCAAAACAAGACGTGATTGAAGTTGAAGGTGTCGTATCGGATTCTTTCCCGAACGCGATGTTTGAGGTAAAGCTTCAGAACGGGCACAAGATACTTGCAACGATTTCGGGGAAGCTTCGAATGAATTTCATTCGAATCCTGCCGGGTGACAAGGTCACCGTGGAGCTCTCTCCGTATGATTTGTCCCGCGGGCGCATTACCTGGCGCGGCAAGAGCTGATTTTAAAAAGAAGATTGCTCTTGGCGGAATGAATTCCAAAGAGAGCGGATACTTTTTGAAAATATGATTTTTCGACGATAGGAAGCGAAAGGAGAACCACCATGAAAGTAAGACCGAGTGTGAAACCCATTTGCGAGAAATGCAAGATCATTAAGCGCAAAGGCCGCATCATGGTTATCTGCGAGAACCCCAAACACAAGCAGAAGCAGGGCTAAAAATTAGGAACAAAACCGCCGGAGCGGCTGCGCAGACTCGGCAATCCTTGTTTGCGTTTCCGGTGGATGCTCATATAAATTATTACTATTTACGACTTTTTACGGAGGTAAAGGAACGATATGGCACGTATTTCTGGCGTTGACCTTCCCAGAGACAAACGGATCGAATACGGTTTGACCTATATCTATGGGATCGGCCACAAGACCGCTTTGGAAATATTGGCCGCGACCGGTGTCGACCCCGACATTCGAGTACGCGACCTGGCTGAAAGCGATGTCTCGAAACTCAGAGACTACATCGACCACAACGTCAAGGTAGAGGGCGATCTTCGCCGCGAAACCTCGATGAACATCAAGCGGCTGATTGAAATCGGCTGCTACCGCGGCGTGCGGCACCGTAAGGGCCTGCCGGTTCGCGGACAGAGCACAAAACAGAACGCCCGCACGCGCAAGGGACCGAAGCGCTCACAGGGCGGCAAGAAACGATAAGGAGGAGAAGCGATTATGGCAGCAGCAAAGCAAGTTAAGAAGACCGCCACCTCGCGCAAACGTCGCGAGCGCAAGAACATCGAACGCGGTGCGGCACACATTCGTTCTTCCTTCAACAACACCCTCGTGACCATCACGGACCTGCAGGGCAATGCCCTGAGCTGGTCGAGCGCAGGTTCGCTCGGGTTCCGCGGATCGAAGAAGTCCACGCCGTTTGCAGCGCAGATGGCGGCGGAGACAGCCGCGCGCGGCGCAATGGAACATGGCCTTAAGACCGTTGAGGTCTATATTAAAGGACCTGGTTCCGGCCGTGAATCGGCAATCCGTGCCCTGCAGACCGCAGGACTGGATGTCAACATGATCAAAGACGTGACGCCCATCCCCCACAATGGATGCCGTCCGCCGAAGCGCAGAAGAGTTTAAGGAGGAGAAGCGTTATGGCAAGATATACGGGTTCCGTCTGCAGGCAGTGCCGCAGAGAAGGCGCCAAACTTTTCCTCAAAGGCGACCGCTGCTACAGTGAAAAGTGCGCGATCAATAAGCGTCACACCCCTCCGGGAATGCACGGACAGGGCAGAAAGAAACAGAGCGAATACGGCATTCAGCTTCGCGAAAAGCAGAAGGTTCGCAGAGCGTACGGCGTGCTTGAATCCCAGTTCCGTAAGTATTACGATCTGGCGACCAACATGCGCGGCATCACCGGCGAAAACATGCTTTCGTTGCTGGAACGTCGTTTGGATAACGTGGCTTACCGTCTCAACTTTGGCGATTCCCGCCCCATGGCGCGCCAGATGGTAACGCACGGCCACATCCTCGTCAACGGCAAAAAGGTTGACATTGCTTCCTACCAAGTGAAAGAAGGGGACGTTGTCTCCATTCGCGAAAAGAGCGGCGATGTCGAATGCTTTAAAACCCTCAAAGAGCAGGGCGCAGCCAGAACCGTGCCGAAATGGCTCGAGCTGGACGCGGAAAAGCTCTCCGGTAAGGTCGTCGCTCTCCCGTCTCGCGACGATATCGACTTAACGATCGAAGAACATCTCATCGTTGAGTACTACTCCAGGTAAGCCAAGCTGATTTGGCGGACCGCAACAAACAAACCGAAGGAGGGTAAGCAATGATGGAAATCGAAAAGCCCAAACTCGAATGTGTTGAACTGACGGACGACTACGGCAAGTTTGTCGTTGAACCGTTGGAGCGCGGATTCGGCACTACGCTTGGCAATTCCATGCGTCGCGTGCTGCTCTCTAGCCTGCCCGGCGTGGCGGTTACGAGCGTTCGCATCGACGGCGTACTCCACGAGTTCTCGATTATCGAGGGCGTGAAGGAAGACGTTACCGAAATCATACTCAACCTCAAGGAGCTCTGCTGCAAAATGTACAGCGACGGCCCCAAGAAGGTGATTATCGACGCGGCTGGCGAGTGCGAAGTGAAGGCTAAAGATATCCTGCCGGATTCCGATATCGTAATTATCAATCCTGAATTGCATATTGCGACATTGGATAAAGGCGCGAAGCTTCACATGGAAATCATGCTGGAGCATGGGCGCGGCTATGTGCCGGTTGAACGCAACAAGCGGCATGACATGCCGATCGGCGAGATCGCCGTGGACTCAATCTTCACGCCGATCGAGAAGGTCAACTTCACCGTTGAGAATACGCGCGTCGGTCAGATTACGGACTTTGATAAGCTCACGCTCGAAATCTGGACGAATGGCAGCATCAAGCCGGACGAAGCGGCAAGCCTCGCGGCGAAGATTCTCACCGAGCACCTCGCGCTCTTCATCAACCTCACCGACCACGTTGTTGGCGTTGAGATCTTGGTTGAAAAAGAGGAGAGCAAGAAAGAACGGATTCTGGAGATGAATATCGAGGATCTCGATCTCTCCGTCCGCTCCTACAACTGCCTCAAGCGCGCTGGAATCAACACGGTGGAAGAGCTCGTTCAACGCGACGAAGAAGAGATGATGAAGGTTCGAAATCTCGGCCGCAAATCGCTCGAAGAAGTTCAGGCAAAACTGAGTGCGCTGGGTTTGTCGCTTCGCGCACATGATGAATAATAGGAGGAAGCACAATGGCGAACCGCAAACTGGGGAAACGCTCTGACCAGCGCGTCGCTCTTTTAAGGAATCAGACCACGGCGCTTCTGTGGAACGGCAAGGTTGTCACGACCGAAGCGCGTGCCAAGGAGATCCGCTCGATTGCCGAAAAAATCATCACGCTGGCAGTCAAGGAATACGATAATAGCGAAACCGTGGAGAAAGAATCCCGCAACGAGAAATCGCAGATCGTCAAACGCGAAGTCATCAACGACAAGGCGAGCAAGCTTGCCGCGCGTCGCGCGATCATGGCGTATGTATACGATGTACCCGCGCCCAAAGAGCAGAAAGAAAGCAAGAGCGAATATACCGAGCGCACGAAAGATCGCGCGCATCCGGTAGTCGAAAAGCTTTTCCGCGACATCGCGCCGAAATATGCCAAGCGTGCCGAAGCCGGCAGCAAGGGCGGCTACACGCGCATGTACAAGCTCGGGCCGCGCCGCGGTGATGCAGCCGAAATGGTTGTTATCGAGCTGGTCGACTAAAAAATAGTCAAACAAATAAACCCCGACAGATTTCTGTCGGGGTTTTTGCTTTTGTAAAACGCTTACCTTATGCTTCCAGCAAATCGATACGCGAGCGGAAAGCGGCGCATTCTTCATCTCGAATGATTCCATTACGGATTACATATGCCGCTTCCAGAGCGGGAGAAGGTCTGCCAATCAAAATAGAGTCGACATAGGGAGAAAAACATCTGCTGATCTCTTCGCTTACGGTGCGGTATGCCATTGTGGGGGTATTATCCACAGCATAGTGCAGAATTCCATCGACCGTATAGACTGGGTTATCAAACGTGGTTGCATGAGAGGTTTCGATCTCCATACAGGGGTCGCAACTGACGTCAATGATCATAGAACCGCGTTTGAGGCGCTTGAGATCTGCGCGATAGATCAGTCGGTCCTCCCGGCAGATATCCCAGCGAACGCAATTGACCAGTACGTCGTAGTCCGACATACGCTCGCGAAAAAGGGTTTCTATCTTGCGCGTAAAGATATCAACATTTGCGCCAAGACCACTCAGTATCCGGTGCGCGCCACGCGCGGTCATACCGTTTCCAATGATGGCAACGCGACAATCGTATGGCATGCGTCCATAATAGCTAAACGCATGCAACACAGCGGTTTCGCCCGCAAGCTCGCGGTTTCGGTAGAACAGATATCTGCCTTTTTCGGAAATGTTTTCCCAGGCAATCACGGTGTGCTTGTTCTTAACTGCTGCGTCGGTAAAGGCCGTTTTCTGAACGATATGCGCCCAACCGACAAGTGTTTTACCGTTTGTGATCTGCGGCAAAAAATCAGCGTCGCCGAGTTTAACGTCGACTAAAATGTCGCTTTCGAGCACATGCTTCCGATCGGCAACGGATACGCCCGCATTCTCATAGTCAGCATTGGAATAACCAAGAATTTCACCATACCCGCTTTCAACAACAATTTGCGTATGGTGCTGAATTTGTTCAACATCTTGCGGAATCAACGCACGGCGGCGCTCATGATTCTTGTGACTGATGACATATCCAATTGTTTTCATACAAGCACGCCTCCTTACTTATGCGTTCCGATGTGTACCTCCGTGTTGTGAAAATTTTGAAATGAAGAAAGGGAAAGGAAGAAATTATTTCTTAAATATATTACACTTTTATCTTACCGTATGTAGACTGTTTCGTCAAATAGACAAAAGGGTAGATAAAACTATGAATATTGGACTTGCATATACAGCTAAAAGCGTGCATAAGCTAGATTGTAACTTTTTTCAGAACAAAAGCGGCTTTCTTCAAATCTTAAAGTTGCTATGATATAATGATTCCCACGTGAGGAAAAATATTAAATGCGGATTAAGCCAGGTAAAACGATCCTGATTTGCGCGTTGGCTGCGGCAATGTTGCCGCTGCTTTTGGCGTGTTCCGAAAAATCGGCAGGAACAGGAGACCTCGTTGTCAATGAGATTGTGTCCAGCAACAAGCGTTCCTTGGTGGACGAATCCCTCGGCACGCCGGACTGGATTGAACTCTACAATGCCGGCAGCGAAGCGATGGATCTTTCCGGATATGGCGTTTCGGACAATCTGCGAGACTTGCACAAGTATGTCTTGCCGGAGGGAACCATTCTTGGCGCGGGCGAATATCTTGTGCTGTATGCTGCGAACGCAGGCGACGAAGAGACCGCGAACCCTTATGTGACGGATTTCGGGCTAAGTAAAAGCGGCGATTATCTCTTTATTACGGATTCATATTATGGCTTGATTGCGCAGATGGAGATACCGCAGCTTTATACCGATATTTCTTATGCGCGCGAAGCCGACGGCAGTTACGGTTATTCCAGCGTACCGACGCCGGGCGCGGAAAACTCGGATAAAATATACGCTACGCTAGACGCAGTTTTTGCCGAACAGAATTTAACCGCGCTTTCTATCAGCGAAGTGAAACCGACCGACAGTGCAGACTCTTACCGCTGGGTAGAACTCTACAACAGCAGCGACAATGCGATCAGCCTTGAAAATTATTGTTTGTCGGATGATGACGCAAATCCGCTGAAATGGCAAATTACTTCCGGAACCGTGCCTGCGGGCGGATATGTTTGCATTTACCTGACAGGATTTGGCAGCGATGGAACGGACGGCGTACACGCGGAATTCAGGCTCAGCAGCGACGATACAACCATTTTGCTTTCCGATTTACAAGGGAACCTGATTGACCGCATGAGCTGGGAAGCCGGAATACCGGAAGGCGTATCGGTCATTAAAGATTCGAGCGGCGCTAGTGTCTATACCGCTTACCCGACGTTTGAAGCGGCAAACAGCGATAAGACATTTACAAACCTTGAAGTGACGCTGATGGATAGCAGCGATCCAGTCCACATCAATGAAGTATTGAAGTACAATACACTTTCTGCGATTGATTCGGACGGAGACCGCGAAGAATGGGTGGAACTAAAGAATTTCTCAAATGCGTCCGTTTCACTGCTCGGATATTTTCTTTCAGACGACAGCGATGATCTCTACAAATGGGCGCTGCCGGATATAACGCTGCAGCCAGGCGAATGCAAGGTGATCTTTCTCTCCGGAAAAGACCGCACCGAAGGCGAGCTGCATGCAAATTTCAGCCTTGCAGACGACGAGAACGACGTGCTTTTGACATGCCTCGACGGCATGCAGACAGAAAGCATATCGCTTGCCGGAATTACACGCGACAACATCTCGGTTGGGCTGGACGATGATTTTAACATTCGATATTATGCTTCTCCAACGCCGGGTACGGAAAACGCGTATGGATTTGAAACAGCCGATCAAATCGGCTGTTTCGACAATACGGGGGTATTTATCAGCGAAGTTTCCGCCGTGCAGGAGATGAAAACCGACGATAACGATTGGGTTGAACTCTGCAACGGTTCTGATGAAACGATCGATCTGACGGGGTGGACGCTCAGCGACAGCGCAAACACACCCAATAAATATACCTTTACAGGCGGCAGCATCGAACCGGGCGAATACTTTGTTGTAGAGTGCACGAGCCATGCGCAACGGCAAACGGAATTGACCGCGCCGTTTTCTATTTCCCCAAACGGGGAAACGCTCGTTTTATACAATGCGGAAGGCATACTTGTCGACTCGTTTCAAACAGGTGTTTTGACGCTGGATTACACAAGCGGACGGGTGGAGGACGACACGTCCATTTCCAGAGCCTATTTTTCAGACCCGACGCGCGGAGAGAAAAACGCAGCAGACATCGAAATCGGTATTTCTTCGCAGCCGACTTTTTCCGATATTTCGTTGTATCATTCGGAATCGTTTTTCGTCACGATTTCCTGCGACGATGCAAACGCGGAGATTTATTATACGACCGACGGCAGCGACCCGACGACACGATCCAAACACTATACGGAACCAATTGAGATAGAAGACAATACGCCGCTCAGAGCAATTTCCTATATCAGCGGTAAAGTGACAAGTCAAATTACAACGGCAACCTATCTCTTCGAGGAGCCGCATACGGTTCCGGTTGTGTGCATCAATGCCGATCCGGACGATATCTCGGATATCATGCATGTTACGTCGAGATCTGAAAAGATTGAGCGCGCATCCTATGTTTCTTATTATGAAACCGACGGAACGCTCGGCGTATCGTTTCCCGCCGGAATCAAGCCAAAGGGCGCGGGCACACTGATTTACGCGCAAAAGTCACTGAGCATTAATCTGCGCGCCGCATACGGGCAAAGCAGCGTGACATATCCCTTCTGGCCCGGATATGACTACGATACGTTTTCCGCACTTGTGGTGCGAAACGGCGGACAGGATTGGGACGACGCACGCATTCGTGACTCGTTTGCCAATGCGCTTGTCGAAGGCCTGCATGTGGACAATGTGGCTACGCGTCCCGTCGCGGTCTACATCAACGGCGAATACAACGGGTTATACGATCTGAACGAAGAGCAGAACAGCGAATATCTGGAGACGCACTACGGCATAGACGGCGATACGGTTGAGTTTATTCGCCGAAACAGCGCTGTTATTAAAGGCGACAACAAGGATATTAAACGCGTTCGCGCCTTTGCGGAGAGCGAAAATTTAAGCGACGACGAAGTGTTCGCAGAGTTTACCGAGTGGGTGGATGTCGAGTACTTTACGGATTATTTCATTGCGGAAACGTACATGTGCAATTCCGACATGTTTAACCAGAAATACTGGCGCACTACGGACTACGCATTGAAATGGCGCCCGGTGTTCTTCGATCTGGATTTTGCTTTTGTCACCGCAACGCGCGACATCATAGGGCAATACTTTAATCCGAACGGGGTACCGTCGGTCGATCAGTCGCTAACCTACTTTGAAATCTATATCGGACTAAAAAAGAACCAGGCATGGCGAGATTATTGCGTCGACCGTTACGTGCAGGTTGTTGAGCAGTATTTTAACGCAGAGCGCGCAACCGCGCTGTTTGATCAGATGGTGGCTGCCATTCGCCCCGAAATGCCGCGACAGATTGCGAAATGGGGCAAACCCAGTTCGATGAGCGAATGGGAAAAGGAAGTTGCGCAGATGCGTTCCTATATTGAAAAACGACCGGAGTATGCGCTGGAAAACATGCGCAAATACTTTGGCTTGACAACGAGCGAACTAAACGAGTTAATCGCAAAATACGCTTCATAAGCGTTTGGCTTATCATCCGGTTGCAGCAATGTGACCGGATTTTTTTGTGCGTTCATCATAGATAAAGCCGCACAAACGCGATAAAATGAGTATCATTTGTTAGTTATGAACGAACGATGAAACAATCCGACAATCAAGTGGCGTTCATTTACACCTTGGGTTGTTCATGCTAAAATAGTTTGAATACAAGTAGGATGGTGGGCGCATGAGAATCCTTGGAATCGATCCCGGATATGCCATCCTCGGTTACGGTGTTGTTGATAGGCAGGGCACAAAGCTTTCCGTGGTCGATTACGGCGTAATCGAAACCACACCGGATGAACGACTGCCGGAGCGCCTCAACCGCCTTTACGACGGTGTGTCTGCGTTAATCGACCGATATCAACCCGATCTTGCCGTGTTTGAAGAATTGTTCTTTTACCGCAATACGACGACCGCACTTGCGGTTGGCGCCGGACGCGGGGTTGCGATATTGGCGGCGCAGCAGGCGGGGATTCCGCTGTATGAATACACGCCGATGCAGATTAAACTAGCGGTAACCGGAGACGGGCATGCGGATAAACGCGCTGTGCAACAGATGACAAAGTTATTGCTGTCGCTAAAAAGTATACCAAAACCGGACGATGCCGCGGATGCGCTGGCGGCGGCAATCTGCCACGGCTGCACAATTGGCCCCGCTGCCGAAGAATACCGCATCCGATAAACCGAACGCAGGAGGAATATCCTTTGTACGCATATATCAGCGGAATCGTAGACGAGTTGCTGCCCGACCGCGCCGTGCTGGAAGCCGGCGGAGTGGGATATGAGCTCTTTTGCAGTGCGATGACGCTCAAACGCCTGCGTGCCGGACAAAAAGAACGGCTTTATACGCATCTTCACCTTGCAGACGGAATCATGGCGCTCTACGGATTTTTTGAGCCGGAAGAAAAAGATATGTTCCGCAGACTCCTGACAGTAACGCGCGTAGGCCCGAAGCTTGCTTTATCCGTGCTTTCGGTTCTAACGCCGAGCGACGTTGCCGCGGCGATTGTAACCAACAACGCAGCGGCATTTGACCGCGTATCCGGCATGGGAAGAAAGACCGCGCAGCGTGTGTTGCTCGAGCTAAAAGAGCGCGTCGCACCAAGCGAAATGCTGGGCGGCGACAATAACCTCGACGCGCCGGACATCCGCTCGGAAGCGGTAGCCGCACTCGTTTCGCTCGGATACGACGGACTTGCCGCGGGAAAAGCGGTAGCCGCGATCGAGAATGCGGAAAGCGTGGAATCGCTCATTACAGCGGCGCGTAGAAAACTCGCGAAATAGTGTGTTTGAAACACGTTTAAGGA
>QKAN01000027.1 GCA_003246365.1 Clostridia bacterium
CGAAATTTCGCTTTATTTTTGTCCGTTTTTTTGATATAATAAATTTTAATCGAGTTGCTAGAAACGCGTAAGTCCGGATTCGGACTTACGCGCTTTTTTTTATGAACAGGAGAAGGAAAATGAACGAAACACACTCTAATATGTTTCTCGAACAGGAACCGGTCGGGAAACTCATGATAAAATACGCGGTTCCCTGCGTGATTTCGCTGCTGGTCGCAGCATTATATAACATTGTCGACCAGATTTTTATTGCGAACGCTGCATATCTTGGATCATATGCCAATGCCGCCAACACCGTCGTATTTCCGATGACAATCGTTGCGCTAGCAATTGCGGTTATGATTGGGGACGGCAGCTGCGCATTTGTCAGCATTAGTCTTGGCGCGAGAGAACACGAGAATGCGCGCAAAACAATCGGCAATGCAGTCATGCTGACAATTTTAAGCAGCATAATTTTGACCGCGATTTATTTTGCGTTTCAAGACCAAATTTTAACGCTGTTTGGCGGACGCGTTAACGAACAGACCTTTGGATTTTCCAAGGAATATTTTACCTATATTTCAATCGGTATTCCGTTCTATATGTTCGGTCAGGCGATGAACCCGATCATCCGTTCGGACGGGAACCCGAAGTTTGCAATGGGAGCAACACTCGCGGGCGCGTTGCTGAATATCATTCTTGATCCGATTATGATCTTTTTGTTTCATTGGGGAATGATGGGCGCGGCGGTGGCAACCGTGCTAGGTCAGATCCTTACGGCGGTTCTATCGGTCGGGTATTTGTTCCGCATGCGTGTTGTGAAGCTTCAAAAAAGCAGTTTTTGGCTCAACAGCCGTTTGATGAAAAAGTTTTTACCGCTTGGTATTTGCAGCTTTTTATCCCAGATTTCTTTGGTTGCGGCGATGGCGGCAATTAACAATATGATTCAGAAATACGGTGCGCTAGATGTAATCTTCGGTCAAACACAGTTTGCGCAAATTCCGATGGCGGTCATCGGAATCGTCATGAAATTTTTCCAGATTGTGATTTCCATCGTCGTTGGTATGGCTGCGGGATGTATTCCGATTGTTGGATATAATATCGGCGCGGGGCGAAAGGATCGGGCAAAACAAATTTTTACAAGACTGTTGATTGCCGAGGCGGCAATCGGTGCGATTGCGTTTGTCGTTGTAGAATCGTTTCCGATCCAGCTGATCGGTATCTTCGGGGCTGCGAATGAAAGCGTATATTACACAAGCTTCGCAATCAAAGCCTTCCGCATTTACCTTAGCATGTTGATACTTGCTTGCGTGAACAAAGCGTCGTTTATATATTTGCAATCTCTGGGGAAAGCGTGGACATCCACGATGCTATCCATGCTTCGAGAAGTGGTGTTTGGCGTTGGCTTTGCGTTGCTGTTGCCCGTTTGGTTCGGGTTGGACGGCGTACTCTATTCCATGCCTGTTTCCGATATCCTAACGTTTGTTGCGTCGGTGATTGTGATTGTGCTCACCTATCGCGAGCTTGAAAGCCAGCCGGAATTCGCAGACAAATCTAGCGAGATACGGAGTATAACGGAACAGAGCGCTATCGCAACGATCAAACGTTTCTTTGGATATCAAGGACATCAAACAAGTGGGCAGATCGTTGAAACTGTGCGAGTTTCGTGTTGCGGCAATGATATGACCGAGCAATCAACGTTTGAGAACGGAATGCTAGCGGAATGTGTTGCGTCAATTGATGAAAACTACGAACTGGAATAACACGCATGTGCGATTCTTTAAACCGGCAGGTGAAGCGGAAGAAACAAGGCGAATGAAATAATCGTTTAGACACAAATCAAAAGAATCGTGCGCATTATGCGCGCGATTCTTTTTTTATTGAGCTATTCAGCTGTATGGTCGAACATTGAATCAGGTTACTGATATTATTAATGTGAAATGTTATCTAAACCAGCGCATTTCGGATCGGCGCCAATGGGAAGCGACCCCGGAATCTCGATGGCAGCGGGTTTAAAAGAGGTTTAAAAATCGAAAGAAGTGTTTGACGGCTGTTTTTCCGGGTGGGAAGCTTCATACTCGAAATCGCTTTGTGCAAGCGGGTCGGACAGTTGCATTTCGCTGCGAAAAGCGGAAGGGAAAGGGAATTCCTTTTGCTTATGATCGTTATAGAATTCCACCAAAACGCTGTTTTTTGTTTGACTGATAACGCGCCCAAAGCCAAATTTGTTGTGCTGAACCAATTCATCAACGATGTTCACGGTTTACCACGCTTTCATTCAAATTTCTATGCAGAGAAAGGGAAGGGGCAATCCGAAAGACGGCTATGGCCCAACTGCTAAACAGAAGCATCCGGATTCGTGGACGC
Source organism: Clostridia bacterium (assembly GCA_003246365.1). Classification (GTDB taxonomy): domain Bacteria; phylum Bacillota; class Clostridia; order Christensenellales; family CAG-138; genus UBA7703. The sequence goes on from QKAN01000027.1 coordinate 2,347, forward strand.
TTTTGAAGGCCAGAATATCTGGGTTTTTACGAATTTATTTTTTCGCCCGTGTCCGAGATGTGCTTTTTGTCTTGGTAGCAGGGGTTACGGTTCTCGCCGTCAACCGCTCGGCCAACCTTGCTGCTTCAATTCGCTGCCGCTCTTTGATCATCTGCTCCTGCAAAACACTCAACTCGGATTGCAGTTCCGGCGCCAAAGTGGTGCTGGATAAAGTGAGATACTGGCTAAAAGCTTGCGGATATAAAAACTTCTTTTCTTCGTTATCCGCCTGAAAACGAACGGTAATTGTTGAATCCGACTGTGCAATGACTTCGCCGCAGCCGAAAATTGAGTGATTT
>QKAN01000196.1 GCA_003246365.1 Clostridia bacterium
GTTTGGATGTTGCCCAGTAAATAGCCAACAAGCAAACAAATCAGTCCCGTCCAAGTCTGGAGCGGAAAAATACCCTGAAAAAAAGTCATTCTTCGGATCCCTTCTATTCATCACAAAAGAAAATCCGAGTTGGAGTTTTCTTCTGGTCGTTAACATCAATGAATTGACTCGCTTATTTTACGACAAAAATCTCAAAAGAAAGTCAATTTTACGCGATTACTGTTCGGTTTCCTTTTTCTTGTTTCTAAAGAAAATCCGAATCGGCGTTCCCTCAAATCCAAACGTTTTGCGGAAAAAGTTTTCCAAATATCGTTCATAAGAAAAATGCACAATATCCGTGTCATTGACAAATATAATAAACGTCGGCGGTTGAACAGAAACCTGCGTGGCATAATAGATTTTCAGCGTTCTGCCCTTATCACTCGGCGGTTCGTTCATCGTAACCGCTTCGCTGACTGTGTCGTTGAGCTGTCCGGTCGTTACGCGCCTGCGGCTTTGCTCGAAGGCATTGTCTACCAACTCCAGAACTTTATTGACACGCTGTCCGCTTTTAGCGGAGATAAACAACATTGGAACATAGCTCATAAATGAAAGATCCGCGCCGAGACTCTTTTGAAACGCATTCATCGTGTGCGTATCTTTCTCGATCAGATCCCATTTGTTGACAATCAAAACGCTAGCTTTGCCTTCTTCGTGCGCATATCCTGCGATTCGTACATCCTGTTCGCTCAATCCCTGACTTGCATCGCAAACGATGAGAACCACATCGGCACGGCGAATTGCAGCGAGCGAACGAATTACACTATACCGTTCGATCGTTTCGTCTTCAACGCTACGTTTTCTGCGAATTCCCGCGGTGTCAACCAGCGTATACTCGCGTCCGTTGCGGGTAAACGGCGTATCGATAGAATCCCGCGTCGTACCGGGAATGTTGCTCACAATTGCGCGTTCTTCGCCTAGAAGAGCATTGACCAGGCTGGACTTTCCAACGTTCGGTTTTCCGACAACCGCAATATTGATGCGTTCATTTTCTTCGTCTTCTTCCATCTTCGGAAAATCCTTTACGACTTCATCCAAAAGATCACCAAGGCCAAGACCTTGCGCCGCTGAAATCGTAAACGGATCTCCGAGACCTAACGAATAAAATTCGTACATCGCTTCTTCAAACTTCGGCGCATCTACTTTATTGACCGCAAGCACGACTGGTTTGTTTGATCTGCGGAGCATCTCCGCAACATCCATATCCGCGCTTGTCATGCCTTCCCTGCCGTCAACAAGGAAAACAATCACGTCAGCCGTTTCTATGGCAAGCTCTGCCTGCCGCTTCATTTGCTGCGCGATGATATCTTCGCTTGCCGGTTCAATACCGCCCGTGTCAATCAGCGTAAACGCATAGTTCAGCCACTCCGCGTCCTGATAGATGCGATCCCGCGTGACACCCGGTGTGTCCTCCACAATCGCAACACGCCTTCCAATCAGGCGGTTAAACAGTGTCGATTTGCCGACGTTTGGGCGGCCGACGATCGCCACTAATGGTTTCTGCATGGTTTTCCCCCAACTTCCTCTACTTCTATAAGTTCGATACTACTATTCCGAAAATACGATTTCAACAAGATCCTCTCCTGTTGCAACCGGCAAAATTCTTGTTTGCAGCGCGGCCTCCGCTTCTGCCTTTGTAACCCCGTCTAAAAAAACTTCTTCGTCCGCTTTCAGCATTGCCCGCGGTATTAATAAGGCTCTGCCGAATTCCTCGCCCTTGAGCTGATCGATCAGATCTCCGCCCGTTACAAGGCCGCCAACGGTAACGCTTTCGCCAAAGAACCGATTTTTAATTGCGTGCGTTTTAATTTCGATACCATATGGAATCAGTTGCTGGTATGACTCGCGAAAAAACGGTTCCGCAGATACGCCGCCTGCCATGAAGAACTGTTTCTTCTGTTTGAGCGGTTCTCTGTCTTCCAATGCTTCGAGCATTTCCCCTTCAAACAAACGCAGCAATCCTACGCCGTTTTCAATCTGCGGGAATCCTTCATAGTCATCATAGTCCGGTAATGTTCTGTCGCATAGTGTGTACCATTCGTCCGCCAAAAAAACAAACCGGGTTCCGTATTTCTTTTTGATCTCAACTTGTTTCTGTTCAATTTCGTCAATCATCCGCGCCGCTTCTTCAGCGGTATAATTACGCAGAGGAGTCAATCCATCCCGAAACCGCGTTAGCCCTACTGGAACGATCGCAAGCGACTGCGCGTATGGATATAGTTCCAGCATATCATCGATGGAACGGCGAAGTACATCACCGTCGTTCAACCCGGGGCAAAGAACAATTTGAAGATGAAATTGTAGTCCGGCCGCAGCAAGTCGTTTCAGCTGCGGAACAATCTCGCCCGCATTCGGGTTTTTCATCATCTTTCGCCGCACTTCTGGATCGCTCGCGTGCAGCGAAACATAAAGCGGGCTTACTCTGCGTCGAATGATGCGGTTTAGCTCGCGTTCATCGAGATTTGTCAGCGTAACATAGTTTCCCATGATGAACGACATCCGCCAGTCGTCGTCTTTCACATGCAGACTTGAACGTCCGCCTTTCGGCATCTGGTCGATAAAGCAAAATACACAATGATTCTTGCAGGTGCGCATTTTGTCCATAAGACTTGTTGCGAACGTCAACCCCAGCGGCTCATAATCGTCTTTCTCAATATCAACTCGCTCAATGTTGCCATCTTTTTTGCAGATGGTTAGCGTTATATGTTCGTTCGCGGAAAGATGCTCATAATCCACCAAATCGATCACCGGCTCACCGTCAATCGCTAAAAGTGCATCGCCTATGCGTAACCCGACACGCTCCGCGGGCGAACCCGGGAGCACATCGCTGATAATCTGCTGTGTATTACGCATATTTTCCATTTTGACATTATACCATTGACTCGATAAAAAGCCAAAGTCAAGATTGTGAACATGTTTACATTTCTCTAATTATTTGTTGATAAACATCGCAACGATATATGTAGAATTCAATCAAAGCATAATCTATTAATAGAAGTCATACAAATATAACATAATATATGAATCATCAGGAACATTTTACATGTTTTGTCACCATGTCCGCTCTGCGTTTTCTTGATTTGTATTACGCTATTTGATAAAGTAATATCGATATATTGCAATTACAATTCTAACAAGCCAATCAAAAATGAGGAGCGACTATGTTAAAAAAAGATGCGTTTGTTCAGCAGCTGATTGACAGCTACGGAAACTGGGTCTGCGCCGCGGATAACCATAACTGCGCGGGTGGATCTGCTTCGATGACGAGCGAATTATATCCCTATTCTCGGATGTTTTCGCCGATTCGAGTCAATGGAGTGACCATTAAGAACCGTCTCGTCATGGCGCCGATGGGTAACATCGACATGGCGGAAGAAACCGGTCGCCCGAATGCAAAAATGCAGCAATATTTCTTTGCACGCGCAAAGGGCGGCGTTGGGCTAATCACGACCGGACTAATCCCGATCAGCCATGGAATCGATCATTCAATCACGGAATTGGGAGGGCTTTCTTACTTTCCCAGAATCGATCGCAGCCGCACCGTTTTCTCCGGCTGGCGCGATCTAGCGCAGGGTTGCCACAACTACGGCGCACGCATTTTTGTTCAGCTAACGCCCGGCCTTGGACGCGTCGGCAATCCGCAGTGCCTGATTACGCAAACGAAATTTCCGGTATCCGCCTCATTGAACCCGAATTTTTACATTCCTGAAATCCCCTGCATGCCGTTATCCGGCGGAAAACTTCATAAGATCATCAAGAATGCCGGCCAAGCAACAGCAGACGCAAAAGCCGCAGGGCTAGACGGCGTTTATCTGCACGGGCACGAAGGCTATCTATTAGAGCAGTTGACCAACCCGGCCTTTAACCGCCGAAAACTTGGAAAGTATTCCGATTGGCAACGCTTTGGAATCGATATCGTAAAGGAAATCCGTCGTAGAGGCGGCGCAAAATATCCTATTATGTACCGTATCGACCTCTCCCTCGCTCTTAACGAAACATACGGTGAGGATGGGATGAACGAGAAGGCGCTGAAGAAGTTTAAAAACGGCAGAACCGTAGAACAAACGCTCGACTACATGGTCAATCTTGTGAAAGCGGGAGTTGACATGTTCGACGTTGATCTCGGCTGCTATGATAACTGGTGGCTGCCGCATCCGCCGGCTGGAATGCCTGCGGGTTGTTTCCTCGACGTCAGCAAACTCGTAAAGGATCGCTTTGACGAATTGAAAGTCGTCAGCAACGCCGGTATCCCCGTTCCAGTTGTCGCGGTAGGAAAACTCGGTTACCCTGACCTAGCAGAAAAAGCGCTGCGCGACGACATGTGCGATATGGTTATGCTCGGTCGTCCTCTGCTTGCCGACCCTGAATGGCCGAACAAAGCTTATGCGGGAAAAGTTTCTGAAATTCGTCCGTGCATCGGCTGTCAGGAAGGCTGTATTAACGAATTTGTAGACGGTGGTCATCCGCAGTGCGCGGTCAACCCCCGAACAGGGTTTGAAGAGATCATGCCGGAAGCGATTTCTCCGGCGGAAACAAAGAAAAAGATTGCGGTCGTCGGCGCGGGTCCTGCCGGTGTTCTCTTTGCGACCATGGCAGCGCGCCGCGGTCACAAAGTTGATCTTTACGAGAAAACAAGTCGCATCGGCGGCAAGATCGTTCCCGGCAGCGTGCCGAGAATTAAATTTGACATCCAGAATTATCTGCTCTATCTCGAAAATGAGTTGAAAGCAGCGCAAAAAGCATATGATCTGGATGTTCACATGGACACCGAAGTGACAATCGAACAGCTAAAAAATAAAAAATACGACGCGGTTGTGTATGCCATTGGAACCAAAAGCGGTACGCCGAAAATCCCCGGTTTGGATAAGGTTAAGCACGTTGAGGCGACCGACCTTTTGTTGGATGACAAAATACTAGGTAATGCAAAAAATATCGTCGTCATCGGCGGCGGTGTCGTCGGCTGCGAAACCGCATATTGGCTTGCCTATGAAAAAGCCGACTGCAATGTCAAAGTTGTTGAGATGCTTCCCTATTTCATGAAGGGCACATGCACTGCTAACCGCGGACACATCATCCATTATCTCAAAGATCAGGGTGTCGAACTGATCAACTGTGCGATGGTGAAAGAGTTCGATGAAAAACATGTTGTCATCGAGAAAAACACGCACAAAAATGTACCGAACCCATACAACACCTGGCAGCCGATTTTACCGGAGAATATCGAAAACCCACTTGCGCCGAAGCTGGGCAATGTACCCGAGCTTGTTTCGCTGGATGCTGATCTGGTCGTGCTCGCCATGGGCGGTCGTCCCGACGATGCTGCATATCTGGACGGACTCAAGGAACTTGTCGCACCGGAACTCTATAACATTGGCGATAGCTTCTCTGCCGGTCGTGTGCTGGAAGCCTGTCGCGCTGCGTATGCTCTCGGCACGCGGATTTAAGGGAGGTAAGTATGCCAATGATACTTACGCCTGAACAACAGGCCTTACTAAACGGCGAAAAAGGCGAAACCATGGCCAAAGTGGTAAAGTCTCTGGTCATGTACGGCGAAACGTTCGGCGCGGAAAAGATGGTTCCCGTTACGGGCGGCTGCGGACATCTTGTCACGAGTTTTGGCTTGTCTGTTATGAAACCCGTTTACGCGCTTATGGATCAGCTGATTCAAAGCGGCGTGCTATCCGGGCAGAAGTTTTCTGCTGATCCGCGTCCGCTGGATCCGAATGTGCCAAAAAACCTGCTGCAGGATCTCTTTTTCCACGTCATGTATTCCAAGCAGGCCAGCTATGAAAAGCAGCTTGAAACGCTTGGATTGCTCAGCGACGATTCATTTACCTGCGCCTGCTATCTCGATCAGGTTGGAAACAAACCTGCTAAAGGTGATGTGTTAAGTTGGGCGGAGAGCAGCGCGGTCGTTTACGCAAACAGCGTACTCGGCGCACGTTGCAACCGAAACAGCGGCATTTTGGAGTTGTTCGGCAGTATAGCAGGGTTTGTTCCGTATTTCGGTTTGCTTACGGAAGAAGGCCGCAAGGCGACTTGGGTCGTTGAAATCAAGACAACGAAGAAACCGGAAGCGCAAATTCTTGGTAGCGCAATCGGCATGAAAGTCATGGAAGACGTTCCATATGTGAAAGGGTTAACGGCGTTTATCGGCAGCGAACTAAACGACGACGCGACTGCATACCTGAAGGATTTCGGTGCGGCAACCGCGAGCAACGGCGCTGTCGGGCTCTATCACATTGCAGGGTTAACGCCGGAAGCGGTCGAACAAGCTGATGCATTAATCGCGCCCGATGCGAACACATATGTAATCGACGACGCGGAACTAGAGCGTGTTCGAGCAAGCTATCCCGTCATTTGGAAAGACCCGAACGCAGAGCCGAAACTATGTTTTGTCGGTTGTCCGCATCTTTCGCTGAAACAGTTGCATGACTGGACGGACGCGTTGGGGGCCGCTCTTGAAAAAGCCGGTCGCAAAACCGTTGCGATTCCAACCGTGTTCACATCCCCTACCGCTGTTCAAGCAGAATTCCGTCAAACGCCGGACTATCAACGGCTGACCGGAATGGGCGTTATCTTGTCATATATCTGCCCGCTCATGTACATGAACAATCCGCTTTGCGGAAAGATGCCGGTTGTGACGAACAGCAACAAATTGCGCACCTATACCTCCGCGCGGTATCACACCGATGCAGAAATAATTGAGCTTCTTGCGAAAGGGGGAAACTGAAATGTCGAAAACATTTCATGGACGCGTCGTCGTTTCGGGAAACACAACCGCGAATGCACTCGTTTCGCAAAAGGGGTTTAACACGCTGGCCAGCTTCCAAAAAGCGTTGATGTTTAAGGACAAGAACGCAAAGTGCTCCGACCAGAACAACCCCGACATATACGAAAAGCCAATGCATGGCGCTGCACTTTGTCTTCCGCAGACGATTGGGTCAACAACGGGCGGTATGGTACTCTACTGCGCGGCAGCGCTGGGCCAACAGCCGGCATGTATGCTCTTTAGCAAGCCCATCGACTCCCTCGCCGCCGCGGGCGCCATCCTTGCGGATGTATGGACAGATGTCAGCATGCCAGTGGTCGATACCCTTGGCGATGAATTTCTTACCTATGTGCAATCCGGTGCGAAAGTCGAGGTTCATGAAGACGGCACAGTGATTGTAGAATAATTAACTCAACGAAGAAAGAAGAGCGGCAAGTGCTGCTCTTCTTTCATAGATACACACATGCTATAATCCAACTATGATTTATTTAAGAGCAATCAAAAGATCAGAAATCGAAATGGCCACGGAAATGTATCCGCTCAATCTGCCGCAAATCGCGGAAATTGAACGTTTGGAATTTACCAACCCCGTGACGCTGATTGCTGGCGACAACGGAAGCGGAAAAACGACCCTGATTGAACTCATCTCCGCACTGACGAATGCCGTACGCATCGGAGATACACGCGCGAGTCGGCGCGCACACGATAACTTTGCTTCTTCATCCCGTGCATTTCGCGCGGAATTTACATTGAAACCAAAGCGCAGTTTCTTTTTTCTAGCTGAGGATTTTACCCGATATATTGACGCACGCGAAGACATGATAAGAGAAGAAATGCTTGAAATGGAGCGCATTCAACGCGATTATGATGGGCGATCCGGTTATGCGAAAAGTCTTGCCGCCCTCCCGCATGCTTCCGGATTATATGAGATGAAGCACATGTATAGCGATGAACTTTCTCAACAATCACATGGAGAGGGGTATATTGACTTCTTTGGTTCTCGTTTAACTGAAAAAGGCTTATATCTGATGGATGAACCGGAAGGCGCGCTATCCTACTTTAATCAGTATGTACTCATGAATATGATAGCCGATGCAGTCAATCGCAATTGCCAGTTTATCATTTCCACACATTCCCCCGTTCTTTTAGCATATCCGAATGCAACGCTCTACACATTTGAAGAAAATCATATAAAAGAAAGTTCTTTTCAAAAGTTGGAAAATATAAACTTTCTAAAGGATTTTCTAACAGAACCCGCTCGCTTTTTAAGAAGGCTAGGTGAAGACGAAGAATAACCTGTTTAGTCTATTCAGATTGCGAAAATTAAAAAAGAACGCGGATTGCTCCGCGTTCTTTTTGGTTTGTGTTGAATTAATACATGCCGCCCATATCCGGGCCGGGTGCCGCAACGGGCGCCGGAGGCGTCGGGATATCGGTAACAAGGCTTTCGGTGGTGAGAACCATCGCCGCAACCGAAGATGCATTCTGCAGCGCGCTGCGTGTAACCTTCGTCGGGTCGATGATGCCTTCGTCCGCCATCATGCCGTAAGTGTCGTTCGCGGCATTGTAACCAAAGCCAACTTTGTTCTCGCGGCGAATGTTTTCGACGACGACTGCACCGTCAACACCAGCGTTGATTGAAATCTGGCGAATCGGTTCTTCCAGTGCGCGCAGAACGATGTTGACACCGGTCTTAAAGTCGCCAACGGAGCTTTCCGCAAGCTTCTTCACGCGGTCGCTAACATTCAACAGCGCTACGCCGCCGCCGGGGACGATGCCCTCTTCCACAGCCGCGCGGGTTGCGGAGAGTGCGTCTTCGATGCGGAGCTTGAACTCCTTCATCTCAACTTCGGTTGCCGCACCAACTGCGATAACGGCTACGCCGCCAGCGAGCTTGGCAAGACGCTCCTGCAGCTTTTCTTTGTCGTAATCAGATGTGGTTTCAGCGATCTGAACTTTGATCGCAGCAACACGCGCCTTGATATCTTCGGCATTGCCCGAACCTTCGACGATGATCGTGTTGTCCTTGTCAACCTTAACCTGACGGGCAGTACCAAGCTGGGTCAGCTGGGTTTCCTTGAGGTCGAGGCCGATTTCGGAAGAGATCACTTCGCCGCCGGTCAGAATTGCGATATCCTGCAGCATTGCTTTTCTGCGATCGCCAAAGCCAGGAGCCTTGACCGCGATGCAGTTAAACGTGCCGCGGAGTTTGTTGAGTACCAGAGTCGTGAGCGCTTCGCCTTCGACGTCTTCCGCAATGATGAGCAGCGAACGGCTCTGCTGGGCAATCTGCTGGAGAATCGGGAGAATCTCCTGAATGTTGCCGATTTTCTTGTCGGTAATCAGGATGTAAGGATTTTCCAGAATGCCTTCCATCTTTTCGGTATCGGTTACCATGTATGCGGAAGCATATCCACGGTCAAACTGCATACCTTCAACGATATTCAGCTCGGTCTTCATGGTCTTGCTTTCTTCAACGGTGATAACGCCGTCGTTGCCAACCTTTTCCATTGCATCCGAGATGAGTTTGCCAACGTTTTCGTCTCCGGCAGAGATGGACGCAACCTGCGCGATCGCGTTCTTGCTGCCGACGGGCTTACTGAGCGCTTTGAGGCCTTCCACCGCTTCCGCGACGGCGGCTTCAATACCGCGGCGAACGACCATCGGGTTAGCGCCTGCGGCAACGTTCTTCATTCCTTCACGAACGATTGCCTGCGCGAGCAGGGTCGCCGTGGTGGTGCCGTCGCCCGCGACGTCGTTGGTCTTGGTGGCGACTTCTTTGACAAGCTGCGCACCCATGTTTTCAAATGGGTCTTCCAGCTCGATTTCTTTGGCGATGGTTACGCCGTCGTTGGTGATCAGCGGCGCGCCATATTTCTTGTCCAAAACGACGTTGCGTCCTTTGGGTCCAAGGGTAATTTTAACCGTATTGGCCAGTTTATCTAGACCGGCCTGGAGCGCTCTGCGCGCTTCTTCGCTATACTTCAGCTGCTTTGCCATAATTCGTTTCCCTCCTGATTATTCCACAACCGCGAGGATATCGCTCTGACGAACGACGAGGTATTCTTTGTCGTCCAGCTTAACTTCGGTGCCTGCATACTTGGAGCAGATCACTTTGTCGCCGGGTTTGACATACATGACGACTTCCTTGCCGTCCACTACGCCGCCGGGGCCAACCGAGATAACTTCCGCCATCTGCGGCTTTTCTTTTGCGGCTGTCGGCAGAACGATGCCGCCCTTAACAACCTCTTCGTTCTCGATGCTGATAACAACAACGCGATCGGCTAAAGGTTTCAGTTTCATACGAGTAC
>QKAN01000176.1 GCA_003246365.1 Clostridia bacterium
ATGGACGTAAATACAGCAAGCGGCTCGCCTTTTTCGCGGAAATACCCGTCCGCCATGTGCACGGCGCTCTGTTCATGTTTGACCTGAATATATTTGGTTTTCCCAGCTGCTACGGATTCGCGCAGCGCGTCAAAAAATCCGAGTATGCCATGACCTGGAATGCCGAGCACATAAGGAACCCCCTCATGCGCAAGGTAATCCATAATAATCTGTCCGCCGGTACGTTTCATTTCGATTCGCCTCCACCTGTCATTCAAATGCGTTGCTGTTTTTACTGCGCTTTACATCGCGCCATCCCATGTTCCGACATGCGAGCGCTTGCGTTCGTCTTCATCAAACCAGCGCGTTGTGACCGTCTTGGACTCCGTGTAGAACCGCAGCCCATCTTTGCCGAGCACATGCAGATCGCCAAAGAATGAGCGCTTGTGTCCCGAAAACGGGAACATACCGGCGGGTACGGGAATGCCGACATTCACGCCGACCATACCCCCGTGCGTTCTCTTGGCAAACTCTCTTGCGTAATATCCACTTTGCGTGAATATGACCGAACCGTTGGCAAACTCATTTTCATTCATCAGCGCAAGGCCTTCCTCAAAGTCCTTCACACGCTTGATACAGAGTACCGGCCCGAAAATCTCGCTTGCTCCGATCTGCATGTGCTGCGTCACATGGTCAAAGATTGTATGCCCCAGATAAAACCCGTTTTCATATCCGGCAACAACCGTATCCCTTCCATCCAATACAAGTTCGGCTCCTTCGCGGATTCCGGTTTCAATCCAAGAAAGCACATTGTTTCGGTGTTCCGCTGTTACGAGCGGGCCAAGATCCGTTGTCTTGTCATACGCCGGTCCGATTTTCTTTGTTTTGATTTGTCGGAGCATTTCGGCAACGAGCGCATCGGCAATGCTCTCCTGGGCTACCACGACCGGCAGCGCCATGCATCGCTCTCCGGCGCAGCCGAAAGCGGAGTTAAGAATGCCGGCGGCCGTGCGCTCTATCGGCGCGTCTTCCAGCACCAGCGCGTGATTCTTCGCCTCACACAGGCAGCTGACACGTTTCCCGTTTGCCGCTGCAGTTGCGTAGATATGCAAGCCAACCGAAGTGGAACCGACAAACGTGATTCCCGCGACATCGGGATGCGACAGCAGCAGCTCCGCTCCGTTGCGCGAGCAGGTGACGATATTGACCACCCCGTCCGGCAAACCGGCTTCTTTGAGGAGTGCTGCAAGCCGCAGCGAGGTCATCGGCGTCATACTTGCCGATTTCAGCACGAGCGTATTGCCTGTCGCAATACACATCGGCATCATCCACCCCATCGGAATCATCGCAGGAAAGTTAAACGGCGCAATGCCGACGAATACGCCAAGCGGTTCGCGGTAAAGCGTAGTGTCAAAACCCGGCGTCACGTTCATCAGCGATTCGCCCATCATCAGAGACGGCGCGCCAAGAGCGATCTCGACCGGTTCCTTGACCTTGAGCAGATCGCCGCGCGCCTCATCCCAGGTTTTTCCGTGTTCACGGCAGAGGACGTATGTCAACTCGTCCAAATCTCTCATCAGCAGCTCGCGGAAGCGATAGAGCACCTCTACGCGCTTAGCGCACGGGGTCTCCGACCAGGAGGGAAACGCGGTTTTTGCGGCCGCAACCGCAGCGGCAACCTCATCCGCCGTGCAGCAGGGTGTTTCGGCGATGACATCGCCTGTGCTTGGGTCATACACCGGCATATATTTCGCTGTTACGCTCTCAATAAATGTTCCATTGATAAATGGCTTTAACCGCTCGATGCTCATATTTTCTTCCCTCCACATATTTATCGACACAAAAAATTTGATGAATATTATTGCAGTGCCTGTTTTCGTTTGATCACGCGACGCGCAGCAGAACAGATATCCTTTGCGCGAAGGCCAAAGTGATCCATCAGGTATGCCTGAGACCCTACTTCGCCAAACGAGTTTCGTACGCCGATGCGCTCCATCGGCACCGGCATGTGCTCGCCCAGTGTCTCCGCCACCGCGCTGCCAAGTCCGCCAATAATGTTGTGGTTTTCAGCGGTGACCACGCAGCCTGTCTTTTCTGCGCTTTCAACCACACGGGCAATATCCAGCGGTTGAATCGTAAAGCAATCCAGCACGCGGGCTTCGATTCCTTCGGCAGCAAGGAAGTCTGCCGCAAGCAATGCTTCCGATACCAATACACCGGATGCGATGAGTGTCACGTCGTCGCCTTCCCGCAGGAGTTTTGCTTCGCCAGGGACGAATGACTCTCCTTCGTCGTAAATTTTCACCACGCTTCTACGTGGCATACGGATGTAATCCACGCTGTACTCGTCTGCAATTTTCGGGATCAGCGCGCGCATCGCAACATTGTCCGCAGGCTCAAAGAGACGAACACCCACAATGCTGCGCAAAACGCCAAAGTCCTCAAACGCCATATGTGTGCCGCCGTTGGTCGCAGCGCTTACACCCGCATCGCCGCCAATCAATTTGACATTCAAACCCGCATATGCGCAGCTGAGAAATATCTGGTCCGCCATACGCCGGGAGGTGAATACTGCAAACGAATGCACAAAGGGCACAAACCCAGTAACGGACAGCCCCGCAGCCATAGAGCACGCATTTGCTTCCATAATTCCCAAGTTGAACG
>QKAN01000021.1 GCA_003246365.1 Clostridia bacterium
AGAGGATGTTCTTATATAATATGCTGGCAATGTCGATTGTTAACGATGGACTATAAGCAACATCAATCAAGCGTTATTTATTTTCGCACTACTTATTTGACTTGAAAGAACATTATATGTTTGAGCGGCTACATCCTTCATAAGCCAGCCGAATTTTCAGAAAAATTCTAACTTCTGCTCGTTAGTTGTCCATTCTTGAAACGTGCGCATCATTCTTTCGAACCGATTTTTACCAAAAACGATGAATTCTGTAAACTTAGGCGGTCTCCATAGATTTCGCGTCATTTCGTTGATGCAACTTCAACATTACAAGCCGTGCTATAGGCTGGGCGATACAAGCCTCGACAACAAATGAGATTGCTGCATTGCGTGGCCACTTGTAGAAGAAAAAACGAATTGGTTCAATGCTGATTTGTCGTGTTCCAATCCATGTGCCGACAACAGTTAGCAAAATTGAAATAAGAAATACAGTGCAGAGAATATTGATAGTTACGCGTGAACCGAAACTATCCTGTTCCTTTACGATGCGTGAGGTTAACCATTCAGCAGGCTTGTAAGTAATTAATACAACGGCAACTACAGCAATCCAAATCATTGGGATGACAGAGAGCGTGTCTGCCCAGACATGCAGATTGAATCCCAACTCAAAACAAGTGATCAACGGGGCTATGATGTTGACGGATATAATTGAGATCACTGCCATAAACAATGCGAATTCCTTTTTGCTGCGTGGTAACTTCATGTAAAAATCCATTAAATTCTCCTCATTAATTGTGGGCATAAAATAAAGCACGAAACTTGTCAAAGTTTCGTGCTGATTAATTATACGCACTTATTGCTCGATTATTAAAACAGAATTGACGAGAAAAGTCAATATAATGAATGCGAGTTCAATTACGCAATTTTAAGGAGAGAAGCCATTTGAATTGGCTACAATAAACGGTAAAGGAAGGATAAGGGAATAATCTCTCAAATGGCATCAGCTCCTTTCGAGCATAAGAAAACCCGCCTTGGTGAGGCGGGATAGTTGCATTACTGATCTTTACTCTTAAGTATTTCGAGTGTGTTTTTTGCTTTTTCAAGCAATTGCTGGTAAGTGATTATTTGCATATTGTGATAAGAAGAATTCAGAATACGTAGGTACCTTTTTTCATCTTCGTTTAGGGGCTCTGCCGAACCAAATAGGATAATACCTTTCGGTCGAACAATTTTACAATTATTATCCCGTTGATACTCTTCGCTTTGACTTATTCCTTCTAGCTCGTAAATATAATTTTGTGTTTGAGCAGTAGCCTTAGTTAACTTTGAACTACAATAGTAGTTCTTATGACTTTCATCAAAATGAAACAATTTTTCCGTAGGGAGCTTAACTTCGATTACATCGATATAACTTTCGAAATCTTGAGGCACCATATCCAGAATGTTTCGTGCGTTTATTTTTCCATTTTCAACGATATGCACATAATCGTTACCGAACATCCATATGTTTTCTTTTAGGAACTTTTGTATTTCAACCTCGTTCTCAAAATCCCCATTGATAATTGCTTCAAGTCGTGCTACAGCGAGCTCCATTTTTTGAACTTGTAATAATTTATAAAAATCATCAGTACTTCTAATGTTTGCTTTGATTAATTTGACAAATTGGCTTTCGGACATAAGCAAATCCGCTGGCTCTCTTTGGGGTTGTACAATTGGTATTCGAAGTTTGTGAGGTGCATCATATGAAAAAAGTTTGCTTAGATATTCATGCAGCGCAAACATTGCTTTAATATTAAGGGTGACTTCGTGTGATCCATAAGCACCTTTGCCTGCCCGCCTTGAGATATGTAAAGCATTTATCGACTTGCCTTGAGCCGATTCCATCAGCCAACATTGATATTTTTGTTGTCCGCCTGCAGTTTCGTATAAAGTGATTTTTTCAAGCACATCAAACGCTATAGGCTTTTCTGTGCCTTCCGAGTCCTTTTCGGACAGATAAGACTCTTTTTCATCAAGCAAAAGCTCAACTTTACGATATGTTGACCCATCTTCCTTCGGCAGTGCTTTGCCTACAAGAATAACTCCTGTTTCCTTCTGATCATCATATTGCGGGTCAAAGCCTTTTTGATCGTCGGACATACTCGTACTCCCGTCAGCTAGTGTTGTAGACACAAACTATTTTATCACACGAGACTACAGTTATTCTTATTATTTTAGTGCCATGATTCTCCCGGTTTCGTCATCATCACCTGATACAACCGCGATTCCTTGTTGAAATGATCGAGTAACGGGAGGATAGTGTCGCCATACACGATCAGACCTTTTCGGTGCCGGTGTTTTGGCGACCAGCTGAGACCAGCAGACAAAGCAGCAAGCGATATGAAAAGTGTCTGCCGGATAATCGGCGAAATCCTTTCGCGCACGCCAAAACAACAAAAAACCGCCAAAATGCGGCTCTTTGTTTTTTTATGATTCCGAAGGAATCAATTGCACGGATGTTTTTGAGTTGCCAATTTCCGTATCTACATCAAGTGCTCGGCGCAAGGCTCCGCCAGTAGATCCAGTATGCTTTCACATCCGGATAAAAACTGTAGATTTCTTCGAAATCGGGATTTTTCAGGTTGGTCTCTTCGATGGAATACGGCGTTTTATCATAGATATAGTCATCCCGCACCGACCATTTTCCGACTTGATTGAAGGCATAAAGACAACCGCTTTGCCCGTCTTCGCCGCCAAGCATATACAGAATGAACAGCCGCGCGCCGGCGGGATTGTCGCTGTTTTTAACCGTGTAAATATAATCGCAAACTTTCAAAGCGGTATATGGTTGAAGGCCGGTTACCCAACCGATGTTCAGTCCGTTGTCAATATTGACGAGCTTGCTGCCGGTACAAAGACCCAGCGTCGGCCCGTTTAGAGATTTGTCTACCGCAGAAACCACCTGATCACCATCGTCCAGTTCTGTGATTTCCATCTGCGTGAAGCGCCAGAAAAGCTCCGCTCCGCCGTTGTTTTCGGGGAATTCCATAATTCCGGAATTGTTTTGCAACGCATCCATATATGTGTATTCCAATGGTTCCCCATATTGCGTTTCATATTGCGCGGCGATCGAATCGCCGTCCACGATGAGTTGCGCCCAAAGCGCGGCATAATCTGGCGATGTAATGTCTTTCGTATAGATCGTCCAATATTGCTGATCCACGCCGTTTGCATCGATATACGAGTGCGTAGCGGTATCATATCCCTGCACGATATCCCACCAGCTCGTCAGCGGGCAGCCGTCGGCGTAAACCTCCGTATTATAAAACCAGGGACAGCAAGTCACATAAACCGGCAAACCGTATGTAAGCAAACCCGAATCCACATGCGAGCAAACGCTGGCGGGATAGTAAATATCAAGGTAATCATACTGCACAAGTTCATAAAAGATTTCGCCGCTGCAGTCTTTTACCTGCAATATGTCCGCGTTGATGTTACCCGTATCGGCTTCGGTTTCAATCCGATCCGCCACGGTATCCGTGTCCGACTCAATATACTCGATTCGACCGTCAAACTCCGGATAACTCTTAACAAATTTTCTGACGGCTACCTGCGCGGTCGACGTGGTGGCATAGATCGTAATCGTTCCCGTTTCCTGCTTCGCTAGTTCGTATAACTCATCCATGCTCATGTTGTCATAATCCGGCTCATTGGCAGCGGATGCAGTGGCGCCGTTTTCTGCGACATTGGTATCCGCGGCAACCACATCTGATTCAGTTGCGGTTTTTGCGCAACCGGCAACCGCGAACGCGGAGAACAACAGCATAAATGCAATCAGGGAAGCGAGGACACGGTGTTTTTTCATCATGAAACTCCTTTTGCAACAATAGTGAAAACCAGATACGGTATAGTTCATCCAGCCGGATAATTCGATGTAAAGTTATTCGGATTGTATTTTGCGAAAGAGAATTAGGCTGCAATTCTGCAATGAGACTTGAAAAACAACTTGACGTAAGAGATAAAAACTATAGGAAAACAAACGCAAACGTTTGCGTTAATTATATCGACAAATGGCCAAAATGTCAAGGCGGTGGATGTCTTTATAGTTTCAGAGCAGAAGTGAAACTGCGTGCAGCGTGAAAAACATATGCGAGAAAAACAATAGAGCACGTGTAGAGATATAAAAAACACCACCCTGAAGGATGGCATTTTTATCGCTTGTTTTGTTAGGAAGCGATTAATTTGGAGCAGTTTCATCCGGCATCGGAACAGCGCCGCTCAGCAACAGATCGGTAAACAACAGAGCGCCCTCGCTGTTGAGGTGTGTGCTGTTGATGAACAGATCATAGCGATCGATGAACCTTGAATCCCTTGAAAAATCGAGATACGCAATTCCCTGCTCTGCGGTAAATTCTTCCAGAAAAGACAACTGCATTGCGAGGAAATCCTGCGGAATGATATCGTCGTACTCGCGTAAAAATGGTGTTGTAATCAAAACAGGCGTGATATTGTGCTCTTTGCACAAGGCGACCATACGCGTCAAACAATCAACATTTTCGCTGCGGAGAACATATCCGCCGTCTGTTTGATACATGAGGATATGCCCCTCAAGCGTGGTTTCGGCATCGTTTCGCGCTTCGTCAGAATTTGTCTGCCGGTCTGCAACTTCGTCGAATTCGTCAACATCCCAATGATCCGCCAGCCAGCTTGGGTAATACAATCCGGGCGACATCGCCGCCAGCCATTCCCGCCAGGAAAAGTCGATGATTAAATCCCGACGCATAAAATAATAGAAACGGCGGTTCAGCGCGAGGATATCGCTGCGGGTGGAAGGTTCGGCAATCAGCGAAAAGGAAGAAATCGGGATATAGAGCGTCGCGCCCTCTGCAAAGCGGTCGATATAGTTTTCCAGCACGCGCTCATCCTGCTCAAGCGTTTGATAGCCGTAGGCAAGATTCGCCGTGGCCAGCTCCGGATGGTTCAGGTAGGAAAACCCGTTTTGTCCGTGACTGCTGCCTAAATTTGCGATTTGAATCTGAGCCGGAACATTTAGAAATCGCTTCGCATAAGCCGGCGTGAGACTGCCCTTTACCAAATAAAACGCCAGGTTCGCGAAACCGGCGACGACCGCGCAAATCAATAGCAAAACGATCAGTTTTTTAAAAAACAACTTCATGCGCGTCTCCTAAAACTGGAAGTAGATAAACTCTGTGCCGCCGCCCGCGCCCGGGAAAAACAGAATGAACCATATCAGCGCCAGATATACCGTCCAACGGAACACGGGCGACCATTTCGATATGGAAGCAAAGGCATCTTTGCGGCGGTTGAACGCGTCAAATACGGCAAGCAGGCCAACCGGGAACAGCCGCACGACCAAATCGAACCGGTCGATGCCAAGCTGGATGGCGGCTTCTTCGAAATATTGCGACGGAGAGCTGATTCCATCAAACACATGGCTTAACCCGTAAACCGCGTCGGAAAGACTGTTTGCGCGGAAGAAAACCCACGCAAAGCAGACCAAAATAAACGTTAAAATAATTTGTCCTGCCGAATGGAGCGTCTGCGAAACGCGGTTGCCCTGCGCCGGAATGGCGGCATGCGGCATGAATTTTCGCAGCAGGGTTTCGACGATAATATAGAAACCATGCAGTGCGCCCCAGCAAACGAACGTCCAGTTTGCGCCGTGCCATAGTCCGCTCAGCAAAAATGTGATCATCAGGTTGATCAAATGCCTCGCCAGCTTGGTTCTGTTTCCGCCGAGGGGAATGTAAACATAATCCCGAAACCAGGTGGATAACGAAATGTGCCAGCGGCTCCAAAATTCGCGCACCGAATGCGAAAAATACGGGCTGTCGAAGTTTTTCATAAGCTTGACGCCGAGCAGTTTGGCAGAGCCGATTGCGATATCGGAATATCCCGAAAAGTCGCAGTAAATCTGAATTGCAAACGACAGCGTCGCGATCACGAACGAAAACCCGTGATGCGTAGGCAGATCGTTATAAACCGTATTGACATAAACGGAAAGCGTATCTGCGATCACAATCTTTTTAAACAAACCGAGCGCAATCCATTTTAATCCGGCAATACCCTCGTCGGAGTCAAACGTTCTTTTGGCACGCAACTGCGGAATCAAATGATCCGAACGTTCGATTGGGCCTGCTACAAGCTGCGGGAAAAAAGAGACATAAAGCGCATAATACCCAAGGTGTTTTTCCGCTGAAATCCTGCCGCGATAAACGTCAACGACATAACTGAGCGTTTGAAATGTATAAAACGATATTCCCACCGGCAGAACGAGCTTGAGAGTAAATTCCTGCGCGGGCAGCGAAAAAGCGCGAAGAAGCGAAGTAACGGAAACGCTGAAAAAGTTGAAGTATTTATAGAAGAACAAAACGCCAAAGCAGATGACCAGCGCAAGAATCATAAACAGTTTCGATAAATGCGCTTTTCTGCCTTCGGCGCCCCGGAAATGCTCGATGAGAAGACCGCACGAATAGGAAACAAGCGTCGTGAGCGCGATTAGTACGACAAGCTCCGGATTCCAACTCATGTAAAAATAGTAGCTGGCGATCAACAACATGATCCAGCGGAAGCGATTGGGCAGCAGCCAATGCAGCGCAAAAACAAGAACAAGGAATATCGCGTAAGGGAGGGAGTTGAAAAGCATAAGGTCTCGTTCCTCCAATTTTGCTGCAAAATAAAGTCAATTCCAGAGCGTAATCGCGCTTATATCGAAATACGGGAAAAGGTCTCCGACTGGAGAACATTCGAATTATTATATCATAACCTTATGTGAGTTCAATGCAGGATAGATTGTATGCGCAGCAAATGTATCAGCAGATGAAAAAAGAAGGATGTTGCTTTATTGTTTCGTCTTACGCAAGCGGTCGAGCGAGGCGACCAGAGAGCCGCCCGCAATCAGCAGACAGGCTACTACCAGATTCATGTGAAACATAGCGCGATGAAAGAGAATCAATAATGCGCTGGAAAGCAAAGGCGCAATGTATGCAAGCGTACCGAGCAGTTTAATATTGCCGCGCTTCATTCCTTCGTCCCAGGCGAAAAACGCGAGGCCAACCGGCCCGATGCCAAGCGCGAAAACGGCCAGCCACTCGGTTGGCTTGGGGACAACTGTTGTTTCGAAGAGGACATGGCAAATCAAGGAAAGCACGGCGGTGACGCCGCAAAACGCGCCGATGAGCACGGTTGGTATGTCCTTGTTTTTCCGGGAAACGACGGAGTAAACCGACCAAATAATTGCGCAGGCAAGCGCAAGCGCGTACCCCATGATATAGGCGGGATTTAACTGAATGGAGCCGTTGCTCTGCAGTAAGACAAACACACCGCAGAATCCGAGCACGACGCCAAGCAGATGGAACCAGCGAAGTCGCTCTCCGGGAAGAAACGAGGAAAACAGCACAATCAGGACTGGCCAGAGATAAGCAATCAGACTTACTTCAATCGACGGCGCGCTTTTCATCGCCATGAAGTACAGCGCGTGATATCCAAACAGTCCGAATATGCCGTTGAGCCAAACGGACAGCGGTTGTTTCAAACAGCGAAAATCAGCGCCGGAGCGGATGAAATAAACCGTTCCGGCGAGGAACGCGAGGAAAAACGTCATGGCGGTCAGCTGAAAAGGCGGAATCTCGCCGGAAAAAGAAGTAAAAAGCGCCAACATTCCCCAGAATAGAATGGCGCTGAATCCGATGAAGGTTGATTTGCGGTTGGAATTTAAATCGTGCACGTTGTAGTCCTGCTTCTTTGGAATTGGGTTGATGCTGATCGATGGCAGTCGTATACCAATTTTGATCGAATTCGTTCAGTGGCAAGCGGCGACAACCAAAGTTCATTATATTCGTATTCCGGACGGAAGCAAGTGCAAAAGTAATTTCGCAGGGAGAGAAATTATTGGATGGTTTCACCAATATAATGCTTCGCTTGAGCGTTCCAGAGTTCGAAATATTTTCCCTGTTGATCCGCCAACAGCTCACTGTGGTTGCCGTATTGGACGATTTTTCCTTCGTCAAACACAGCAATGTTATGGCAAAACTTGCAGGAGGAAAGTCGATGGGAAATAAAAACGGAAGCTTTGTTGCCAACCAGGTCGTTGAACTTTGAGTAGATTTCAAACTCCGTAATCGGGTCTAGCGCGGCGGTCGGCTCGTCCAGAACAACGATGGGAGCATCCTTGTACAGCGCGCGCGCAATTGCAATTTTTTGTTTTTCGCCGCCCGAAAAGTCGCGGCCGTTTTCGTCGAAGTTCTTTCCGACAGCAACACCGTATTCTCCGTGTAGTTCCTGCATCAGACCGCCAAGTCCTGCGCTCTCCAGACTTTTTTCCAACCGTTCTATGTCTATGCTCTGGCTAGCGGAGATATTTTGATCCATTGGATAAGAAAACAACTCAAAGTCCTGAAAAACAACTGAGAACAGATTGATATAATCCGCATAATCATACTCGTATATGTCGATACCGTTAAGCGTGATACTACCGGAGGCAGGCTGGTAAAAACGGCAAAGGAGTTTGACCAGCGTGGTTTTGCCCGCGCCATTCATGCCGACGACGGCGAGCCGCTGCCCCTTTGCAATCGTTAGGGAAACATGATCCAGCGCGGGTGTATCAACGCCGGGGTAACAGAAGGAGACATCATGAAACGCAAACACGTAGTCGTCGTTTTGACTGATTTTAATGTGTCGAGTTCCGCTTTTTTCCGACTCGGGCAGTGCGAAATACCGGATGCTGTGGCCAAAATATTCGCTGGACACACGGAACATGGTATACTGCTGAATTAAATTTGAAATCGACTGATAAAAGCGCATGATCGCGTTAATTTGAATGAAAATCGCGCCGACCGTAATTGCGCCGACGTATGCTTTGAGAATGATAAACAGATAAATCGCCGTCAAAATGGCCGCATTAACTGCGTTTAGTATGGAAAAATGCTTGATATTCGGTTTGACAAACTCATTTCGGCTCGCCAGAATATCGGGTTCCACATAATCGGCTAATTTCTCTTTTAACAGGTTTTGCGCCTGATAAAGCCGGATATCTTTGCCGCACTCATAGTTGTAACTGACCCGGAAAAACAGATAATTAAAATGCCGGTTTGACCCAAGGTTGTTTTTTACATCGTCTTCCGCTGTTTTGCCGATTCGCGCTTGGATATTGTTGTAGATCAATATGCCCGCAATCAGCAATGCCGCAATTGCCGCAAACGCAACGGGGGATTGCACGAAGGTTGCTTCACCACCAATCGCAACGCCGCTTCCGTTTGCAAACGTAGTAGCAATCAATATGGACGCGATCACCATTTCAAAAATAGCAAGCACGCACTTGAGCAAATATTCCGCGATGTCCCAGATAGCAAGATGATTGGAATACGCTTCGTCGATTATCGTTACTAAATCCAACGTTGCGGGATTTTCAATCTGCTCGTAATCAAGCCTCATGCTCTTTTTCGACATTTTCATGAAGTAATTTTTGATCAGAGCATCCTTCTCGTCAGTATATCGTTTCATGAAATACCCAGAAAGAAGATGCGAAACAAACATCGACCCGACCAGCGCAATCACCAGCAGAATCAACGTATGAATGTTTTTTGCACCCATCAGTTCGTCGATGATTTTTGCAGAAAAAACGATCGGGATAAACGGTTTTATTGACTCCAGCACGGCGTTTAGCACGAGTGCTGGTAAGAAACCTTTTTGAATTTGCCGAATCTCTTTTATCGCGGAAGCAACAGCAGCAGAATTTAGCTTTTTTGTTTTTTCTTTCATGCCGGTTCACCGCTTTCTTCCTGCGCGTAATAATGACTCTGCACCTCAAACATATGCGCGTATATCCCGTTTTGCTGCATCAGCGCGTTGTGGGTTCCTCGTTCGGCAATATGGCCGCCGTCCAGCAGGAGCACCTCGTCGCAAAATTTTGTGCTCGATAAACGATGGGAAATATAGATGGAGGTTTTATTCTTCGTCATCGCATGATAGCTTTCATAAAGCTTTGATTCGGCAATCGGATCAAGCGCGGCGGATGGTTCGTCTAGCACCAAAACCGGCGCTGCTTTATACAAGGCGCGCGCCAGAATCAACTTTTGCCGTTCGCCGCCGGACAATTCCGTTCCTTCGCTGTCCAAATATTTTTCGCAGCTTGTATATTTGCCTTTTTTCATGCTTTGAACTTTTTTGTCAAGTCCCGCTTCGGCAATCACGCGATCAACCTTTTGCTGATCCGTGTCGTTGCTGTCGCGCATGGAGATATTCACATCCAGCCCATATGCTAGAATCAGAGCATCCTGAAAGGCAATCGAGAACTGTGAGAAATACTGTTTCAGGTCGATTTGCTTCGAATCAATGCCATTAAGCAATATTTCGCCCTTGTCAGGCTCGATTAAATTGAGCAGGAGCTTGACAAGCGTTGTTTTTCCCGCGCCGTTTACGCCGACGAGCGCAACTTTTTTGCCTTTTCCTATAAATACATTAAAATCTTTGAAAATGATGTGTTCTCCGTATGCAAAATCTACATTTCGAAATTCGATGCTCATCGGTACATCGAATTCTCGTTTTGGCTGTTCTTGACGCAGGTTTTCTTCCGCTTTATCTAGAAACACCCGAAAATCAGATACTTCAATCGAAGCAGTATTCAGCAGAATTGCGTTTCTGGCAAATCCGCTCACCCACATGGAAAGCCCAGCAATCGCGCTGATATACAACAAAAATTCCGAAACCGGGATTGACCCCGCGAGCACGAGGGAGATCAGATAGAGATAAGCAAGCCCATCGCGCAAAAATGCGATTAACCCGTCAACCGCTTCGCTAAAAAAGATACGAAGCGATATTTTTTTATTCCAGGTGAGCATCTGACCGACATAGTTCTGCATCAAACTTGAGAGCCATTCGTACATACCGTACATGCGGATGTCTTTGGCGTATGCTCTGTCTTTTGATATGGTGATTGAATAATATGTCTTTTGATCAATTTTACTGATGGTATCCTTGTGCTTCAACCGGTATTTGTTTACCAGATTTCCTGTTAAAAAGCTGACCGCGCCGCAAACGACAAGCCCCAGTATCACAAGCGGATTGAGCGAAGACAGGATGAAGATATAAACGATAGCGCCGAGCAAATTCGCGCTGCATTCAACAATTCGAACTACGATTTGTTCCACACCGGTTGAAGGATTGCTGATTGCATGCTGCGCTTTCTCGTTTTCCAACTGTCCTAGCTCAGAGGAGAGATATTTATAATCCACATTCATGGACGCCATGCACATTTCAACGCCGAGCCGCATACTCCGGTATAAAGATTTCATACGCGGGAAATATCCGTCCGCAAAGCTTTTTATTTGCCCGATGATTAGAGATACCGCGCCGAACACCACAACCAGCAGAAGAAAATCGTTCACGCCGCGGCCTTCTTCAAAAAACTGGACGATAAACTTTGGCATATATACGGTAACGATTGGTTGGGCAACGGTGCAAAACACGAGCGCGCACATCGAAACCAGCAACACCTTATCAATTCTGATGATGTTCCGTATTGTAAAGAGAATGTTGCTCAGGGATCCATATTTTGGTTTGTTTTTCTTTTCCATACACACCGTCGGTTTCACGTCATTTCATGATTAGCAGAACGAGGACTCAAAAAATCATAGCTTCAAGTGTAACTGCAATTAACGAATCTGCGTTTTGCAAGTCGCAGATTATCGTCATTATAGCATAGATCAACCGATTCACAATTCGAATCAGTTAGAAACTATCGTATTACCATCGAAGCTGTTGCGATGAACCATTACAGCATTGCAGCGATAACAGGTTTGATATATCAAGATTAAAGTACTATCTGATATGAAAGAATAAAGCAAATGCCGCCCGACGGGCGGCATTTGCGTATAGCGTATCAAATCAGATTTTTTTGTAGATGGCGTAGGTATCGTCCTCATAGATTTTTTCGTAGTTGCTGTCGTAAGGCAGATAGACGAAGAGGATATCGTATTTTGAGACGATCAGGTGCGTAAACTGATATCGATCCAGAATTTCCCCATAGTAAACGTCTCCCGTTTCCAGCAGACAGTATTCTTTCATGATGTCGGCGACATGGTTGTTCTTTTTTACGAAAGTTTCCGCGCGCGGATCCAGATATGGTTTAAATCCTAAAAATTCCGCATATCCTCCGTCGTCGTAACTGGTATACAACACCATGCCGTCGGCATCTTCGTGATCTTTTAGGTATTCAACCGCGTGTGCAACGTCGGGCGTAACTTCCGACTCGATAATCACGGTATATTTCTGATAAAACACATAACCGAGCTCTATCGCAACCAGAACGATCAAAACCGTGCGCAGTAGCAGCGCATTTTTAGCAGACTTTATTTTGTTTTGCGGAAGGGTAATTTTTCGCAGAAAATATGCCAGCGAAAAGAAAGTGCACAAAACAAACAGCGGGAAACTTCTCGTCGAGGATAATGCAAGAACGGCGGTTCCGAGCATTAACAGCGCGTATCGGAGGCGGGATGTTCCCTTGCGATACAGAAAATAGATGCACCCGACAAGGAAGAATGTTCCAAAGACAATGATACCAAGCAGCTCGTTGATATTTGGCGGCATCATTTCGTTGACAAACCCGATCTCCGTATAACCGTAGGAACGGAACAGATAGGTCATTGCGTCGAACCCATAAGGGTTAATAAAACCGGTCGCAAACATGAGAACGGTGGTCAGAAGCAATGTTTTTTTCGGATACCCCTGCCCCTCGATCGATAGTACTTTAAACCGGAAAGAATCGATAAAGTACGGCAGTAAAAACACAAACTGAATCAACCACATTGCTGCATGCAGGTTGACGAGAAACGCCGACAAAAACGGAAGCGGAATCAGCCAAGTCGCTTTTTGCGAAGCGATGTACCGCTCCAGCGAATAGAGCTCGATAATGAGAATCAACAGCGTAAAAATAAGCGGCCGTGTCGTCATCCAGGGCGTTAGTAAAACAGCGGTCAGAAAAGTTGCGAGAAACGCGGCGATAAAGTTGCCGTTTGAAAGGAAAATGGCAAGCTTATATGTAACCGCGACAATACACACAAACACAAGAAACACAAGTACGATCAAACCCGCAGCGCCCAGTTTTGCATATACGCTCCAGAACGTGACAGCCGTGAGCCATTGCTGCATGACGAAGCTCATGTTTTGATGCAGTGTAAACGGCTCGATATGCGGAATGCCGCTTTGCAGCACATAACGGCCGCTGGTGAGCAGAAACCAAATATCGTTATCCAGATTGGTATGGATAAAGAAGCAAGGCAGAAAAAGCAGAAGCAGCAGAAATAGTTTGCCGTTTTGTCCTGCGGAATGATCGCTCTCCAGCGGGGAATGAGCGGATTTTAACGGATCGATACGGACTTGTACGGGGAGGTTTCTTCGCATGATCTCTGCCCTTTCGTTCTTCGGGTTATTCCTCGGTTTGGCGGATGTATTTTAACGCAAAGTCTAAAAAACCGATTCAGAAAAAATTTATAAATCAAGATTACTTGATTCCGTTTTTTGCGCTGATTATAAAGATGTATATAAAACGGAAAGGATAATTGCTGTTGAAATTATAGCAGGATCGTCCGGAAGATACAATCTTGCACAGATGCAAGTCGGTTTGCGAAATGCGTACGCCAAGGCAATTGGCATTTTCTGGAAGTATGAAAATTATTGGGAATCTATTTTCAGCTCTGCGATTAAAACCATTTGAAAAAATATGTTCAACTGATAAACCGATACAAAAACAAACGATGCCGATGCAAAGCCTTAAAAACCGCTTTGTTATTTACCACATAAAAAATACGTAAAAATACGCAAAAAACCGCGTTTTTACACGCCTTGTAGCGGTATAAAAAACGGTGCTACGATATAAAAAGTGTAATTGTATATATCAGTATCGGATGTATTCAAAAACTTAATCGATCGATACGATACGCTTGGATGGGGGATTCGTATGAAAAAAACGTTACTATGTGTGCTTTGCAGCCTCATGGCGTGTTTTGCTTTGAGTGGTTGCGAGATCGTCAAAAAAGTTCCGGATGAGCCGTATGGGATTATGTCTCCCACACAGGCGTTGTATGATGCGCTGGAACTGCTGAAACCACAGGTTGATACGACAGCAGGAAAAGCAGAGAACATTGACTACTGCGTCGTAATCGACGACGGATTCGGAATGAAGGGCTTTACGTCCCAGTTTTGCTCCAGCTACAGCGCGGCGCTCTCCGCCGTAATGGACGTTACCATTTCGGGCGATCATAACTATATTGCAGCAAGCAAACTTTTGAGCGGATCGGCCGGAACGGCAGACGGCGGCGACACATTTTTCCAGAGCGCAACGCGTTCGGATTTCTTTCGCGAAAAGCCAAATGACGTTGCTACCGTGATTGAAGCGATGGCAAAACAATACGAGAAAAACCCGGATCAGATGCTGATTTTGGTTTCAGACTTAATGATTCCGACCGAAGACGGATGCATGAAAGCGGCGAGCGCAATGAAAAACGCGTTTTTGGTGCCGGAAAACGCCTCCGTCGGGTTGATCGGTATCATTGGTGATTTTCGCGGAATCATAGAAAACCTGCCGATTCAGGCGAGCACGGGACAGCCGAGAAACATTCGGGATTATATGGTTTTGGAGCGGGACGCAAACGGCGTATTTCGTCATCCGTTGTATATCCTCTTCATGGGGAATGATCAGGCGGTACTATCCGGCATGGAGAAGGCCCTGACGAAATTGAAAACTTGCGGACTGCTGGACGATACAAATCCGGTTAATGCGCTCTATTTTTCGGAATATGACGTTTCAAGCATCGAAAATAGCACTAATAAATTTGAGTTTAACTTTGGGTGCCCGGATTATAACGAAGCCGATTACGACGTGAAGTATATTGTTCGAGATATCGTGGACGACGACGGAGAAACTCCTTATGATTCCGCGGCGGTCATATCGGACGCAGATCAGCAATTATTAGAGGACATTCACATCGTCAAATTATATACCGAGGCGCGCGGCGAAACGGAAAACAACGTTACGTTTAATTGCACGATTCCGTTTTCATTGCTGGACACAGCTGCGAAAGGGGCAATTTCGGATAAATTCGGTCTGCTGACGCCGGCGAAATCCCTGTCGTTGGCAGAGGATGATTATTCCGTTAACGTCGATATCCGCACCTTGAATTATCAGGAAAAGAACGGTGTTATTAAAGCGGAATGGGTAGATGCGGATCAATCGTTCATCTATTGCGAAAGCAAGGATATCAATTTTAGAAATAACGCAATTGAGGTAAAGCTTTCTGTAGATACACAATTGTTGGATCGTGATGAACCGATGTTGATTACAGTTGGCGTTCATGTATGCGCGGACCCGCAATGGGACGAAATTGCATCACTTTATGATATGGACTGGATTGAAGACTATACGTTGAATTTAAAAGCGTTTGACAAAGAGTTTATCCGGCAGAATGAATCCCCCTCTTCGGCTCGGTTTACCTATGATTCTACGGCAAAAACGCCGTTTCTATCCAGTTTGTTTGTCGGCGCGGTAGGAGATCAGCAAATCGAAATTACACGCGAAGCGATTTGCGACAAAACGGATGCTTGCGTAGTGACGGGAATGTTTGGCATTGTCGTGCGCGATTATCCGGGCAAGTACATCACCAATCAGCATTGGGACGATTTAGAGGACTTTGGCGGATGGGCTTTCAGCATGGATAAAGCAAAGGAACTGAAAGGCCTTTTGAAATAAGCATATTAATCAGACTTAGGAGGGTATTATGGACGCAACAAAGAGGACAAGAGTCGCGTTGAGGATTATCTCGCTTTTGCTGTTGGCGCTGCTGTTGGCTGCGGCGCCGGTGTTGATCAAAACTACGGTACAAAATGTGTTCTATTTAGACGATGATTCGCAGGAGACTGCAATCATATATATTTCAATTTTGCGGTGGTGCCATGTTGCTGGAATTGCAGCGCTGCTTGCGCTGAACCTGAGCTTCTTTGCCATCAATGAGAAGAAAAATGATTCCGGCAGATGTTTGCGCCGCAGAAACGCGCTTCAGGGCTGGCTGAATT
Source organism: Clostridia bacterium (assembly GCA_003246365.1). Taxonomy (GTDB): domain Bacteria; phylum Bacillota; class Clostridia; order Christensenellales; family CAG-138; genus UBA7703. The sequence goes on from QKAN01000021.1 coordinate 16,045, forward strand.
TTATTCTTGTTGTAATTGTCGTTGCGGCAATGATACTGCTGCGTTTTCAAATATACCCTTACACGATGATCGATCTGTTTTTATCAAACGCATTCTATAACGTTGCTGTAATGCTCGCGCCTTACTATGTGTTTGTTATTTGCGGCGTCTGGCTGTGGAGCTTTGCGATGCGCTCCGTGCCGGCGACAAATTGCGAAGTACGCGGAGCGATTGCGCGAAAGATCGACGAGAGTATTAAACGCGCGGACAAAACTCGATAACGGGGGAGAAAGCATATGAAAAAATTCGTATTGGTTGCGATCGGCGGAACTGGGATGCGCGTTGCGCAATCCGTCGTCGCGCTCGCGGCATCCGGCTTTTTGAGCGATAAATGCGAGGATGATTACTTGCTGGAAATCCGGCTGGTCGATCTGGACATCGTGCCGGGCAGCGACAAAATTGAGCTGGAGGAAATGATACGCAGCGTCAACGAGGCAATTCCATATATGTCTTTGGCGATCGATGAAAAAATCAAGGGTCGGCATTGGAGGCCAAAAGGAGTAGACGCAACGCGGGAATTGATGACCGAGATAGAGGACAGGAGTACGCTCGATGGAATTGTGAACGAGCGTGATCTGAGCAAACCGGAGTCTCTTGCTTACCGCGCGCTGTTTGGCGAGGATGACCGGATCATGGATCTCCGCCGCGGTTGCAAAGGCAGACCGCGGATCGGATCGCTTCTCTGGGCGGAGAGTTTTGACCGGGACTGGGAGAATTCGGCTGGATTCTGGAAAACGATCTTTAAAGACATCGGTGTAAACGATGAACTGCGCGTAATGTTTGCAGGCTCCGTCTTCGGCGGAACGGGGGCTAGCGGAACGCCGACGCTGGCGCAAAAATATGTGCGCGCCTGCAGAGGCGAACGCGCGCTGAATTTTGCGCCGTTTGCAAATCACGTTGGGCTTACACTGATGCTGCCGTATTTCGACATCGGTCAGGACACAGACGTGGACAGCGGTCTGTTTTCCATCAACAGTAAGATGGCGCTGAAGTATTACGAAACGTCCGAGGTGCTATCCGAAGTTGAATTTGCGCAGTTTGTTGGCGACGACCGGAGGCAGATGGAAAAGAAAAACGAATCCGGCGAATGGGAAAAAGTACGGCTTGATCGCAGCAGCAAACACAACGAGGGACAAAACGATCCCTCCATGCCGGCGGAACTCATGGCTGCCATCGGCGTATGCCGCTATTTTGCGGGCGACATTCCGCAGGCAAACCAGAAAGCGCATAAGGTTTCTGTGCCGAAGAAGAGATCCAACCAGAATGTATCAACCGAGATTCCGTCAGACGTAGCGTTCCCGATGGATAACTTTGACGTGTTTCCGGTTTCCAACGACATCACGCTCGAAACGCGCGTTCGTTCCATTAAAGATTACATCCTGCGCATGGAGCGTTTTTGCCTCATGATCGAGTCATATTATCACACCAGCGCCGGAGTAAAAACGCCTTGGCGTTATCGGCCGGAGGCATTCCGCACCGTATGGGCGCAACCCAAAGACATGAAAGAACTCTATGAAAGCAAAGCGGATGGTTTAGGCGCGCCGCTTGCCTTTGCAGACAGTATATTCCGCTGGATGGAAGAACTGGATCATCACGGTATGCATCCGCTTCTAAATATTGAGGGAGATTCGCACCACGATGTTCCGCATGCGCATGATTTTGTCAGAGATTATGCGAAAAAAGGGTCTACCGCATTTGATTTATCCGGCATTCCCTGTGCATCGATTACAGCGCGGATGAATTCGATTCGAGTCAATCCGGAATCGGCGACGAAGTATTTTGTTTCTTCGCTGATGGAATGCTGCGTCGAAAAAGAACAAACGACCATGAACACGGAGGCGTAATATGTCGTTTTATCATTGGTTCCCATCTCACCCGAACGAAAGCGAACTCAGCGGAGACTCGAAAAAACTGAACGATATCGGACAGGAACTTCGCATTACGAGCGCGAAGCAGGAACAGCGGCCGGTACAGACCGATTTTCAGCGTATCAGCTCCGTTCCGGATGTTTGGAGTCAACATCGTCTGTTTGACATGCTGCTTTTGAACAAGGCGCTGGATCCGAGCTATGTAGAATACGAACACATTGCGCAGCGAGAATGGCGCGCCATGCTCGCGCTCGTCGTGCTGGCGGAATCTTACGGCGTTTCGCTGCAGACCAGAACGATTGTGTTTGGCGATGAACAGAAAAAAAGTCCATTTCTTGAAGCGGCGTACAGTATGCGCCCGAACCGGGAGAGTTGGACTTCTATGGACATTTACTATATTGAAAAAGACGGGCGGGAGTATCCGATCGCGATGACGTCGCCGACAGTGCATCTGGTTCCCGCAAAAGACGCATGGCAATCTCTGCGCAAGGCGTATGAAGGTCGAATTCCGTTTTTAACGAAAGATATGGTTCATGCGCCGGTCGTTGAAAGTAAGAACGGATTTTTGCCGTTTATGCTCGGCGAAGAGCGCGAAGAGCGTACCTTTGGCATGCTGCCGATCCACGCGCTTATGCTGAAAGAATGGATTTCCATGTATCGAAAACAGGCGCCGGAAACGCAGAACATGGATATTCTGGTTGAATATGAAAAAGCTCTGACCGCGGCGTATGGTTTAAATATCGATAACATGCCCAGTGTCGGCAGCTTCTTTGCGGCGGAAACACAGCGTATGGGCACAAAACTATTCGGCGTGCGCGTTCCGAACAAGATGCAAATGTTTCTCGACCGCGTATTCTATGCGCTGATCGAACAAAATTCGACCGTCGACATGATTCCGGATACACATAAATATGCGGGGGGTATTTCTGCGCAGTGTATCTTTTCCCAGCAGAAGGCAAACGGCGAATATGCGCACTTTTTTGTTGCGATGCCGGTAACGGAAACGTTCTGGCAGCTTTGGCAGGCAAATGAATCCTGTAAACCGACTTACACGATCGATTGTGAGTTCAATGCCAGAAGTGTGAACCTAACGAAAATCAAGGTAACGGTGAAACTCGGCGCAATCGAATTTTCCAAAACATATGCAGCCGGGGAGATCGACAACAATTACTGGAGAAATCTCTGCACAGCCGGAATCTGGCCGCGCCAGAAAATTACGGACTGGAGCGAATATTTCCTGTTCTGCTATGAAATCAATGATTACCGCATTGAACCGTTGAAAAAGGGAACCGCGCATAAGGTGAAAAGCTATGAAAACAAGGAGGGCATTGAAGGTGCGCTTCATTACTACAAACTCAATGAATCGCCGGACTGCTGTCTGTTGTTAAAAAATCGGGCGCCGATTGGATATCTTATGGTTCGTGACCGTCAGGAAATTATGAGCGGCGACGACGAAAATGTCTACCGCGCATCGATTGACTTTGGTACGTCTTCCACGACGCTTTACGGCGGAATTGAAAAATCGGAGCCGAAAAAAATTTCCGGTATGAATCTCTGGAGTTTGCCGCTGATCAACACGATCGATTCGCAAGGCAACGAAAGTTCCTGGTTGGAGCGTTATTTCTTCCCGCCGCTGCCCTCTCCGATGGAACGCGCCGTGCAGGGACATATCAAGGACAAGCTCAAGGGCGTTTCATTTGAAGAAATACAGAAGGACAGTAATCTTGCTGCATTTTATCCTTCCTGCATTCCGATGCAGACGATACTCGCCGATGCGATGACCACCAATGAATCGCGCGGGTATTTGCGCGACAGCTGGATTTACTTCCGCAATTTTGCGGCAAAACGCAAGGTTGAGACATGGCCGAAAATTTGTTCCAATCTAAAATGGGCGCATGCGGACCCGGCCGATATGCATCGTATCCGTGCGATCTTGGCGGAAATACTGGTTATGATCGCGCTGGAAGCGCGCAGCCGCCGTTGCGGGAAAATATCGATTATCGCATCGTATCCGCTCTCGTTTGAGGATAAGACAAAAGAATCGTATTATGAAGCGCTTGATGCTATGCTGCGCGCGGTTTGCACCACAACAGGGTTGCTGGTACAACTGCCGAAGACAGACGATAACACAACCGGAAAAATACAAGCGCAGCAGTCGTTAATGATAGACGATATCACGGAGAGCGAAGCGGTGTTCCGCTTTGCGGTGCGCCAGAATACGAGACGCGAAAACTATTTTGTTATTGACGTCGGCGGCGGTTCAACGGATGTGTTCATCAGCCTGACGGATCAAAAACAGGAGCGCAATCTCTACTCGACGTCGCTTGGATTCGGCGCCAGAAAAGTGTTGCTGGATAAACTGAAATTTGACGAGAACAGGATGCTTCGTTTGCTGGTTGATCGTGCGGACGACAGCATACTAAAGGTAATCGAAAACAAGCAGGATTATCTGGAAAAAATTGCCGGGCACAATGCGGACAGCCTGATTGAGGATCTGTTTGCGCTGCGCGTGCCGTTTGATGCGGATCATCCGGCTGCGATGCTGGTGCCCGAAAACTTTGGCGAAGCGTTCTTGAAATATTGCGCGGGAACGAAAGGCGACGTGCTCTTTATGCAGCTGAAGAAACGAATTGCGTTCTATCTTGGCGCAACCGCCTGGCTCTCCGGCATGATGCTGCGGCAGGAGAAGAACCCGAAATTGAGCGTTATGATTCTCTTTGCCGGCAATGGATCGAAAATGCTGCGATGGTTGGATTCCGAATTGGATAGAACGAAATATTTCGTTTACCAGATTTTCCAGAAATCGGTCGGTGTAGAGATTGATCGAAAAGCCTTTGATTGCTTGTTTTCCACAATGCAGAAAGAGGAGGTTGCGTATGGTGCGCTAATCGATCTGCCGACAGGGTTTTACGACGTGGAGAAAACGGAAGCGACGCAGGTATTCTTCGATAGAGAGAATGCGCAGACATCTTCTATACCGAGTTATCACTCGCTGCGGTATGGCAGAAAAGACATATCGACCGACCGCGAGGAATTTGTGGAGTTCATGAAAACATTCCGAGAAAGCGCAATGGTCAGCTATGAGTGGCCGTTCGATGAAGACGAATATGATGTTTCTATCTTGGAAAGAAATAATCTAGGGAGTGCGATTGCAACACTGGAAAAGAACGCCGGGTTCTTCCTTAGCGCAGTTGACGTGATCAGCAACTATTATTTAGGTGAGACGACCAAAGTTCAAGCGCAGTGATCGTGAAGCTGCACACACTATTTTCAAGATGAATTGGATCGTGAAAGGACTTTATCTATGAAACGATGGAATTCAATATTAGCATTAGGCGCAGTGGCATTGCTGCTGCTGGCGCTGTTTATCCCCGCTGGATTCAAAGCAAACGCTGATGGAGAACGGACGTTTCTGATCGCAATTTCAAAAACGATACCTGCATATGGCGATGATGGAAAAGCGGTTGGAACCTTAAATCCGAATGTAAATCAAAAGGCAACATACACGTCGGCAAAAACTAACATGGAGTATCCTGTAGAAATATTATATGTGGATACTGGAGACAGCATAGTTGATAAAGGCAAGAATTTAGTCGGAAAAACAGAAGTGAGGCTATATACTAGCCAAGCAAATATGCTTGCTTCAACCGACGCGGAGGCCGCATCATCAGAATTTACGATATCAGCCGTAGAAACAATTGCTCCGGAATCGACGGAAACGGTGTCCGAAGCGACTCCGACGCCGACAGCGGAACCGACACCGACACCAATACCGACAGCCACGCCTGAGCCAGACGTGCCCGACCATGTTTGGATAGAAACAGACGTCGTTGTAGCATCGTTACTTGGTATGATAGAAGACGATCAGATAACGATTGCCGACCTTGAAGCGCAAATCGAAAATCTATCGGCAGAATCAACCACACACGATCAGTCTTCCGATCAACCGACGATTAGTATCATCACGGATGGAGAGAACGATCAAAGCGATACATCGTTGATGCAAAGCGGTGTGTTTCAAACGATTTTCTGGTATGTGATCGGGTTACTTGGAATTGGTCTTTTAGCATGGATTGCGGTATCAGCTTCGAGCAAACGCACACATCGCAAGGAGTTGGAACGGGATATTGCCGATTCGAAGCAAACGATACAGAACATTCACACAAAAGTGGAGAACATTCCGACGATTCAGGACAAGCTAAACAAGCTGGAGGAAAACATACCCCAGAAAGCACAGATCGCTCAGGTTGTCGAAGACGGAAAAGAAACAAAACAGGGCGTGAAGCAACTTCTCGAAAGGAAAGAACCAACACGACCTGATCCGCTGCCACCGCCACCACAACCGCTGAAGAAAGAAGGAATGCAACCCGATCTCATCGCATTGGCAAACCGCCTTTCTGGAATCGGATCGCAAGATGAGTGGTTTGATCTGGTAAATAAAGCCGGTTTCCATGCAAAACTGTTGCAGGCAAACTTAACAAGCCGGAACGCCTGGATCGAAGATAAAAACAATCATTCAACTGTTGCCTGCCTGATGCGCAGCGTGAGCGATGATGTCGCCTATATGATACCGTCCTTCAATGACGCATTGGCGCATGAGGATCATTTGGATAAATTCTATGATATTGGGGACGATCCTTCTGTGACGTATTACAAAATTGACTTGCTTGCCGTAATGCACGTTGCGCAGGAAACGCATTTTACGCTTCAGGACAGAGGAAAAATGACACTGGGAAGGTAACCCAAAAGAACAACAACTAAATGCGAACCGCCCTTTTAAACGGGCGGTTCGTCTCTTGTTCAAGCGGGCAGAAAAAAGGCCGCCCGATCGGGCGGCTATAAATACTTGTAGACAGATACTATTTTTGCAGCAGCAGCGCGGCGATGCAAAGTCCGCTGATGATGAGTTGGATGATTGCGAACCGGTAGCCGACCTGTGTGTCCGACCAGTTCCATTTAAAGCGGGTATGGTCGTGCAGCGGCGTGCGAACGGACTTGAGGAAGCCTTTGATCTTCGTCAGCCGGATAAAGAGCAGTTTGAACAGACCGATGCCGCCGTCGAGCAAAATGACCAGCGCGGCGGGAACCAAGAAGAGCAAATTGTGCGTTTTGAGCGCCATGACGCCGAGGAAGATGCCGATGGTGCGCGAGCCCGCGTCCCCCATGATGATCATGCTCGGAGATGCGTTGAAAACGAGATAGGCCAGCAGCGCCGCGATAAACACGAAACACATCTGCGCAAGATCCAGCTCGTGCCCAAGCAGAAGGAAGATCGTCGCAAAGGTGCCAAGCGACAGGATCGACACCGTACCGAGCAAGCCGTCTACGCCGTCCGTGCAGTTGGTAAAGTTGATGGAGATCCAGAGCACAAACGTTGCAACCAGTAGGAACAACCATTTCGGCAGAACCAGCGTCCAGCCGAAAAGCGCGAGACTGTGGGAATCGTTAAATGCAAGATAGGTTGCCGCCGCCGCGAGGCAGATTGCCAAGTCGAGCAGGCCCTTTTTGAGTTCGCCCCAGGAATGCTTGCTGCGGTCGTCAAAGTAACCGGAGAGCATGGACAGCGCGAACAACGCGTAATAGATCAGATACTCCCAGCGGAACGGCACGAACACAAGGAAAACAAAGAAACAGCATATGCTGAAAATCAGCCCCGCGCCGCGTGGTTTTCCTTTTGAAAGTTCGCCGTTGATTGCGTATTTGCGTCCCTGATCTTTAGGCAGCCGATCGAGGCCGGATTTGATCGCGAAAAATGTGAGGATAAACGTCAGAAAAATGCTGACGAGTACCCAGCGGATATCGTAAAGAATCGGAAATATCGTGTAGAGCATGCAGTTTTCTCCCACCCAGAATAGCAACAGTATACCGCGAAGCGCGAAAACGCGCAATCTTTCCGCCGGATTGTGCATATATTCGACGAATCCTGCGCGAAAAAACGCCGCTAATAAAGCGGCGTTTTATTCAGTACGGGGGGGCTGTTATGCGGCCTTCTTGCAGGTTGAGTCAAATTCCTGCTGAATCGTCTCATCCGGCTTTTTCGTCAGCAGCGACACAACGACGATTGTGATGCAGGAAAACAGGAACGCCGGCAGCAGCTCGTAGATGCTCCATACGCCGCCGAGTTTGCTGATGAAGAAGTTCCAGACAAACACCATTGCGCCGCCTGCGATCATGCCCGCGATTGCGCCGGCATAGGTCGTCCGCTTCCAGAACAGCGAGAAGAGCATCAGCGGGCCGAACGCAGCGCCAAAGCCGGCCCATGCGAAGTCAACGATGGTAAAGATGACCTGGTTTTTGCCGGTTGCAACAAAAATGGCAAAGATGGTGATGAGCACGAGCACGATGCGGGAAACCCACATGGTCTCCTTTTCCGAAGCATTTTTACGGATGAGCCCCTGCCAGACGTTTTTGGAAACGGCGGAGGCGGAGATGAGCAGGTAGGAGTCCGACGAGCTGATCGCCGCGGCGAGGATGCCCGCGCTGACAAGGCCGGCAAGCAACGGCGGCAGCAGCTTTGTGGACATGAGGATGAAGATGTTTTCCGTGTTGCCGGAGCCGTAAACTAAATAGGTGTCGGAGAACAGCACGCGGCCGATGATGCCGATTAACACAGCGGTGGTCAGCGAAATAACCACCCAAACGGTCGCGATCCGGCGCGAACGCGTGAGTTCATGCTCGGAGCGGATGCCCATGAACCGGAGCAGAACCTGCGGCATGCCAAAGTAACCGAGGCCCCACGCCATTGCGGAGGCGATTGCCAGACCGGTATATTTGGACGCTTCGCCAAAGAGCGCAACGCCGTTTGCGGACTCTCCCGTCGGGGATGCCGAGGTGAGCAGACTCAAGAAGCCGGGAATACTCTGCGCGTTTGCAACGACCGCGCCGACGCCGCCCGCCGCCGCAATACCGAGCGCGACAACCAGCACGAGCGCGATGATCATGACGACCGCCTGCATGAAGTCCGACGTGCTTTCCGCAAGGAACCCGCCTAGGAACGTATAGGTGAGAACGAACAGCGCCGAAGCGATGACCATTGTGCTGTAGTTCGCGCCGAAGAGCTGGCTGAAGAGTTTGCCGCAGGCCATCAGGCAGCTGCCCGCATACGGTGTGAAGAACACGATGATCATGACCGATGCGATGGTCATGAGAATGCGTTTCTTTTCATGAAACCTGCCGGAGAAAAAGTCCGGCACGGTGATTGCGCCGACCGCAACGCTGTAGCGGCGCAGACGCTTGGAGACGATGAGCCAGTTGAGATAGGTGCCGATTGCAAGGCCGATTGCCGTCCAGCCCGCGCTGGCAAGGCCGCTCCAATACGCAAGCCCCGGCAGACCCATCAGCAGCCAGCCGGACATATCTGACGCTTCCGCGCTGAAGGCGGAGACCCACGGGCCGAGCGTGCGCCCGCCGAGGAAGTACGACTCGGTGTCCTTGTTTGCGCGCTTTGCGAAAACGACGCCGATGATAATGACGACCGTCATGTATGCTACGATGGCGATCAGGTGTTGAATTTGGTCAGTCAGCATGAAACTACCTTCCATCATTTTAAATTTGGTATGAAAATGCAGATTTGCAGACACATTATACAATATGGCAGGAGAGCCGTTCAAGCATCAGGCCAGTTTTTGGATGCATTATTTTATAACGATGAATATCCGCCGAAACGCGGCGAAAACAGGTATAATAAGATATCTGTTTGAGCGGAGCGTGCACATGAAAAAACGGTTTTATCGGCGTTGGTGGTTTATTGTTCTTGTCGTTCTGGCGGTGGTTCTGGCGGCGGCTAGTTTCGTCTGGTCGCGCTCGGATGTGCTGCAGACGGCGGTGATCCGGCTCGTCTGCCTCGCCAGTCCTGGCGGCGCGGCAAAGGCGCGGGAAAAGGCGGTTGCGTCCGTGGTGCTGCTGGACGAGGATGTTTCCTACGAAAGCCGGTTTGACAACGGAACGATGGACGTTTATGCCCTGCCGTCCGACGAAGTGCAGCCGCTGATCGTCTATGCGCACGGCGGCTACTACATCGGCGGGGACAAGAGCTCGCTTTCGGACTATTGCCGGACGCTTGCGTCCTATGGATATGTCGTAGCCAACCTCAACTATATGCTCGCGCCGGATGGGCTGTATCCCACGCAGATTTTGCAGGTGAACGAGGCGATCGGCTACCTGTTGCAACACGCGGAGGAATACGGGTTTGATGCGGAGCGAATCTTCATCGCGGGAGACAGCGCGGGCGGACACCTTGCCTCGCAGATGGGGCTGTATTATACCAATCTGGCGTTTCAGCAGGGAATCGGCGATGTGCCCGCGATATCGGCGGAGCAGTTATGCGGCGTGGTGTTGCACTGCGGATATTACAACACAGACACCGTTGCGGCGACAGGGTTCCCGATGATCGAGGATTCCATCTGGATGCTGACGGGCGTAAAGGATTACGAGGGGACGCAGGTTGCGGCCCAGATGAATACGGTGGCGCAGGTCACCGCGGCGTATCCCGCCGTGTTTATCGACTGCGGAGATCAGGACCCGTTTATCACGCAGGCTGGGGAACTGATTGCCGCGCTGACGGCAAACGGAGTACCGGTGACGAGCTATCTGCCCGAAACGGATCAGATTCCGCTGATGCATGAGTTTCAGTTGATGCTGAATACCGCGGAGGGGATGGAAGCGATGGAGCGGTTGGTGGGGTTTTTGGGCGAGAGAAGCAAATAGAAATTTTGTAATTAAAAAGCGCGTCGGTCGTTAGATCGGTACGCAATTGATAATGTAACGGACGCAAGCAATGTATATTGATTAGTATAAATTACTTAAAATACAAGTAATCATAGTTGACTTTTCCAACACATATTAATACGATGGGATCAGATTTTATTATGCACACTGGAGAAATAGAATGACATATCTAGAATGCAAATCTTTTTTTGATTACTATCTTGCACTAGAAAAGGACTTTTTTCAAACAGATACTTTTGTAGCATTTCACGAGAATAATTACGAGACCTTCTCAATTGAGTTTTCAAAACAATTCTTATCTATAAGTTGTGAAGTTGAGACAGTTCTAAAGAAAATTTGTTATGAACTAAATCCGGGGAATAATTACACAACCATCGATAAATATAGGGATTGTTTGATCGAGCATCTGAAGTATTTTTCATTTGAAGAGGTTCACTTTGTTAGACCAAATTTAGCTTTTCAACCATGGTTAGCATGGAGTGAGTTGAAACCATTAATTTGGTGGCAGGATTATCAGAAAGTCAAACACAGACGAGCTGAGAAGGATGATGCAGGTGTACCAAACTTTTATAGAGCAAATTTAAGAAACTTACTAAGCGCTATAGCTGCTTTATATATTGCTGAGGAGTATTTGTTCTATTTATATGAAAAAAAGCATGGTCATCCTGATAATGAAAAGTCATATGTTTTACAATACCTAAAATCTGAAAATTTAGTAATCAAAGGTTGGAGCAAATGTTATCTGAATTTTCAAGGTAATTATTGGTGCGACTTAAGAAAATTAAATGAAATTATGGAAGATCGAAGAAAAATAGAAACATAATCCCCACTCCACGCACCGTAGACCCCGCCCCCGCCCAACCTGATGTATAATACCCTTGTCGGCGCACGACCAACGGAAAATTCCCTGCGCCAACAGGAGAACCAACCATGAATCCCCAAAACAAAAAAGACCTCATCGCCGCATATAAGCAGCGCGTACAGACGGGCGGCATCTATGCCGTAAGCAACGCGCAAACGGGCAAATCCCTCGTGCTTGCCAGCGCGGATATCGACGGCATCCGCAAGCGCTATGAGTTTGCCGAGATGACCGGCGGCTGCTTTCATCCGAAGCTCGTCAAGGATGCGCAAACCTACGGCAACGGCGCGTTTACCTTTACCGTGCTGGAAACGCTGGATCAAAAACCCACGCAGACCAACCGCGAATTTGCGGACGATCTGAATGTGCTGCTGGACATGTGGCTGGAAAAGTATGACCCCGCGACGCTGTATTGACCGGCGGACGGGGTTTTCTTTTTTATGCGGCTGTGCTAGCATGATAATCGCAAACGGTCAATCGACTGTTTGCAGGGGGCGGACGTAGATATGAAGATAAAAATTGAACGGAATTGGCTGGATACGGTCACGGAGGCTGTCAGCCTCGTGTGTCTGGTTGGCGTCGTGGTTTTCCTCGCGCTGGTGTGGAACAACCTGCCGGATCAATTGCCCGCGCATTATAACTTTGCGGGCGAAGTCACGCGCTGGGGCAGCAAAAACATCGTTCTGTTTCTGCCCGCGCTGAGCTGGGTTATCTTCGGCATGATCTCGCTGATCGAGCGCTTTCCGCAGGTTTGGAACACGGGCGTGCGCGTGACCGACGCGAACCGGACGCAGGTTTACCGCGTGCTCAAAAACCTGATTCAGGTGGTCAAAGCGCTGGTGGTCGCCGTGTTTGCGTATCTAACGGTGATTACGGCTCTGCAAATCAGCCTGCCGCCGTGGTTTCTGCTGGCGTTTCTGCTCGTGCTGTTTTTCAGCATTATGCGCTGTTTTGCCAGCTTGTTTCGCATCTCCCGAGAGAGCGCGGAGTAGCGGACGAAAAGCCGGATTTTTACAATAAAATTGCTTTGATAAGCGCGTTCGTCGGGAACGCGTCTTTTTTATCCAATGTTCAGCCGTTGACGGACGAGGCGTGAAAATAATACAATGAGAAGCACGAAATACGTATCATCCAACGGGCAGACGCCCGCAAATAAAAGGAGAACTCGAATGACACACCCCTCCGACATCGAAATCGCACAGAGCGCAACCGTACATCCCATTACGGAAATCGCAGAAGCGCTTGGGATCGACGAACGCTATGTGGAACAATACGGCCGGTATAAGGCAAAGATCGATTATAATCTGCTCCGCGACCTGAAGGACAAGCCGGACGGCAAGCTTATTCTCGTCACCGCCATCTCGCCAACGCCCGCCGGCGAAGGCAAAACCACCACGACGGTCGGTCTTGCGGATGGTCTGCGCAAAATCGGCAAACGCTCGGTCGTCGCCCTGCGGGAGCCGTCGCTCGGCCCCGTGTTCGGCGTAAAGGGCGGCGCGGCAGGCGGCGGATATGCGCAGGTGGTTCCGATGGAGGACATCAACCTGCACTTTACCGGAGATTTTCACGCCATCGGCGCGGCGAACAACCTGCTTGCCGCAATGCTGGACAACCATATTTATCAGGGCAACGCGCTGAACATCGACCCACGCCGCATCACCTGGAAACGCTGTGTGGACATGAACGACCGTCAGCTGCGCTTCGTTGTGGATGGTCTCGGCGGGCGCGTCAACGGCACCCCGCGCGAGGACGGATATGATATCACAGTCGCCAGCGAGGTCATGGCGGTGCTCTGCCTTGCCTCGGATGTGCCGGACTTAAAGGAACGCCTGAGCCGAATCATCGTCGGCTATACGTTTGACGAAAAGCCTGTGACCGCGGGCGACCTAAAGGCGGCGGGCGCGATGGCGGCGCTGTTGAAAGACGCGCTGAAACCCAACCTTGTTCAGACGCTGGAACAGACGCCCGCGTTTGTGCACGGCGGCCCGTTTGCAAACATTGCACACGGCTGCAATTCGCTCACCGCAACGCGCCTTGCGCTGAAACTCGGCGAATACGCGGTGACCGAGGCCGGCTTTGGCGCGGATCTTGGCGCGGAGAAATTTCTTGATATCAAATGCCGCATGTCGGGGCTCAAGCCTGCGACGGCGGTCGTGGTTGCGACCGTTCGCGCGCTCAAGCACCACGGCGGCGTGGCAAAGGACGCATTGACGCAGGAAAATCTGGACGCGCTGGAAAAAGGACTGCCGAATCTTTTGCAGCATGTGGAAAACCTGAAAACCGTGTTTCATCTGCCGTGCGTGGTGGCGATTAACGCGTTTCCGACCGATACGCCCGCGGAGCTTAAACTGGTGGAGGAGAAATGCCGCGCGCTGAATGTGCCCGTCGCCCTTTCGGAAGTTTGGGCAAAGGGCGGCGAAGGCGGCGTTGCGCTCGCCGAGGCGGTTTGCCGCGTCGCGGAGCAGCCAAACGAGTTTACGCAAAGCTACGGCCTGGATTTGACCATCGAGCAGAAGATTGAATCGATCGTTCAGAACGTCTATCACGGGGATGGCGTAACGTTTTCGCCGCAGGCGAAAAAAGACGCGCAGAAACTCGCCAGTCTCGGCTTTGGCAATCTGCCGGTTTGCATGGCAAAGACGCAGTATTCCTTTTCCGACAACGCGGCGTTGCTCGGCGCGCCGAGGGGATTTACGGTCAACGTCCGCTCGCTCAAGGTCAGCGCAGGTGCGGGATTCATCGTCGTGCTGACGGGCGACATCATGACCATGCCTGGTTTACCGAAGACGCCCGCGGCAGAGCGGATCGATGTAGACGAAACAGGCAAGATCAGCGGGCTTTTCTAAACGGCGTAACAGACAGGATGCGAGGTGCACTATGGCAACTTTACTCAAAGGTGCGGAGGTCGTTTCCGCGCTCAACGCGCGGATTACGGCGGATGTCGAACAGCTCAAAAATCGGGGAACCGCGCCCGCGTTAGCGCTGGTGCGCGTCGGCGAACGCGCGGACGACATCGCCTACGAGCGCGGATTATTGAAGCGCGCGGAGACGGTCGGCGTGGCGGTGCGGCAGTTTCTTCTGCCGGAGACGGTGTCGCAGGAAGAGCTGCTCGGGGCAATCCGCCAGATCAACAGCGATGCGTCGATCCACGGTTGCCTGATTTTTCGCCCGTTGCCAAAGTCGATTAGCGACGAACGGGTGCGCGCCGCCCTCGCGCCGGAAAAGGATGTGGACGGCATTACCGAAGGTTCGCTTGCGGGCGTGTTTTCGGGAACGAAACACGGCTTTCCGCCATGCACGGCGCAAGCCTGCATCGAAATACTGGACTATTACGGCGTAGAGACACAGGGGAAAACCGCCGTGGTGATCGGCCGCAGTCTCGTGGTCGGCAAACCCGTCGCCATGATGCTGCTGCAAAAAAACGCGACGGTTACCATTTGCCACACGAAAACGGTCGATATGCCTTCCGTAACAAAGCGGGCGGATATCCTGATCGTGGCGGCTGGCCGCGCGGGCGTGGTCGGCGCGGACTATGTGTCCGCCGGGCAGACGGTGCTGGATGTCGGCATCAATTTTACGCCAGAAGGCAAGATGGTTGGCGACGCGGACTTTGCCGCAATCGAACCCATAGCGGGCGCAATTACGCCCGTGCCGGGCGGCGTTGGAACGGTAACCACCTCCGTTTTGATGGCGCATGTGGTAGAGGCGGCGAAGCGCGCGCTGGAGTGCGCATAGAAAACACAATATTGGGGGGATTCCGTTGAAGCGGAGCAGGGGGAAGAGCTTTCTTTTTACGCTGGCTGTCTACGCGCTGGCGCTTGCTGCGGGGTTATTTGTTTACCGGCATATGAATGGCGGCGTGATATTTCGCGTGTTCGCGGCGGATATCGCCGCAACGCTCTTGATGTATCTGGTGAGTCTGCCGCTGGAAAACGCATCGGTGTACGATCCTTACTGGTCGGTTGCGCCGGTCGTGATTCTGCCGCTGGCAATTGAGGAATTTGGCGCATGGAACGCGGGCACGATTTTGCTGCTCGCGTGCGTTTGTTATTGGGGCATTCGCCTGACCGCAAACTGGGCGTATACCTTTCACGGGTATGAGCATCAGGATTGGCGCTATACCATGCTGCGTGAAAAGAGCGGCGTGTTTTATCCGCTTGTGAGCTTGTTTGGCATCATGCTGTTTCCGACGCTTGTGGTTTACCTTTGCCTGTTGCCTGCGCTTTTCTATGTTCAGACGGGCGGGGTCAATCTGGTTACGTTGCTCGGTTTTGCGCTGAGTATTTCCGCCGCAACGCTGCAGCTTGTTGCGGATATTCAGCTGCATCGCTTTCAGAAACGGGCGGCGAACCGCGGAGAAATTATCCGAAGCGGCGTCTGGCGGCATTCGCGGCATCCGAACTATCTCGGCGAAATCCTGATGTGGTGGGGCGTCTATCTGGTGATGCTCTCCGTACTGCCGGGTCGCTGGCTTCTCGGCGTCGGCGCGCTGGTCAACACGATGATGTTCCTGCTGATCAGTATCCCGATGGCGGAGAAACGTCTGGCAGGGTATAAGCAGGGGTATGACCGCTATGTCGCGGAAACAAATCGGCTTTTGCCGCTTGCGCTGAAGCGCGCACGGTAAACGGCATTGCATCGAATGAAAAAAATATGGAGGCAGACGGCATGAAAAACATCGTAATTACGGGCAGCACGCGCGGTATCGGATTTGCCATGGCGAAAGAGTTTTTAGCCGCCGGCTGCCGGGTGACGCTATCCGGACGGGGAGACACGCTGTCGCCGGAGGTGCAGAGCGAACTGAGCCGGTTTGACGGTCGTTATCAATATGTTCCTTGCCAGGTGCGGAATTTGGCGGACGTAGAGCATCTCTGGGATGCATCCGTCAAGACGTTTGGTGCGGTGGATATCTGGATCAACAACGCCGGACAAAACGCGCCGCATGCTTTCATCCATGAAACGGAGGAACGCTATGTCCGCGCCGCTGTGGAAACCAATATGCTCGGCGTGATATTCGGTTCTCAGGTTGCGGCGCGCGGAATGACCCGGCAAGGGCACGGCGCAATCTACAGCATGGAGGGACTGGGTTCCAACGACATGATACAGTTAAAAACCATCCTCTATGGAACCACCAAGCGCGCGCTCACGTATTTTATGAAGGGTCTCGCCAAAGAACTGGACGGAACCGGCGTGATTGCGGGGCGTTTGTCCCCCGGCATGATGCTGACCGATTTCATCACCAAAACGCCGGACGGAGCCGTTGCCGCAATTCAGAGCGATCCGCACTTCAAGAAGATTTTCAACATTCTGGCGGACAAACCGGAAACCGTCGCGGCCTTTTTCGTGCCGCGGATGTTGAAGAACACGAAGAACGACCGTCAGATTGCCTGGCTGACCGGAGGGAAAGCGGCATGGCGGTTTATGAGCGCACCGTTTCACAAGAGAACATTGATTTAATTGCAATTGTGTTGTTTGGCAGAAAGATGTGTAGTACCAACCGGAAGGGAAGGAAATGGCAAAGCGTTCTTTTAACGAGCAGTTAAACGACAGCAGGGATATGCCGAAGATATCCATTCTTGAGGACCCGAAAGCAATTGCGCTCTATGGCGGAACAAAATTGCTCATCGCGCCGCCGATTGCTTACGACGAACTGATGCGGAAAGTTCCGGCGGGAAAAGTGATTACCTCCGACCGAATCCGCGCGCATCTTGCGACGCGCTTCGGTGCAGACGGCACCTGTCCCCTGACGGCTGGCATCTTCATCAACGTTGCCGCGAAAGCTTCTTTGGAGCGCGGAACGGACGAAACGCCGTTTTGGCGCACGCTGAAGAAGGACGGCGAACTCAACGAAAAATATCCCGAAGGAATCGAGGGGCAGAAACGCCGCTTGGAGATGGAGGGGCATACCGTCGTCCAAAAGGGCAAGCGGTATTTTGTGAAGGACTTTGAAAGTAGACTGTTTACGTTATAATCAAAAATTCTAAGAAAATAAGAGAAATAAAGCAAACCAACAAAAAACCGTCCGATTATTCGGACGGTTTTTTGTGAGATAGGAACAACATGGGTTAGATGGACGATAGTAAACTTGTAATCTGTCAGTCGGTGACAACGTCGTACGGCCAGTCGATAATTCCGCCGAAGTCATACACGTTGGTGTATCCCATCGCGATGAGTTTCTTCGCCGACTGCGCGCTACGGTTGCCGCTGCGGCAATAGACGAGGATTTCCGCGTTCAGATCAGGCAGCAATTCCGGCTGTGTGTCGATGATGGTTTCGTTGGGAATCAGAATAGCGCCTTCAATGTGTCCCGCATCGTATTCCTCTTTTGTGCGCACATCGAGAATGATGACCGGATCACCGCTGTCCATGCGGGCCTTGGCCTGCTCTGCGGTAATCTTCTGGTAGGCGACGGCGGGTGTTGCGGTTGGCGCGGGCGTTGCAGCCGCGACAGGCGCGGCGCAAGCCACGAGTGTCAACGCGCTGAGCGCGAGAGACAAATAAACGAAAAACTTCTTCATGTTAATACCTCCGGATTCGGCAACCTGCGCAATTAGTTCAGGGAAATTGCTCCCATGGGGCAATAGCGCACGCATTTGCCGCACTTGATGCATTTGTCCATGTCCGCTGTCGGCGCGCTGAAACGCACCTGCTTGAGCGCATCTACGGGGCAGACCCGGACGGAAGGACAAGGATGGTTCTCAGGACAACGGTTCTTGTTAACGCGGATGATCGCGTC
>QKAN01000033.1 GCA_003246365.1 Clostridia bacterium
AGTTCAATCGCGCGATCTACCTGTGATGCCGGCAATGTAATTGTCATCCCTACACCCATGTTAAAGGTGTTGAACATGTGCTTCTCTTCCAGATTGCCGAGCGATTGCAGCAGTCGGAACACCGGTAAAACACGAACGCTTGATTTCTCAATTTTCGCGGTTAACCCTTTCGGGATGCTGCGCGGTATGTTCTCATAAAACCCGCCGCCGGTGATGTGCGCAACGGAGTGTACCTCCATTTTGTCGATGAGCGATAGCACGGGTTTTACATAGATATTCGTCGGCGTCAGCAGCGCTTCGCCGAGCGTTTGGCCCAACTCGTCGGCATATTCATCCAGCTTCTTTCGATCCATCGAAATAAGTCTGCGAACCAGCGAAAACCCGTTGGAGTGAATGCCGGAGGAAGCGAGCGCGATAATTGCATCTCCCGATGCAACGCGACTGTTGTCAATCAGCTTTTCTTTTGCGACCATACCGACGCAAAAACCCGCAAGGTCGTATTCGCCTTCCGGGTAAAATCCTGGCATTTCCGCCGTTTCGCCGCCAATCAGCGCGCATCCGGCCTGTAAACAGCCGTCCGATACGCCTTTGACAATGTTAGCCGCGACCTCGGGAATTAACTTTCCTGTCGCGATATAATCGAGAAAAAACAGAGGTTTTGCGCCATGGCAGACTACATCGTTGGCGCACATCGCCACGCAATCGATTCCAACCGTGTCGTGCTTCTCTAGAGTGAATGCTGCTTTCAGCTTTGTGCCTACTCCGTCTGTGCCGGAAACAAGCACGTTTTCGCCGATAGCGTACATGCCGCCGAACGAACCGAGGCTCTGCAACACGTGTCCGTCAAACGTAGACTCGGCGTATGCCTTCATCCTGCGGACCGCCTCGTAGCCCGCCTCAACATTGACCCCCGCGTCCTGATAGGTAACCGGCATTTCTGCCTCCTTTAGTTCTTTTTAAACGCTTATTACTGATCCAGCAGTTTCTTTCCGCTGCTTTTTAGCAGTTCGGAAACATCCTCCGGATATTTGCCGTTGAAACAACCGGCGCAGAAATTGCACGCCGCGCACTCCACGGTTTTCAGCAGATCTTCGATACTCAGATAGCTCAACGAATCCGCGCCGATGTATTTTCGAATTTCTTCGACGGAATGGTTTGCACCGATAAGCTGTTCATAAGAAGACGTATCGATGCCGAAGTAACACGGATGCATGACCGGCGGCGAACTGATGCGTAGATGCACCTCTTTTGCGCCGGCTGTGCGCAGCATTTCCACAATGCGTTTGCTCGTCGTCCCGCGCACAATGGAATCGTCCACCAGCAGTACCTTTTTCCCGCGCACGTTGCGCTTGAGCGCGCTGAGCTTGAGGGAAACATCCATTTCGCGGCGATCCTGCGAAGGTTCAATGAACGTGCGCCCCATATACGGGTTTTTCGAGAGCGCAATCGTAAACGGCAAGCCTGCTTGTTTGGCATATCCCATCGCTGCAGGCAGAGAACTATCCGGCACGGCGGCGACGACATCTACATCCGCAGGCGAAGAAATTGCGAGTAATTCTCCCGCGCGTTCCCGCGCTTTGTGCACCGATATTCCGTCGATATCGGAATCCGGTCGCGCAAAATATACATACTCGAAAATGCAAAGCGCTGTATCAGGCGCCTGCGGCGTCTGGCGCGATTTTAACCCGTTTTTATCTGCAATCAGGATTTCTCCCGGGCGTACATCGCGGATGAATTCCGCGCCGATGGTATCAAACGCACAGGATTCGGATGCAAAGATATATGCGCTGTCGAGTTTTCCGAGCGCGAGCGGCCGCATCCCCTTCGGGTCGCGAACGCCGATTACCTGATCCTTCGTCATCAATACCAAAGCATAACTGCCCTTAAGGCGCGCCATCGCTTTTGCGATGCTGTCCGAGATTCCATCCGCGCTGTTTTTTGCAATCATTGCGGCAATAACTTCCGAGTCGATCGTCGTTTGAAACTTCGTTCCCTCGGCTTCCATTTCCGCGCGCAGCTCTTTTGCGTTAATGATATTTCCGTTGTGCGCAAGGGCGAGCGATCCTTTCGGCGAATCGACAACGAGCGGCTGCGCATTGACAAGGGAGCTGTCTCCCATCGTGGAATAGCGTACATGCCCGATGGCGTATGTTGCGCCCTTCAGCGCGGAGAGTCCGTCGCAGAAGCGACCGCTCACCAGCCCCATTTCTTTGTGTGTTTCGATGCGGCCTTTTCGGGAAACCGAGATACCCGCGCTTTCCTGTCCGCGGTGTTGCAGCGCGAAGAGGCCATAATAGGCTGCCTCCGCCGCGTCGATCCCGCTACCATTTGTATAAACGCCAAACACGCCGCATTCTTCGTTCATGCAGTCGTCGTTTGGTTTGAGCCTCTCGTATTCCTTTGGCAAACGCACCTGAAGCGGCATTTTATTCTCCCATCAATCTGCTGATGATTTCGCGGTAGGCTTCTTCCACATCGCCAAGGTCGCGGCGGAAGCGGTCTTTGTCCAGTTTCTTGCCCGTCTCCTTGTCCCAGAAACGGCAGGTATCCGGCGAAATTTCGTCCGCAAGAATCACTTCTCCGTTGAAAAGGCCGAACTCAAGTTTAAAGTCGATCAGTTCGATACCGAATCCGTCGAGATAGCTCTTGAGAATATCGTTGATGCGGAACGAATATTCTTTCACTTTTTCCATTTGCGCATCGGTTGCTAAATTCAGCGCACGGATATAGTAGGAATTGATAAGCGGATCGCCCAACTCATCGTTTTTGTAGCTATATTCCAAAATCGGGCAAGCCAGCGTCGCGCCTTCTTCAATGCCAATGCGTTTGCTGAAACTGCCGGCAGCGCGGTTTCTGATGATTACTTCCACCGGAAGGATGGTTACACGGCGCACTGCGGTTTCGCGGTCGGACAGCTGCTCAACATAGTGCGTCGGAATACCTTTGCTCTCCAGCAAGCGGAAAAAGTGATTGGAAACCTTGTTGTTGACAACGCCTTTTCCGGCAATGGTTCCCTTTTTCAGCCCGTTAAATGCTGTCGCGTCATCTTTATAATCGACGATTACAATATTCGGATCGTCGGTTGCAAACACCTTTTTGGCCTTACCTTCGTAAATCTGCTCCAGTTTCTTCATATGGCTCCTATCTCCTTTTGAAGCGCGGCGTTTGCTTCTGCGGTTTTTTCCGCGAGCGTGCGCGCATATTGGTTCATTTTTTCCGCGAGAATTGTATCGCTCAACGCAAGGATGCGAATGACGAGCAGCGCCGCGTTTGCCGCGCCGTCGATTGCCACCGTTGCGACGGGAACGCCTTTCGGCATCTGCACGGTAGAGAGCAGCGCGTCCATGCCGCCGAGGTCTTTTCCGCAAACGGGAACGCCGATGACCGGCAGAGTCGTGTGCGAGGCAACAACACCCGCAAGATGTGCGGCTTTTCCTGCGATTGCGATAATGGCGCAAATCCCTTCGTCAGCCGCGCTTTTAGCAAACGCAGCCGCCTCGTTGGGCGAACGATGCGCGGAAAGCACGCGCGCCTGAAAAGGGACGCCAAACTCCTTAAAAATCGCAAGCGCTTCCTTGGCCAGCGGCGCATCGGAAGCACTTCCCATTATGACTGCGACAGACTTCACGTATTTCATCCTCCATGTTTCACGCAAATAAGCCCGTACATACGGGCTTAAAATTTCATTCTGAGCAGCGTGTGCTGAATTACTCCGCCAATGTAATACTGCGGAGAATACAGCATGGGCATACCCTCTTTGTCGTAATCCAATTCATCAAGGTACAACAGTGGCGTACCGACAGGAACCTGAAATATCTCAGCCAATGCGGCGGTTGCAACATCCGGGCGCACTTCCGTTAAATCCATATGCGCTTCCAAACCGCAAAACTGCTTTAAAAACGAGAAGATCGGCTTTTTCAAATCTTCCTGCGTATATTCCTTTTTCTTGATCAGCATACCGGGGATATAGTCTTCGCAGAAGATCGCCGGTTTTCCGTCTGCGCCGATAAGCCGCTCAACGCGGAGCACCGCATCTCCGGGCGTTATCGCAAGATGGGATGCAACCACCTCGTTTGCCGGAATCGTTTCGTAGGACGAAGACAGTAAGCTCGGTTCATGACCGGACTGCGAAATCATCTCAAAAAACTCGATTTCCATATCCATGCGCACAGGAACGGCAAGCACATGGCGGTTGATTACGGTTCCAACGCCCTGGTGTCTGCTGATAAACCCTTCCCGTTCCAGCTGCGCAAGACTATCCCTCAGCTGTGTGCGGCTGATGTTCAGCCGCTCGGCGAGCACGCCTTCCGGCGGAAGTTTTCCAGAGTATCGATAGGCGCCTTCCTTCATTTCCCGAAGCAATCTGCTGCGCACCGATTGCAGCTGCATTTGTTCCCCCATGAAATCGCACCTTTCTTGTCGTACTAATTGGTATTACTAGTTTGTAGTACCAATACGGATACGACTTTAGCACATAGCAACCGGTTTGTAAAGAAGTCAATACGCGTAACGGATATATTATTTTCATCTGGCTGCCAGTTTATAATCAACTAAATGCCGACGTATTAATCCGTTTTGCATTTTTATCAAAGCTCGACGAAACCGTCAAAGTTTTTCCTCGCGTCTCCGGTCATATATACCGCTTCATCCGTATACCGAACCAGCAGCTCGCCGCCGCGCAGACGTACGGTGATATCCTCGTCTTTTGCGCAAAAGCCGTTTTCCACCGCGGCAACAACCGCCGCACAGGCGCCGGTGCCGCAGGCGAGCGTTTCCCCGCTGCCGCGTTCCCAAACGCGCATCTTGAGCGTGTGACTGTCGATTACTTTCACAAACTCCGTGTTCACCCGATCCGGGAAAATCGGCGCATGTTCAAAAGCAGGGCCAATTTTCTCAATCTCCAACAAATCGGGATTTTCCATGAACACGATGCAATGCGGATTTCCCATCGACACGCAGGTGATCTTGTATTCATTTCCCTCTATGTTTACCGTCCTGCCGATCACGCTTTCGCCTTCCAGCAATACGGGCACCTGTTTCGGCGCGAGGTTTGCTTTCCCCATATCCACCATGACGGACTTCACCTTGCCGCCGCGTACATAGAGTTTCAGCGTTTTCATGCCGCTCAGCGTCTCTATGGTCAGGTCGGTTTTATCTACCATACCATTGTCATAGAGATATTTGCCGACACAGCGGATACCGTTGCCGCACATTTTGCCTTCGCTGCCGTCGCGGTTAAAGATTCGCATTTTTGCGTCTGCAATGTTCGACGGGCAGATCAGTATGATTCCATCCCCGCCGATACCGCTGTGCTGATCCGAGAGATATACGCTCAGCGATTCCGGCGCGTCGATCTCTTGTTCGAAGCAGTTAAAGTAGATATAGTCGTTGCTCGTGCCGTTCATCTTGGTAAACGAAAGCTGCATTTTTTCCGAGCGCATGCTGTTGATGTCCACAAGCTCCGTGCTGCGCTGCGTAAAGCGGCTGATCAGACTATCTGCCAGCGCGTTTGCCGTATCGATGGAGGTGATGCAAGGAATTGCGCGCTCAATCGCTTTTCTGCGAATCTTCACGCTGTCCCTTGAAGGCAGTCTGCCCTTGGACGAAGTGGAGATAATGTAGTCCACCTTGCCGCTCTCGATCAATGCCAGGATGCTGTCGGATGATTCATGCAATTTTCCAACTTCGTTTGCTTCCATGCCTGCATCGCGCAGGGCTTTTGCCGTGCCTTTGGTCGCATAGATCGTAAATCCCTGTTTGGCAAATTTGCGAACCGCATCCGTAATCTCGCTCTTGTCGCTGTCCCGAACGGTAACCAGCAGACCGCCGCGCCGTTTCATGTTATAGCCCGCGGCAACCAACCCCTTATAGAGCGCTTCGTCCCGTGTTTTTCCGATGCCGAGCACCTCGCCTGTCGATTTCATCTCCGGATCGAGCAATATGTCAACGTCCGCAAGTTTCTCAAAGGAGAACACCGGAACCTTAACCGCAACATACGGCGGCGTTTTATAAAGGCCAGTGCCATATCCCATATCGTCCAGCCACTCGCCGAGCATGCACCGCGTCGCCAGATCCACCATCGGCACGCCGGTGACTTTGCTGATGTACGGTACCGTACGCGAAGAACGCGGGTTGACCTCGATGACATATATCTCGTTTTCATAAATGACATACTGAATGTTGATCAGTCCGCGCGTATGGAGCGCAAGCGCGAGTTTCCGCGAATGGTCGATGACGCGCTCAATCAACGGGCCGTTGAGGTTCCATGCGGGATAGACCGCAATGGAGTCTCCGCTGTGCACCCCCGCGCGTTCGATGTGTTCCATGATGCCCGGAATCAAAATCGCCTCTCCGTCGCAGATGGCGTCCACCTCAATCTCGGTCCCCATCAGGTATTGATCGATCAAAATCGGGTTGTCGATTTCCTGCCGCAGAATAATGCCCATATACTCGCGCACATCGTCTTCGCCAAATGCGATGATCATATTCTGACCGCCTAACACATAAGAAGGACGAATCAAAACCGGATAGCCAAGTTCCTCCGCGGCGGCAAGCGCCTCCGCTGCCGTTTTAACCGTCTTTCCGCGCGGGCGCTTGATCTGCAGGCGTTCCAGCAGCGCATCAAACCGAGCGCGGTCTTCCGCCGCATCTATGCTGTCCGCGGGCGTGCCGAGAATCCGCACGCCTTTCTCCGTTAAATAGCGCGTGAGTTTAATCGCCGTCTGCCCGCCGAACGCTACGACGACGCCGTACGGCTGTTCGGTTTCGATTACGTTCATCACGTCTTCCGCCGTCAGCGGCTCAAAATAGAGCCGGTCTGCGGTGTCAAAGTCGGTTGAAACCGTCTCCGGATTGTTGTTGACGATGACAACCTCGTACCCCGCGTGTTTGAGCGACCATACGCAGTGCACCGAGGCATAGTCGAATTCGATGCCCTGACCGATGCGGATTGGCCCCGAGCCGAACACGATGACGCGTTTCTTTCCGGTATCGTGTTTTTGCAGAAACTCTTCCGCTTCGTTTTCGCAGGCGTAGTCCGCGTAAAAATACGGCGTCTGCGCTTCAAACTCCGCCGCGCAGGTGTCAACCATGCGGAATCCGGCAGACATGTGTTGCTTCACTTTATCTCCCGTAATGCGCTCCAACACGCGGTCGGAATACCCCAGCTTTTTGCCTTCAACATAGAGTTCATCCGTCAACCCCTGTTCTTTTAGCACAAACTCAAATGCGGCAAGCCGGCGCAGCTTGTGCAGGAACCAAGGGTCGATTGTCGTTATTTCGTTGATCTCCTCTACGCTGATTCCGCGTTTGAGCGCCGCGAACACCACAAACAACCGCTCGTCGTCGCAGTTTTTCAGGAGCGAGCGGATTTCCTCCGTCGTCTTGTCAGCAAGTTTCGGCATATTCAGACTGTCGAGCGAAATCTCCGCGCCGCGCACCGCCTTCATGATCGCCTGCTCAAACGTCGGCCCAATCGCCATGACCTCGCCGGTCGCTTTCATCTGCGTGCCGAGCGTGCGTTTGCCGTAGACAAACTTATCAAACGGCCACTTTGGCAGCTTAACGACAACATAGTCCAGCGCGGGTTCGAAACAGGCGGACGTCTTGCCCGTCACCGCGTTTTGAATTTCATCCAGCGTATAGCCGATTGCTATCTTCGCCGCAACTTTCGCAATCGGATAACCCGTCGCCTTGGAAGCCAACGCAGATGAGCGCGAAACCCTCGGGTTAACCTCGATCACCGCGTATTCAAAGCTTGTCGGATGCAGCGCAAACTGGCAGTTGCAGCCGCCCTCGATGCCAAGTGAGTCGATAATCTTCCGCGTTGCTGTCCGCAGCATCTGATATTCGCGGTCGGAGAGCGTAACCGCAGGCGCAATGACAATGCTGTCCCCTGTGTGTACGCCGACCGGGTCGAAGTTTTCCATGCTGCAGATCGTAATCACGTTTCCGTTGCGGTCGCGCATGCCCTCAAATTCGATTTCTTTCCAGCCGGAGATGCATTTTTCCACCAATATCTGGTGAATCGGGGACATACGAATGCCGTTTCCTGCGATTTCTTTGAGCTCATCGATATTTTGCGCAATGCCGCCGCCGCTGCCGCCGAGTGTAAAAGCCGGGCGCACGATAACGGGATACAGGATCTCTTCCGCGAACGCGAGCGCGGCGGGCACATCCGTTACCACCTTGGACGGAATAACCGGTTCATCGATTGAGAGCATGGTGTCTTTAAATTCCTGACGATCCTCCGCCTTGTCTATCGTCTCCGGGTTAGCACCAAGCAGTTGCACATTGTGTTGTTTCAGAAAGCCGCTCTTGGCCAGCTGCATGGAAAGCGTTAACCCCGTTTGTCCACCGAGCGTCGAAAGCAGGCTGTCCGGCTTCTCTTTTTCGATGATGCGCTCCAGCGTCGGTATTGTAAGCGGTTCGATATAGATATGATCCGCCATGGCGTTGTCCGTCATAATCGTCGCGGGGTTTGAGTTGACCAGAATAACCTCCAGCCCCTCTTCCTTCAGCGCGCGGCAAGCCTGCGTTCCCGCGTAGTCAAACTCCGCCGCCTGACCGATTACGATCGGGCCGGATCCAATCACCATTACGCGTTTAATATTTTGATTCAGTGGCATAACTGTCTCTCCTTCCGTCTGTTCGGAACCCTGTATGCTTCTTTTTTATGCTTTGTTCTTGGCATGCGCGTCCATCAAATCGATGAAGCGGTCGAATAAAAACCGCGTATCCAGCGGGCCTCCGCATGCTTCCGGATGGAACTGCACCGAGTATGCAGGAATATCGAGGTAATCGATTCCTTCGCAGGTTTCATCATTCAAGTTTGAAAAGCTCACGCGCGCGTTCTTCGGCAGCGCGTCTCCGGTTACAACGGCGTAGCCATGATTCTGGCTTGTGATGTACACGCGGTTTGCCGCGGTCTCCAGCACGGGTTGATTCGCGCCGCGGTGTCCGTATTTTAGCTTCATGGTCTTTCCGCCGCGCGCAAGAGCAAGAAGCTGATGGCCAAGGCAGATGCCGAATACAGGAGTGTTTGATTCGCAAAGCATTTTAAGTTCATTTATGATACCGGTGTTTTCCGCCGGGTCTCCGGGGCCGTTGGAAAGCATGATGCCGTCCGGTTTCATCGCGAGAATTTCTTTCGCCGTTGTTCCCGCCGGAACCGTCGTTACCGCGCACCCGCGCTTCACAAGTTCACGCGCAATATTGCGCTTTGCGCCGAAATCCCAGAGGGCTACCTTACGCGTTGCAGACTCCGTTTTTTGCTCCTCTGCCTTTTTGCAGGTGACGGATTCCACCGCGTTTAAAATCGTAAAATCGCGCATCTGTTGCAGAGCCGCCTCGCCAACTTCGGGATCGTCGGTGATCATGGCGTTCATGACGCCGCGCTCACGGATGATTTTCACCAGTGCGCGCGTGTCAATGTCCCATAATCCCGTTACGCCCGCAGATAATAAAAAAGTGTCAAGGTCTTCTTCACTGCGAAAGTTAGAAGGCTCATGACACCAGGAACGAACGATATAGGCTTTCAGCGCAGGGGCATTCCCCTCAAAATCGGCGGGAATCACACCATAATTTCCAATCAAAGGAAATGTCTGAACCACCATTTGGCCGTAATAGCTGGGGTCGGTCAACGTCTCCAAATATCCGGTCATGGCGGTCGTAAACACAATTTCGCCGGTTACCTGTCCGCTTGCGCCAAACGGTTTTCCCTTGAATACTTTTCCGTCTTCAAGGATTAGATATCTCGCTTTCTCCATGGTTTCCTCCCGGTAATTGCCAGCTCGCAGCGTGTAACTCACTCAAAAATTTCACGCCGGATTTGTCTTGACGAGTAATATAACACAGTTTTTTCGAAATGCAAAGCAAATTATAATTATGCTTAAATAATAAATATTTATGCTTAGTTGTTTTGCGAATTTTATTCCGCATATAAACAGCTCTTTTAAAAACTCCTTTATCATGCGCATTTATTGACATTGTTCGATTGATTTT
>QKAN01000220.1 GCA_003246365.1 Clostridia bacterium
ATAATCTACCGTTGGAGAATCACACGAAGCCGAATTTGCTCCGCGTCGCGGCCGTTCGGGGTTGCCCTCGATTCGGTTCTAATTTATAATACTTGTAGAGAGTAAAACACGAAAGGAGAGTGTGTAGAGATGAAAAGAATCCATACCGACAAGGCCCCGGCGGCAATCGGCCCGTATACACAGGCAATCGTCAGCGGAGGGTTCGTGTTTATCTCCGGACAAATCCCCCTGGATCCCGTAACCGGCGATATCGTTGCTTCGGACATCATTCTGCAGACGGAACAGGTGATGAAAAACCTCGGCGCGGTGTTGGAGGCGGCGGGAAGCGGCTTTGAACGCGCGGTAAAAGCAACCTGCTATCTGACGAATATGGACGACTTTGACTCGTTCAACGTTGTGTACAGCAAGTATATGACCAGCCGCCCGGCGCGCGCATGCGTCGGGGTAAAGCAGCTGCCCAAGCATGTTTTGTGCGAGGTGGACCTGATCGCGGAAGTGTAAACTACCGCATCGTAAAATTCGGCAAACGGTTCGGGAATGGAGCGGCAGCGCTCCGTTCCTTTTTTTAGGCTTTGTTCGATAGCGTCATTTTTGCACGGAAGAATTATGTATGAAGCGTAATATAGAAAGAATGAATCGTGAACTTATTACGAAAATCAAAAATAATTCTGTACTTTAGCACAGAGAAGTGGTAATATGCTAACGACTAAACGCAAGGACGAAGAAACATGGGATTGCCGAAAAACAAACAAACCGACGAGCTTTTCGCCTCCGTGCTGCTTTTAGGCAGCGTGGAAGAGTGTTACGCATATTTTGAAGACCTTTGCACGATTCAGGAAGTGCGGGATCTGGGTCAGCGGCTGGAGATTGCCAAAACGCTGGACGCGGGCGGTTCCTACCAGAACGCAATCGAGAAAACCGGCGTCAGCACCGCGACCATCGGGCGGGTCAAACGCTGCCTGAACTACGGCGCGGGCGGCTATCGCCTGATCCTGGACCGCATTCGTCAAAAGGGGGAACAACAATGAATCCATCGGTATTGAGCACGCAGGAGCGCATCCTGTTTGAATTGAGGGAACTGTATTTTGGCTATGGATACCGTCCCTATAAGGTCGGAAAATTTGAAGAATACGACCTGTACATGCGCAACAAGAAGTTTCTGGCCAGCGAAAAGGTGCTTTCGTTCAGCGACACAAACGGAAAGCTCAAGGCGCTCAAGCCGGATGTGACGCTCTCCATCGTGAAAAACATGAAGGACGACGGACGCGTGCAGAAGCTTTGCTATACCGAAACCGTTTACCGCGTGCCAAGAAACGCGCAGGGCTTTCGCGAAATCATGCAGACCGGACTGGAGTGCGTCGGTCGCGTGGACGATTATGCAGCAGGCGAGGTGTTGATGCTTGCCGCGCGCAGCCTCGGGCGCATCAGCGAGCGGTATGCGTTGGATGTTTCGGATGTCGGCGTGCTCTCCGGTGTACTCGCGGAGGAGCCGATTGGAGACGTTGAATGCGCGCGCCTGCTTTCCGCCGTTGGCGAGAAGAACCGGCATGGACTGGCGGCGCTTTGCGCGGAGCTTTCGCTCTCCGAGCAAACGGCAACACTGCTGGATGCGCTGATTCAGGCTTGCGGTCCGCTGGATGAAACGCTGGACGCAGTAGAGCGGCTCGATCTGCCCACGGCAAGCCGCGAGGCACTATCGGGACTAAGGCGCATGAGCGAGATGCTGAACGTATATGGCGTGCAAAACGTAAATTTGGATTTTTCGGTGGTCAACGATATGGATTATTACAACGGGCTTGTCTTTCGCGGGTTTGTGGAGGGCGTTCCGACGGGTGTGCTCTCCGGCGGACGGTATGATAACCTGCTCGCGCGCATGGGCAAGAGCGGAGAGGCGATTGGCTTTGCCGTGTATCTCGATCAGTTGGAGCGGTTGACAGAACAAAAGCATGGGTTTGAAACGGAAGCGCTCCTTATTTATGATGATTCTGCCGACCCAATTGCGATTGCAAGTGCGGCAGAGGATCTGCGTGCGCGAGGATTGAGCGTTCGTGTACAGCGCGAGGACGAACCCTGCTCGAATTGCCGCGAAATCGTGCGGCTGACCGGGGAGGTGCGCGCATGAGCCGGATGATAAACGTAGCCCTGCCGAAAGGGCGGCTCGGCGAAGATGTATACGCCCTGTTTGCAAGCGCGGGATATGAGTGCCCGGAACTGCTGGAAGAAAACCGCAAGCTGACGTTTGAAAACGAAGCGGCGGGCGTTCGGTACTTCTGGGTGAAGCCTTCGGATGTGGCGATTTATGTTGAGCGCGGCGCGGCGGACATCGGCGTTGCGGGCAAAGACATCATTCTGGAATATTCGCCGGATGCCTATGAACTGCTCGATTTAAACATGGGCAAATGCCGCATGTGCGTTGCCGGACCGAAGGACTTTACAGATTCGCATACGGGAATTCTGCGCGTGGCGACGAAATTTCCCGCCATCGCGCGCCGTCATTACGCCGCGCAGAGCCGAGAAATCGACGTTATCCGCCTCAACGGTTCCATCGAACTTGCGCCGATCCTTGGACTTTCGGATGTGATCGTGGACATCGTGGAGACGGGTAAAACGCTAAAAGAAAACGGACTCGCTGTGCTGGAAGAGATCGTACCCATCAGCGCGCGGCTGATCGCCAACAAGGCGAACTACAAGTTTAAAGGCGCGGAGATAGACGCGCTTCGGCAGAAGCTCATGGAGGCGGTAGACGCATGAAGATACTCAATTACGAAGAGACCGACAAAAGCACGCTGTTCCTGCGAAAGCTGGAGGACAGCGGCGTTGGGGAAACGGTCAGTGAAATCATTCGAAACGTGGCGCAAAACGGCGATGAAGCGCTGTATGCCTACGCGAAGAAATTTGATCGCGCGGAACTGACCTCGCTGGAAGTAACGCTCGATGAGATGGACGCCGCGCTGGCGTCGATTCCGGCGGAGCTGCTCGCGGCAATGCAGACGGCGGCGGAGAATATCCGCGCGTTCCACAGCATGCAGCTGCGCGAAGGATTCCGCCTGGAAGGCGCAGACGGCGTTTATATGGGGCAGAAGATCACGCCGATCGAGAAGGTCGGTCTGTATATTCCAGGCGGCACGGCTAGCTATCCTTCTACCGTGTTTATGAACGCGATTCCGGCAAAACTTGCCGGTTGCTCGCACATCGTCATGGTGTCGCCGCCGAACGCGCAGGGGCAGATTGCCGCGCCGATTCTCGCCGCGGCGAAACTCGCCGGCGTGGATCGCGTGTTCAAAACGGGCGGCGCGCAGGCCGTCGCAGCGCTGGCATACGGCACCGAAACGGTACCAAAGGTGGATAAAATCGTCGGCCCGGGCAACGCGTACGTTGCCGAAGCCAAACGACAGGTGTTTGGTCGGGTTGCGATCGACATGATCGCTGGCCCGAGCGAAATTCTTGTTGTTGCGGACGAAACGGCAAAACCTGCGTTTATTGCGGCGGATTTATTGAGTCAGGCGGAGCACGATAAGCTGGCTTCCGCTGTGCTGATTACAGACAGCATTACCCTTGCAGAGCAAGTAAGCGCAGAGGTGGAGCGGCAGCTTTCAACCCTTCCGCGCGAGGAGATTGCCCGCGTGTCGATTGAGAACAACGGCAAGATCATCGTGACAACCGACCTGATGAGTGCGCTAGAACTCGCAAACGAACTCGCGCCGGAACATCTGGAACTTTGTCTGCGCGAGCCGGAACGGTATCTTTCTTATGTGAAAAACGCCGGTTCGGTGTTCTTAGGCAACTTCTGTCCGGAGGCGCTGGGAGACTATCTCGCGGGGCCGAACCACACGCTGCCGACAAGCGGCACGGCGCGGTTCTCCAGTCCGCTCGGGGTGGATGATTTTGTGAAGAAAACGCAGTACACATACTTTTCGCCGGAAGCGCTGGCGAAGCTGAGCGGACAGATTGCAACGTTTGCCCGCGCGGAGGGTCTCGAAGCGCACGCGCGCGCGGCGTTGATTCGCGGCGGGGAGGCGGAACAATGAGCCGGTTTTTGAGCGCAAAATACGCAAGCCTGATTCCCTATACGCCCGGCGAACAGCCGCGGGATATGAAATATGTGAAACTCAACACCAACGAATCTCCGTTTCCGCCGTCTCCTGCGGTGGCCGCTGCGGTCTCTCGGGAAGCGGGGAGGCTAAATCTCTACAGCGATCCGGAATGCACGCTCCTCAAAGCTTCGGTTGCGGAGTATTACGGCGTGCAGCCGGAAAACGTTCTGCCGGTCAACGGTTCGGACGAAATTTTGTACTTTACGTTTCTAGCTTATGGAGACGATCAGAACGCGTTTGCGTTCCCTGATATCAGCTACGGGTTTTATCCGGTGTATGCGGAGTTTTGTAACGTGCCGAAGCGGGAAATTCCGCTGAAAGAAGATTTTTCGGTTGATTATCGCGATTATTTAGGCGTGAAGGAACATGTGTTGATCGCCAACCCCAATGCGCCGACGGGAACCTGCTTAACCGTAAGCCAGATCGAAGAAATCGTGCGTTCCAACCCGGATCGCGTGGTGATCATCGACGAGGCGTATATCGACTTTGGCGGAGAAAGCTGTGTTCCACTGATTCAACAATATGAGAACCTGCTGGTGATTCAAACGTTTTCCAAGAGCCGCTCGCTCGCGGGCGCGAGACTCGGCTTCGGCATCGCTAGCGAGGCGTTGATTCGGGACTTGAACACGGTCAAGTATTCCATCAATCCCTACAACGTAAACCGCATGACGCAGGCGGCGGGGGTTGCGGCGATTGAGGATGACGCGTATTATAAGGAGAACGCAAGACGGATTATCTCCGTGCGTGAGGAAACCGCAACACGACTGAAAACACTCGGATTCACGGTGCTGCCGTCCACGGCAAATTTTCTCTTTGCGGGCAGCGACCGGATTGACGGGGAAACGCTCTATCGCGAGTTGAAAGCACGCGGCGTTCTCGTCCGGCACTTCACGAAAGAGCGAATTAAAAACTTCTGCCGTATTACAATCGGGACGCCGGAACAGATGGATATACTTTTAACAAACATACGGGCACTATTGGACGCGAAAGGAAACGCAACGATATGAGACAGGCAACATGCAACCGTAAAACCGCGGAAACGGATATCGCGCTTTCGATCAACCTCGATGGAACGGGAAAAAGCGAGATTGATTCCGGCGTAGGCTTTCTCGACCATATGCTCACGCTGTTTTCCAAACACGCGCGGTTCGATTTAACCGTGCGTTGCGCGGGCGACACGAATGTTGACGACCACCACAGTGTGGAGGATATCGGCATTGCGCTGGGAGAGGCGATCAAAGACGCGCTCGGCGACAAGCGCGGCGTCGTTCGCTATGGCAGCATGCTGCTGCCGATGGATGAAACGCTCGTGCTGGTTGCGCTCGATCTTTCCGGGAGGGCATATTTAAGGTATGACGCGCAGATTCCGACGCAGAAGATCGGTACCTTCGACACCGAACTCGTACAGGAATTCTTCCTTGCGCTTGTTCGCACGGCGGGGATCACGCTGCATGTCAAGCAAATGGATGGCGAAAATTCGCACCACATCGTAGAGGCGATGTTTAAGGCGCTGGGTCGCGCGATGCGGCAGGCGGTTTCCATCGATGCGGCGTTTGCAGACGAAATCCCCTCGACAAAGGGCGTGTTGTAATATGATCGCGATTGTCGACTACGGAGTTGGAAACCTGTTTTCGCTGAAAAGTTCGCTTTCCATGATCGGCGCTGAAGCGCAGGTGACGGGCAATGCGGAAGATCTCCGCGCGGCGGATAAAATCATTTTGCCGGGCGTTGGCGCGTTTGAGGATGCGGCAAAGAAACTCCGCGCAACCGGACTGGACGCCGTCGTCATCGAACAGGCAAAGGCGGGAAAACCGCTGCTTGGCATATGTTTAGGCATGCAGATGTTGTTTGAACGCAGCTTTGAATACGGCGTACACGAAGGCCTTGGGCTGATTGCGGGAGACGTGGTGGATATGCGCGGGCGCATTCCGGAAAACTTGAAGGTGCCGCACATCGGCTGGAACGCGTTGAAGTTTCAGCAGCCGGATCATCCGCTGTTTCGCTACATCAAAGAGGGCGACTGTGTCTATTTTGTGCATAGTTTCTATGCGGCAAACTGTGACAAGGCAACCTTGGCAACCGCGGAATACGGAATTGACCTGACTGCGGCGGTCGCAAGCGGAAACGTGGTCGGCTGCCAGTTCCACCCGGAAAAGAGCGGCAGAGTCGGGCTGAATATCCTGCGCGCGTTCTGCGAACAGTAAAGCAGCTTTCCCGCGATTCGCGCGCGCAATATTAAGAGAAACCAAAGGATTTGAAATAGAAATGTTCGTATTACCGGCAATAGATTTGTTTGAAAAGAAGGCGGTGCGCCTGTATAAAGGCGAATACAGCAAGATGACCGTCTACAATGAAGACCCGCCAAAGCTGGCTTCCGCGTTTCGCGAGGCCGGGGCGGAGTGGCTGCACATAGTCGATCTGGAAGGTGCAAAATGCGGCGGAACGCCAAACTTTGACATCGCGGCAAAAATCGTCCGCACGAGTGGACTGAGCATTGAGCTCGGCGGCGGTCTGCGGGACGAGGAAACCATATTGCGCTATCTGGATGCGGGCGTGAACCGCGTGATCCTCGGTACGGCGGCGGCAAACAACCTCAATTTTGTTTCGGATATGGTCGCCAAATACGGCGAGGCAATCGCGGTCGGCGTCGATTTGAGAGACGGCATGGTCGCCGTCAAGGGTTGGACGGAGACGAGCGGACTAAGCGGCATGGATTTTTGCAAAAGCTTGCAGGAGATCGGAGTACGGACGGTGATCTGCACCGATATCGCGCGGGATGGCGCCATGGCGGGCGCAAACCGCGCGCTCTATGGCGAATTGCAGGCGGCGTTTTCGATGAACTTCATCGCATCCGGCGGCGTGAGCACGCTGGATGACATCCGCGCGTTGAAAGAACTAGGTCTG
Organism: Clostridia bacterium; assembly: GCA_003246365.1. GTDB lineage: Bacteria > Bacillota > Clostridia > Christensenellales > CAG-138 > UBA7703. The sequence continues at coordinate 6,999 of QKAN01000220.1, forward strand.
TACGGCGCAATCATCGGAAAAGCATATTATACCGGAGCCATCGACCTGAAAGAAGCGATTCTGGAGGCAGCCAAATGATCACAAAACGAATTATTCCCTGCCTGGATGTGAAAGACGGACGCGTGGTCAAGGGCGTCAATTTTCTGGGGTTAAACGACGTATCCGATCCCGTGAAGCTTGCGCAGTATTACAGCGAGAGCGGCGCGGACGAGCTCGTGTTTTACGACATCACGGCCTCCGCAGAAGGACGTTCGCTGTTTACCGATATCCTCACGCGTGTTGCGGAGACGATATTTATTCCGCTTACGGTTGGCGGCGGCATCAACGGCGTGGACGATTTCGACCGCGTGCTCAAGTGCGGCGCGGACAAGGTAAGCGTCAACAGCGGCGCAATCCGGAACCCTTCGATCATCAAAGAAGCGGCAAAGCGATACGGTGATCAATGCGTTGTGCTTTCGGTAGACTGCAAACGTGTGAATGGACAGTTTCGCGTGTTTGCCAAAGGCGGACGCGAGGACACAGGGCTGGATGCGCTGGACTGGATTCGTCGTGGGGTGGAGAATGGCGCGGGGGAAATCGTGTTGAACTCGATCGACACCGACGGCGTGAAGCAGGGATTCGACCTAGAGATGCTTTCCGCGGTTTGCGATATCGTGAGCGTGCCGGTCATCGCGTCCGGCGGCGCGGGCGGCGTTCAGGACTTCATCACGCTGTTTCGGGAGATTCCGAAGGTGGATGCAGGGCTTGCCGCTTCTATCTTTCACTTTGGAGAAGTTTCGATTCCCGACCTCAAACAATCATTGTTTGAAGCGGGCATCACGGTACGGAGGTAATATATGTTGGACATAACGCAGATTAAATTCAATGCGGACGGGCTCATTCCGGCGATTGTGATCGACACGGATACAAAAGACGTGCTCATGCTCGCTTACATGAACGAAGAAAGCCTGCGCGTTTCGATGGAAGAGGGAAGAACCTGCTTCTGGTCCCGCTCGCGCAAGGAACTGTGGCGCAAGGGCGAGACGAGCGGAAACATCCAGAAGATCGTATCCATCACGGCGGATTGCGACGCGGATACGCTTCTTGTTGAAGTGAAAAAAAGCGGCCCTGCCTGCCACACGGGCGCGGAGAGCTGCTTTTTCCAGCCGCTGTTTGAGGGAGAGGAAACGCCCGCTTTCCAGTATGAAGATCTTTTCGATATGCTGCGCGGCAGAAAAGAACAGCCCAAAGAGGGATCGTATACAACATACTTGTTCGAAAAAGGCGTCGATAAAATCCTGAAAAAAATCGGTGAAGAGACGACCGAGGTCATCATATCCGCAAAGGACGGCGACAAAGCGAACACGGTTTATGAAATCGGCGATCTGATGTATCATGTAATGGTACTCATGATTGAACAGGGCATCTCGATGGATGACGTAAAGCGCGAGATGGCGTCCCGCCATGTGATCGACCGCAAAGTAAAGCAAGAAAAGATGGTCGAATGATACACGATACGGCTGAAGACGCAAGGAGAGCATCCACGACATGATACGGCAAAACCTGCACACGCATAGTAATTTTGACGACGGAAAAAACACCATGGAAGAAATGGTGCTTTCTGCTTTGTCTGCCGGATTAACTTCGATCGGGTTTAGTGTTCATACGCCCATGCCGTATGATGACGGTTGGGATTGGGCAATCGCGCCGGAAAAACTGCCTGCTTATATGGCAGAGGCACAGCGGCTCAAGGAACAATATCGCGGTAAAATTGCCGTGTATTGCGGAGCAGAATGGGAGATGTTATCCAATATCCCTTTGGATGAGTTTGATTATGTAATCGGGTCTCTCCATTACATCTCCATCAACGGCCTCGATTACAGCGTGGACGCTGAATCGTATGAAACCGCGAGATGCTTAAAAGAGGCATTTGGCGGAGATGCGGAGGCAGCGGCAGAAGTTTATTTTTCGAAATATGCTGATCTGGCGAAATGCAAAGAAGTAGACATCGTCGGGCACTTCGATCTGCTCACAAAGTTTGACGAAAAAGAACACTTTTACGACGCTGAATCGCCCCGCTTTATAGCGGCGGCGGTCGAAGCAATGGACGCGCTCATAGCGAAAGACAAGATATTTGAAATCAACACCGGCGCAATTGCGCGCGGATACCGCACCACACCATATCCTTCCCTCACGCTGTTGCGAGAGCTTTTCAAACGCGGCGGAAGGATTACATTAAGCTCGGATTCCCACAGCGTGGACACGGTTGCATTTAAATTGAATGAATCGGCACAACTTGCATTTGACTGCGGATTTCGGGAGTATTGGCAATTTGACGGAAGCGCGTTTACACCAAAACCCATAGAAGGCGCATAAACGCGGACAGCTGTACGGTGGTTTTTTTGCCAAAGGAGGCGGCGTATGGATACCATAGAAACGATCCTGGGCGGCAATGCGTATCCCGGACGGGGAATTCTGATGGGCAGCCTTGGCGGACGCGGGGTGATCGCGTATTTCATCATGGGGCGCAGCGAAAACAGCCGAAACCGAATCTTTCGGGAAGAAGGCGATTCGCTTGTCATCGCGCCATATGAAGAAAATAAAGTATCTGATCCGAAGCTGATTTTTTATTCGCCAGTGCGCGTGTGTCTAGGCGATACAATCGTAACAAACGGAGATCATACGGATACCGTTTGCGAAAGTCTGCAGGCGGGCCATACGTTTCAATACGCCATGAGTTCGCGTTGCTATGAACCGGATGCGCCGAACTATACGCCGCGTATTGCGGGCGTTGCGCTATCAACCGGCAGATATACGCTCGGCATCGTGAAAAAGGCAGAAGGCGGACCGGACTGCCGCAGAAAATACTGGAGCTACGACCCAAAGGAAGGGCGGGCGCACCTGATCCATACCTATGACGGCGACGGTGATCCGTTACCCCCGTTTTCCGGTGAACCGCGTGAACTTGAAATCTGCGGTTCGCCTGCGGAACTTGCCGATCAACTCTG
>QKAN01000039.1 GCA_003246365.1 Clostridia bacterium
GAAAAAGGATGGCGAATATGAAACGCTTGTTAATGACTGTATGTTGCTTCATTTTGCTGTTAAGCTTTGCTTGCTCTCCTGCTTTATCGAAGGTTGCCGATGGTTCCGAGACTGAATTGAAAACTACAGTGCCGAGCAACTCTCCCACGCCCCGGACGACACCAGAACCAACAGTTGAACCGACGCCGGACGCGCTTGTCATGGCTCCAGTTGATCTGACTTTAAAAGAATACAATCCATTTTTTGATGTGCAATTTCCAACGGGATATACAATCTATGGAGCGCGGTTTGACAGCGCGGATGCTAATAAAGGCACCAAAGATTACTATGGACTTTATTTAACCGCAGAGGGAATCCCAAGCGAAATAGTAAAATACTGCGCAACGTTATTGGGAGCCACGGATGAAACAATATTGACAGGATTCGTGCAGTCAATTGAAAATGAGGGATTCGTTGAAATTTCCGGAACATTTGATGGAAATTCGGCAAGGGCTCAGCTGAAATGTACAGTAGCAGGATACGATTATGAGCAGTGCACTGATGTTGACGGCTGCCGCGTTGAGCTAATGGTCGATGCAAATGAAGATCAGGCAAAACTCTATCACAATTTGATTTTAGCCAACTATAGTCTTGCCATGCTTGGCGATCTGGCAGATCAGCTTGGGCCCGAGACAATCCGTAGCGATATGCTTTGCATTTTTGTGAATACGCAAAAGCCGGACAAAACTGCAGTATATGTAACGCATGATGTAAAGGATGCCGCAACTTTGTTAAATGAAATTACAACAACATTACAAACTAGCTGGTATGACGAAGCTTCCGCCAGTTTGGGCATCGCTTATGCTATGCAACAGGTCAAATATTCGTTTGATATAGCGAATAACCTTGTTTACGCGACATTTTCGCCGAACGACAATAATACGTCAGCTGGTGATTTTCAAAAATCGGCAGTTTCTTTCATTAGTTTAGGCTTTGATAGTTACCCTAACGATGGCCTTTGCATCTATAAGGAAGATCAGAATCAGCTCGAAATTGCAATCGCGAAGCCTAATTGGGGACATAATGAAGAATGGAATGTTGAATTTCTTGGCACATCCAACGGGTGTTTCCTTGGAATGTGGTACACAGAAGCAACCGGGCTGTTCCATATTTCTGTGAACAAAGGGGACGAAGGTGCAACAGCGGAATATATCGTTGCAGAAAACAAATTTGCATCGGATGTTTATCCGGATGAGGAGACACAGCAGCGTTTGTTTTCAGAAGCCGCCGGCGTATCAGAGGGTGACTATCGTGCGGCTGTATTTGCAATATTTGAGCAGATGGTAATGCAACGCTTTGGTATGACATGGCAGGAATTATATGCGCTTCCGATCTGGTGATTCATGAATCATGATGCATGCGGATTGAGTTGTCTTGACATGCTTAGCGGCGAGATGATATTGTGAAAGTCACAACAGGTGTTTATTTAAATTATTTTTCTCAAGTGTAAAAGCAAACAAGGAGGTTTTCACCATATGATCATCATTGCCGGCGCAACAGGTTATATCGGCAAATATCTTTCCGTTGAACTCACAAAAAAGGGAAGGGAAGTATTGGCGCTCGGACGGAACAAGAAATCGGCAGAGTTTCTACGCTCCCAGGGCGTGCCGTTTTTGGAGTTTGATCTGCTCAACGATGCGGATTACGACAAACTGCCGACCGAAAACGTTGAGGCAATCGTAAACCTTGCGGTTGCGCTGCCGGAGCATGAGCTGCCCCTCGAGACGTTTTTTGACGTCAACATGATGGGCAACTATAAACTTCTTGAGTTCGCGCGCAAAAACGGAATCAACCGTTTTGTCATGATGAGCTCGCACAAAGTGTATTGGGATATCTCGCGTCCGGAACCGATTACGGAAGAAGATTTACCTTGCTTTATCGGGCCGCATTCGCCATATATCATCAGCAAAATTGCCGCGGAGAATTTCCTTCAGTGGTATAGCAAAGACTATGACATGGATACCATCGTTCTGCGCCTGACCGGCGTGCATGGCTTTGGCGCTTTGATGGGTTTCCTCGAAGCGGACGGAAGCTACACGCGCACCGCGATTGAGGTGTTTATCGAACAGGCGCTCAAAGGCGAACCCATTGAAGTTTGGGGCGACACAAACATCAAGCGCGACCATGTGTACATTAAGGATGTGCTGGGCGCAATTGAGGCATCTGTGGATGCGCCGAAAGGAACAAAGGGTATTTACAACTGCGCCAGCGGTGTTGCGCACAGCCAATTGGAAGATGCAGAGGCGGTTGCAAAAGCGTTTGAAACGGAAAACGGAAGAAGCGAGATCGTTCTGCGCCCCGACAAACCGAGTCTCAGACGCGGATACACCTACAGCATTGAGAAACTCAAACGCGACATGAACTGGACGCCGCAGTATGCGGATCTCGACGTGCTGTTTGCCGACTTCCGGAAAGAATGGGAAGCCCGCCGGTATAAGAGCCATCATTTCATTAAACCGGAAGATCGTCCTGTCAGTTTCGGCTGATCAATTTGCGTTCTTTCAAACACTTCAATGTTGAGAGCATAGACCAAAAGAACAGACAGACCGGCCGCGAAAGCGGCCGGTCTTTTTTCATGTTTAT
>QKAN01000224.1 GCA_003246365.1 Clostridia bacterium
CGCCAGATTCTTTCCGAACCTCGCGTTGTTTCAGGCGACCATTTCCGGGCAGAACCTTTGCTACTTATTGTTCAGCATCTGGGCCTGGCTGCTTCTCATCTGGATCGTGACCGAAGCGCAGCGCATGGCGGGCGTTCGCTTCACAAAACAGAATCTCATTTTTCTGGCAATCATAATAGTCGTCGTTCTGGGATTCTACGCATATAGCCTCGCGACGCGAAAATTCATCTACTACTGGGATTATGCAAACTACTACCGCTTGCAAATCGATACGGCGGCCGACTTTCAGGTAAACGGATTTTTCGCTGCGGCGACGGGCGTGATCAAGCGCATCTGGTACTACGCCTACTCTTCCTTTATCAATATCTTTCTCGCTGTTCCGTTCGCGTTTACGCCGCAAACGCCAGATTGGTTCGTCGCGGCTTGCGCGGTCACCATTCTCCCGATGTTGTATTGGGTGATCGCCATCTTCCTGAAACTCATGGAACAGATTCTGCAACCAATGCGCGGAAGTTTTTTCTTTACCGCAGGCATCGTGCTTGCCGGGTTATTCCCGCTCATCCACGTATCGTTGGTTTACGGACAGCCGGATCTGTTTGGCTTAATTCTCGCGTTTCTGATTGTGATTTTGACCATTCCGCACGATTTTTCCAAAGCGGATACCAAGCGTTACTTGATCATTTTCAGTCTGACCGTGATGATCATCGCATCGCGCCGCTGGTATATCTACTGGGTAATCGCATACTACGCCTGCTACGGCCTTGCGACCCTTGTTCGTTTGATTCAGAGTAAGCAATGGGAGCAGCTCAAGCGCTTTTTCAAGTTTGTTTTGTTTGGTTGTGCGGTTGTCGGCGCGGCACTTTTCCCCTTGATTCGCGCAATTCTGCGCACGAATTATTCCGTAAGCTACAGCGAGTATAACGTCGGTGGATTTCCGTTTGAGCTATCAAACCAGGCGCATTTTCTCGGTTTAGGACTCTTAATTCTCCTGCTGGCCGGGTTCCTGTGGGGCATGTTTCGAAAGCAGACAAGGGTGTGGAGCATCCTCGCCGTGACTGATATCCTTCTCGTTATTCTGCTCTTTACGCGCATACAAAACATGGGGTTCCATCACACACTGATTCTCGTGCCCGCTTATCTTCTGCTGATGCTGCTCTGCCTTGCGGGCATCAGCCGCATACGACGAAAACTCATCTTCCTGCTCTCGGCAGTGGCCGTATTGTCGTTTTATGCGACCAATACTGCGGTTTGCGCCGCGATGACCAGTTATTCGCAAACAGTCATATTCTCCTATTCTCCTCTGAAGTTACCGCAGCGAGATGATATCGACGAAATTCGAGCCATGAATGGCTGGTTGCTCGAGAACTGTTGTGAAACAAAAACTGCTTACATGATTCCCCACGGAGAACCGTATAATCCGGATGTTTTTCGCTGTGTTGACATGCCGGATGAATGTGTTTCAAACATTTTACCCTACGGTTCTGCGGTTCTAGGGACGCATACTTTCCCGCGCGGATTGATGTTGGCGGACTATGTGTTGACATGCGAGCCGTTCTGCAACCTTAGCCTTGCCGAGAAGTACAACAGCGCATTTTTCAGCGAGATTCCACAAAAACACTTTGTCGAAGCCGCGCGTTTCGACATGGGAAACGGATACACGTTCATCGCTTATCAGCGCATATTGCCAACCGACGAGGAAGAGATTTTGTTTTACGAGCAATACTTTGCCGCAGAGGATGCACTCTTTCCGGATATGTTCTCCGGCGTGCTGGACGAGCTGCTTGCCGAATTGAGTGATGGCACGTGAGAAAATCAACGAAATAGCGGCCCGCCTGAAGCGCATAAAAGTGATATGAGTCATAAAAACAAAACAGACCCGAAAGGGTCTGTTTGTGTTATGGGTTGTCTGAAGTGTAAATATATGTCGGGTATGCAACCATTCGCCATTTTACTCAAACCCGATCAACAAGACTCCGCTATCATGCGCTCGATCTGTTCAAGCAATTTTCCGGTATCGCTCAAGGTAATATCCGCAACATCGGTCGGCAGCTTCGCGCCAACTCCGATCGTCCGCATGGAAAGCGCGCTCGCTCCCGCAAGCCCCGCCGCTGCGTCCTCAACCATCACGCATAGCCGGGGATCGATCCCGATTCTCTCCGCAGCAAGCAGATATCCTTCAAAGTGCGGCTTGGAGTGGGTGATATCGGTTCCCGCGACGATTCCGTCAAACGCGCCATCCAGTCCAATCCGATTCAGAATAAAATCTGCATTTTTGCTGGATGAGAACACCGCAATCGGAACGCCTCTCTCGCGCAAAAATGCGAGCGTCTCCGAAATCCCCGGCAATACGTCGTTTGGGGAAAGCGACTGCAACGCTTCCAGATAATATGCGTTTTTCCGGTCGAGCCACATTTCTGTTTCCTGCGCGGACATTTCCCGCTGACCCATCTGCAGGAGCAACGTCATGCATTCCGCACGGGACACACCTTTGAATTGCTCGTTCTTCCCTTCGTCAAATGGAATTCTAAGCTCGTTTGCAATTCTTTTCCAGGCTTCAAAATGATATCGAGCCGTGTCCGTGATCACCCCATCGAGGTCAAAAATGACCGCGCGCACC
>QKAN01000054.1 GCA_003246365.1 Clostridia bacterium
GTTCTTTCCCCGAAGCTCTTCTCTAGCTCCTGTGCGTGAATCAGCGACATTGTGTTGTTCTCCAATAGTAAGACAGTTTATTTTACCATAGCAAATACGTATTTGCAAAAGCAGACCGCGTTGATTTATGCAAACAAATCGTGTCATATTGCAAGCGCCCGCTTGCGTCGAATGCCATAAAACTGGAGCAAAAACGCATATAACAAACAGAATGTATCCTATCCGTTCAAAATCTTGTTACATTCGGAGCAGCATGTTTTGAATTTGTTCAAACCCAAGGGCGACAAACCCGCTATAATAATAGTATCCGGGTCATACGGATCATAAGGAATCATTGCAACCATAACTGAGAGGTATCAGAATTGAATACACCCCGTCTTCCTTCCGGAAAACCGAATAAACATATTTTTCCGTCTTCTGCGCGCACTTGGATATTGACCATTGCGGGCGGCTGCGTGATTGCGTTTCTTGTTCTTCCGCTGGCGATCAACTATTTTTCCGGCGCAAATGCGGTTGCACTGACCGCCGAACGAATCGTTCGCGAAGCAACGCCAACGCCGATTCCATTCAGCGCGGATGTTCTTGCGCCGACTTCCTGCGCGCTGGATACGCCGAACCCGCAGCCTGAGGAGACACCGGGCGTGATGGTGTCCCAATTTACGCTGCTTCAGGAGAATGACGATTATCCGACCGTTTCACAGCTGCAAAACCGGTTAATGGAACTCGGCTATCTCGATTCCGACGAGCCGACGACGGTTTTTAACGCGGCAACGACAGTCGCCGTTTCGCTGTTTCAGCGCACAATCAGCGAACCCATGGACGGGGTCGCAACCGGCGAACTGCAGGAGCATCTCTTCAGCGCGGAGGCAAAACCGTATGAAATCAAACTTGGCGACAGCGGTACGGATGTGGAGAGCATGCAGTCCCGCTTAAACGAACTCGGATACTACAACGATAAGATCAACGGATACTTTGGTGTCGCAACCGAGGAAGCCCTGCGTGCTTTTCAGGTAAAAAACAAGATCACGGAAGATAGCGTGTTTAACGTGGAAGACCGGGATCTACTCTATTCGCCGCAAGCGCGCCCGAAGATTGACCCAACCCCGACGCCAACACCGAAACCCACAGCGAAACCAACGCAAAAACCGACGACGACAAAGAAGCCGACAACGACGTCTTCCGGTTCGACTACCTCCACCACGCAGGCGCCGACCGTGACGCAAGCGCCGTCGACAGAAGAGGTCAGCTACACCGCTTCCTACAGCCCGGACGGATTGGTTTCTGTCGCGACCGCTATGCTCGGGAAACCGTATTCATGGTCCGAAGAGAGCCCCTCCAAGGGGTTTGACTGCTCCGGCCTTGTCTACTTCTGCTTGCGCACCTGCGGCGTCAGCACGAGCCGCTACAGCGCTGCCGGCTTCTCGTCCGTGAGTAAATGGGCGGAGATCACCTCAACTGGCGATCTGCAAAAAGGCGATCTTGTGTTCTTCAAAAACGATACATCCGACCGAGTAAGCCATACGGGAATCTATATCGGCGGAGGCAGATTCATTCACGCATCCTCCAGCTCCGGCAAGGTTATCACCAGCTCGATCTCCACGTCCTACTGGACGCGAAACTTCGTCAATGGTAGGCGCGTGTTCTGATATGGAAGCCTGTATGTTATGCCCGCGCAGATGCGGGGCGGATCGATCCATTCAACGCGGCGTTTGCGGTGCGGATGCTCAGGTGCGCGTGGCGAAGATCATGCTGCACCAATGGGAGGAACCGTTCATCAGCGGAACGCGCGGTTCCGGCACGGTGTTCTTCTCTGGCTGCAACCTCGGCTGCGTTTATTGCCAAAATCACGAGATTCGCGATGGTGGAATCGGCGATGTTTATGACGTAGCCGCGCTTGCAGATGCTTATTTGAAGCTCCAGCAGGACGGCGCACACAACATCAATCTCGTCAGCGCTGCTCCGTATGTGTCGGATGTTGCGGAGAGTTTGCGACTTGCCAAAGCGCAAGGGCTAACAATCCCGGTCGTCTATAATTCCAGCGGCTACGAATGCGTTGAAGCGATACGTTCTCTGGATGGCTTGGTCGATATCTACTTGCCGGACTATAAATATATCACTCCCCTGCTTGCTCAAAAGTTCTCCAACGCGCCGGATTATGCGGAGATCGCATCACCAGCAATCACGGAGATGCATCGTCAGGTAGGCGACCTCGTGCTGGACGAAACAGGCATCGCAAAACGTGGTCTGGTCGTTCGACATTTGATTTTACCGGGCTGTGCGGACGACTCGCGAAAGGTGCTCGATGAGATTGTCAGAATCTTACCGCTCACCACACACATTTCGCTGATGAGCCAGTATACGCCGCAAGTATATACAACCGAGTTCCCGCTCAACCGAAAAATCACGCAACGGGAGTATGACCGCGTGATCTCGTATGCGCTGTCACTGGGGCTACACAATATATTGTTACAAACCCGTGACTCGGCGAAATCGATTTTTACGCCACAATTCACAGAACAGATATAAATTTGACACATTTAACGCATAGATTTGCTTGCAATTGCATAATTCGGGTGTTATACTCAAACCATAAAAG
>QKAN01000085.1 GCA_003246365.1 Clostridia bacterium
GTGCTCGGGTACACCGTAGCGCGCGGCAAAGGCAGTTCGGCGCGTCTCGCGCGGTTCCGCGACGGCGACAATCTGGAGCTGGTCAGGGGCAAGCAGCGCATACGGCGCATAGGCATCCATGCCGCGCGCGCCCGCACCGAGAACGATCATGCGAACGGGATTCATCGATAATAGATTCCTTTCACTTCAGTAAAATAAAACTGAACGCAATTCGACTTGTCTCTACAAATCAGCTACGTTCAGTTTAACACGATGTCGGGGAAATGCAAGGATGGGTAAGGAAGTAACCGATGTCAAAAAAACGCGTCCTCTTTCGAAGACGCGCAATTTGCCGAATACAGTAGCTTGTTAATCTTGGCGATCTCTTGCCATCGGGAGGCCGACCACGTAGATAAGCCCGACGAGGTTGAAAAAGAATCCGGTGAAAAAGTAACCGTGATATCCCTTTTTCTTCGCAAGTTTCGCCGTGAAGATGCCCATAATGATCCCCGGAATCAGGAACGCGCTAAGCCAAAGGTACCAAAGATTCCCGGCTGCGGCCATTACTTCAGGAAACGTAGTAAAATCCATACGGTGATCCTCCTTTCATTTTCTACATCATACTACATCCAACCGTTTCGTCAATGCCTTTTGTGTCAAAGTAACAAAACACCCGCACGGTTTCACCTTCCATGCGGGTATTGGTTTGCGTTGATTTGATTAGTTCTGCAGCTTTACGTTCATCGCCTGAATGCGTTTCTTCATCGCGCCATACTGACCGAGCCAGACGCCGATGTAGATCACGACGAAGATGCTGATATAAAGCAGGACGCCGGTCGCATTATGCGGCATCCACCGCGCAAAGTACGCAATCGGGAACGTCGCAAGCGAGGACACGAGCAGATGCACCAGCGTCATCTTGAGTAGACTCCACTTCTCCGCATCCCAGATGACCGAAGCGCCCGCCCATGCCGCGCCGTAGATCATCGACAGCCCTGCCTGCAGCAGAACCGCATTCAGTTCACCGCCCATTTGCAGCGCGAATGCCGGAACAACAGCATGATAAGTCCCATCGCCAACAAAAATCGAAATCACAATCGTGATCACCGTACTGATGGCTAGCCCGATCGGCATACCGAACAGACAGCGTTTGAGTATTTCTTTCTTCATAATAATATCTCCTTATAGTCCCAATACTTGTTTGATCCTCGCGACATACCTGCGTGAAACATAGGTCACCGCGTCGTTCTTCATCCGCACACAGATCGTTCCTGCAAAACTCAGGTCAAAACCGCGAATCCACGCGAGATTGACGATCTCGGCGTTGCTGATACGGACAAACCGCTTCGCATCCAGACGCTCTTCCAGTTCATACAGCCGTTGCCGCATCTGGAATCGTCCGCTCGACGTCTCCGCGTACACCTTGCCCCCCTCGGCAAACGCGCGGAGTATCTCCTCCTGCGTGAGGATAACCGCTTCGTCTTCCCGGAATCCGACGATCACCTGCGGCATATCCTGCGATAACTTCCGCACAAGTTGCTGTATTTCGTCGGTCACTTTGTTGGTGCAGATCACCACCGTGGTTTCTTCACAAGCGGTGTCTACCTTTACTTCGATCTTCACTTGTTCACCCCCTCATTACAAGAGCAGTATAGCCAATCAAGTTTCATTGCGCGACCGATTTGCGATAGCCGGTCGATATTTGCATATAAGCGGCTCGCATTGCCTACTCAAAGAAAAAACGCCGCAAAGTGCGGCGCATTTAGAAATACATTACAGCTTGTTGCCATTCTTTCTATTCCTCAATGATCGCCGATAAGCATAAAAAGAAAAAAGCATTCTGTGAAGTGGATTAGGCATATTTTGTAGCATGTTTCTAGTGGATATACTTTCTTTAAGCCAACGTCCACCTTTTGTCATTGAACAACCGTCAAGTATTCTGATAAAAAAAGCTACTTGATCAAGGAGAGAGATTGAGATATCGATAGAAGTTGGTATTTTGTTATGGATGTACAAATTTCTCGGGCCTTGAAAAAACCCGATAAGCATTAATTTTAGCCCTTCTTGCTCATTAATATCTGATTCGGTTTTTAAGGAGTTGATCGCTATTAGTGGTCTCTTAATCATTGTATCAGTCTGCTTATCATAGGAAAAATCTAGTGCTTCACTAACTAATCTTTTTCCATGTTGATTACTCAACCCAGAAAGATCTTTAATTCTTTTTTCCAAAGTAACGACTGCTTCTCGAATTGCGGATTCCGGCTCGGATTGTATCAGCAAATCTAACGCCTTGCTGAGGGACTTTGGGCAGTTAATTTTATTAAAATAGTTACGAATCACTCTTTGTGTATCCGGTAACATTAACCCGCAACTAGGACAATAGTTAAAGTGCTGCCTTTTATAGTAAAATTTCCCCTCACTGCTCTCATGTAAAGCAAGGTAGCTTCTTTCAACCTTACAACCATTTGCACATCTAAAATATCGTAGCCCCATATACCCTCCTCACAATAGCAGGAAAATATCACAATTCAAAGTATATCACATCATCTTTCTGTGCACCTATTATATTATTTTGTATTGAATGCGCAGATCATGCCAGCGCAAGCGCGAGCGCC
>QKAN01000123.1 GCA_003246365.1 Clostridia bacterium
TTTTCCACGGTCCGCAGCGATCAGGAGGCGGAAGCCGCACAGCTTTGCCGGGAGATTATGGGGCCGGATGTCCACGTTTCCGTTTCCAGCGAGATTGGCTCTATGGGGTTGATCGAACGCGAGAATGCGACGATTCTGAATGCCGCGCTCTACGCGGTTGCGGAAAGTTTCACGGACGGATTTGCACGCAGTCTGCAGGAAATGGGGATTACAGAAGCGGACATCTATCTATCCCAGAACGATGGAACGCTTATGACAATGGAATATGCTCGGAAATATCCGATTCTGACAATTGCCTGCGGACCCACGAACTCCATCCGCGGCGCGAGTTATCTAAGCGAATTGAAGAACGCAATCGTCATCGACGTCGGCGGCACGACGACCGACCTCGGCGTCATCACCAACGGGTTCCCGCGCGAAAGCTCGGTCGCTGTCACGATCGGCGGCGTTCGAACAAATTTCCGCATGCCGGACGTGATTTCAATCGGTCTCGGCGGCGGTTCCATCGTGCGCGAAAAAGACGGTGTGATCACGGTCGGTCCTGATTCGGTCGGCTATGAAATCACCAAAAAAGCCCTGTGCTTCGGCGGGGACACCATGACCGCAACCGACATCGCGGTAAGACTCGACATGGCGGATATCGGCGACAAGTCGCTTGTCGCGAACATCCCGGAAGAAACGGCGAAAAAAGCGCTGCTTGTGATCAAGGAGCTGGTGGAAAACAGCATAGACGCCATGAAAATCTCGTCCGATGACGTCGATGTGATCCTGGTCGGGGGTGGCTCCGTCATCCTCCCAGAAACACTCAAAGGTGCAAGAACGGTGCAGATGCCGAATCATTTCGGAACCGCGAACGCCATCGGTTCCGCGATCTCGAAGGTTTCGGGCACATACGAGCAGCTCATCAATTATGATGAAATCCCCCGCGAAAAAGCGCTGGAGCAAGCAAAAGAAAGCGCGATCGAGTTGGCTGTTTCCTCCGGTGCAAAACGAGAAACCGTCGAAATCATCGACGCTGAGGATGTCCCGCTCGCCTATTATCCCGGCAACACCAGCCGCGTCAAGGTGAAGGCGGCGGGCGATCTAAGCTAAGCAATACGGAGATTTGGTAGTAAGAAGCGCTGAAACGCTCGTTGAGTTCGAGCGTTTCAGCGCTTTGTTGCGAATGGCGCGGTATGACGCACACTAATGAAAAGCTATTTGGCCTTGCCTCAAAGTGTTCGTCGATCAAGCTGCAATTTGAAGAATTCATCAATTGAATGCACAAACAAGAAACATGAAAATTCCAAACAACCTTAACGCTTTATTATCGCGTCAAGACGATGGGTTGATAGGACGAAGCGGTAAAGAAATTGAACGTTACCGGTATCGAATCATCATTTACAACGCCCGGGAAAAACAGCGTATTTGTGTCTATGTCCATAATTCCCACGGTTTCACCCATGCGTGCAAAAACGCTAAGATCTAACCCCATTGGTTCAAATTGAATTTCCAGTCCGTCTTCTGTCCATTCGACATGTTTAATCGGCAAGGAAAGTCCCCAGAGGTTGACAGTTTTCGCTTCATCATGCAGATCAACAGTGACCGCTTCATCCGTCGTTGCCGCTCCGCTTCCTAATTCAACTTGGGAAAGTTCAAGGCGGGACCAATCCAAACCATCTTCGTTTTCGATCTGGAACAACTCGAAATCCAGGGCAATCATCGTGATAGGTTTAATCGTTAAAGGGGTCCCATCTGCGCTGTAAGCGAATGTGCTATAAATCATATTAGAGTATTGGTAACGACCCGAAAAAACATCCGGTCGTATCAGTGTGAGATTGTTCTTGAGCGGAATAAAGTGAATCTTTCCCGCATCGTTGAACGGAATATTTGCAGCGACAGAATATAAATCGGTAACATCTGAAGTAGTAACCCCGTCGATCGTTATTTGATCAATCGTAATGGTATAGCTTTTTGAAGGGTCAAACCCGACATCCGAGTATACAAGATAAAACAATCTCGTAAGAGGTGTATCTAGATCGTTAAAATAATAGTTCGAAGGCGTCAATGAACAATCAAATTCTTTATCGCCTTGCATAACATGAACTGAATGTTCGATTTGACTGTATTGATCGTAGTTTTCAATACTTAGCGCCTGATAGTATTCATCAAACAAGAAGTAGATTATGTTGTCAGTTTCTACACAGAGAGAAAGCTCCATGCGTCCATCAACATTTGCGTAAACATTGCTTGTTCCCTGCCAGATTCGCAGATCGACGGGATCGGAAGACGTCGTACTTGTGCTGGAAGAAGTTGCGGTGCTGCTTTGAAAACGATCTGAGGAATAGTATTGGAACATATCCGACATATGAGACATCACAAGGTCGTTGTCCACACTTTCCAAAACGAACACATTGCCCTCTTGATTTGCTTTTGCCGTTGTTTCTCCGCGTTTATCTCCGTCCGAAACATCGACGGTCACCGTTGCCCGATAACCATTCGCAACCGCCGGATCAAACGAGTAGATGACTGCAAGCGGATCGTGCAGATTGATACCCGGGTTAGACGGAAAGATCTTGGCA
>QKAN01000155.1 GCA_003246365.1 Clostridia bacterium
ACATAAAATCGCCTCTGTTTCGCTGCTTCATGTGTTCTCTCAAGTGTTCCTTATCATGATATCTTTGCATATTTTAACACTCTCTCTATCAAGGTGTCAAAAACACGCAAATGCTCTTCATACGGTAAACAATTATGTTAAGAAGTATAAAATATGTTACTATATAAAAAAGAATTGATGAGAGGATTTCCTTTGACTGAACGGATGAAACAATCTAAACGGCCCCCGGAGATGCACATGGCGGCGATTATCGCCCTGCTCGTGGTCATTGCCCTTTGTACATTGTTTTTAATCGTCGTAATACCGCTTCGCGCCAAGCGCACCGCGCAAGAAACACCTGTCGCAGAAAGTGCAACACCGTTCATTGTGCCGACAAATACTCCGGAGCCAACACCAACGCCGCTCGTACCATCCGTTTTAACATATGACGAGAGCACAGACTATCCTATGCCAAAGGAAGACAGTCAACTCTTGCTTGGTCAGAGCTACAAGCTTGGCGGTTCGGTACAATCCAACTATCCTCTGTTATCCGTTTCTATGGAAATTACCTGCGCTTACAGCGAAGACCCCCGCTATCCTTTTATCCAGACTGTTACGTTTGATCCAAAGTCAGCCGTATATTCATATCCGCTGGATGACACGCTGACGCAGGATGGCGTTTCTCTCGATTCTCTTGCGCAATTTTCTGCGCTTGGTGTTGGCATTCACACGCTGAAGCTTTACGCTACCAGCGTAGGACAGCCTACGCCCGAACTGCTCTTCCAAACGCAGTTTTATATTCTATCCGATGAATGGCTTCAGATAAAGAAGACGGATTTTAGCAACAGCAGTTATGAAACCACGTTAGCATTCTTTCAAGATAAAGACGCATTCCTCTATCGTTACCAGTGGGTGTACGCGCGCTATATTGTTGCCGACCCAGCCTGGGAAGACGAAAATATAATCTCTTTTGATTGCCTGCCCGGGCAGGAGTTATGGCAAATCAACAAACTTGCGTTACCATATTATCAAGCTGTCTCTTACTATCTCAACAACGTGCACCTGCGCGTTTCGGGCACAAACGGTGATTCCGGAATCCTGCTCCTGCGCGATATCATCGACAGCTATAACGGCAGCTATTGTTCTCGCTTTACTTCCAGCGAAAAATACATCAGTCATCACGCCTTCGGTACGGCAACTGATCTCAACGGTGGCATGGGTGTGAACGACAATCTCAAAGAGAACATCGCAATCATCAATGACGAAGTGAAAAACCAGTTGGTCTATAACGGTATCAAGAGCGAAGGCGACGTTTCGTATTATGATTTTACCTACACAGGAAACTCGTTTATCTGGGTATTTCGCGAAATTCCGGAGACTGTGATCAATTATCTGCTGTATGAACTTGCGTTCTACCGTTCGGGTTTCCAATGGGGCCATTATTATGTATCGACGAGCGACGCCATGCATTTTACATTGACGGATAACATACGAATCAGTCACGACGGAAACGACGGTTTACGCAAAGTGTACGAGTATATTGAGGATTATTCTTCGGCGCAATAGCAGATTGATGTGCATAATCTCATAAACTTTGGTTGCTTTATCTCAAATTACGAAAGAGCTATATAATTCCCTTCATGTAAGTGCAAACAAAAGTGTCTCTTTCTGCAACGAATCGCCTGCAACCAAAAAGGAAGGATGATGCATGATTCAAGTAATGATTCGTTTTCTGGCCATCAGCGGCAAGCTGCCAACTACTTTTGTTCCTTTCTCTCTTTCAGAAGATATAACTGTTGACGCGTTTCTACAAACGGTCAATTCTGCCGGCGCATCCGGCTCGTTTTGTGCGGCGTCGGATTGGCCCGGTCTTCCCTCTTCCGTGTTGGTTGCGGCAAACGGGCATATGTTACAGCATCAAGAATTGGTTTTAAACGGCATGTCGATCAGTATCATCGGTCAAATCATCGGCGGATAATAGAAAAACACATCCAACGTCTCATTCTGTAGTTTAATTGACATAATTTGCATATTTGTGTATGATTCGATCAATCATTCAAGGTTGTTAAAAACGAAAGCCAGCTAAACGTGAATGTTCGGAGGGATCAGCATATGGCAAAAGTACTTCGCGCGGACGGCATGAATAAATGTCTGGGCTGCTTTACTTGCATGCTCACCTGCGCCGCCGTAAACAAAAAGGAACACAGCATGTTCAAGAGTGCAATCCGCGTTCGCACGACCGGCGGTTTGACCAGCAGTTTTGTCGGCGTGGTGTGCATCGGCTGCACGGATGAGCGCGCTTGCGCCGAGGCCTGTCCTACCGGCGCACTCCGCCCCAGAACCGGCGGCGGCGTACTTCTTTCTCCTGAAAAATGCATCGGCTGCCGCAAATGCATTGACGCATGCATCGTCAGCGCCGTTAATTTTGACGAGGACTTGAAAATACCGATCATCTGTAAACATTGTGGTATTTGCGCGCAATTCTGTCCGCACCAATGCTTAACAATGGAGGAGGTGTGATCCATGCTTGGAGACGATAAAAAAGTTTTATTCATCGATTTGACCACAAAAAAGCTCAAA
>QKAN01000197.1 GCA_003246365.1 Clostridia bacterium
TCATACTATTAAAATATATAAATTTCAATGAGGGTCATGCAATGTTACAATAACACCGCTGAAACAGGAAAAGGATGAATTACAATGAAACAATGGATGAAAATGAACGCACTTGGAATGTTGTTATGCCTCGGGATCGCCTCGATTGCGTGGTGTTTGGGAGAACTGGCGCCCGTTATTGGAGGTCCGGTTTTTGCAATTTTAATTGGAATGATTGTGGCGATGTTTATCCGAAACAAGAACGTGTTTCGAGAAGGAATTGCATTCACCTCGAAAAAAGTGCTGCAACTGGCGGTTATATTACTGGGATTTGGGATGAACATGTCGGTCGTTGTGTCCACTGGGCTGCAATCCTTGCCTATCATTCTTGCGACGATTACGACATCGCTGTTGGTTGCGTTCATTTTATTTAAGTTGATGAAGATACCTACCAACATTGCTGTTCTCATCGGAGTGGGATCTTCAATTTGCGGCGGTTCGGCAATTGCGGCAACTGCGCCGGTGATAGACGCCGACGACGAAGAGATAGCGCAGGCGATATCGGTCATCTTTCTGTTCAACGTCATAGCGGCGCTCATTTTTCCGACGTTGGGCGGCTTGTTGCATCTGTCCGACTATGGATTCGGCCTCTTTGCAGGAACTGCTATCAACGATACGTCTTCAGTTACAGCAGCCGCGTCGATTTGGGATTCGATTCACGGAGCAACGGCTTTAGAAACTGCAACCGTTGTGAAGATGACGAGAACGCTCGCAATCATTCCGATCACGCTCGGGCTTGCCATGTATCGCAGGAAAAAAACGCCCGAGAGAGAAGCCGGGTTCAAACTAAAAAAAGTATTTCCAGTGTTCATTCTGTTCTTTGTGCTGGCGTCGTTGATTACAACAATTCTTGTTTCGCTTGGTGTGCCGTTCTCTGCGTTTGCGCCTTTTAAGATGCTCAGTAAGTTTTTTATCGTGATGGCAATGGCAGCAATCGGATTGAATACCAACCTGTTAAACTTGATTAAGAAGGGCGGGAAACCAATTCTCGTTGGATTTTGCTGTTGGGTCTGCATTGCCTGCGTCAGCCTCCTGATTCAGAAGGCCATGGGGATTTGGTAAAGGGGAGAATCAGAACTCCGGACAATATTTCCTTTGCTTTTGCATTTTCCAAGACAACGCATTAAAATAGTAATAATGGGCAAAGGAGATAAGGAAATGGCTGACGAAATTACGCGGGTAGAGGCAGACGAAATTCTGGATGAAGAAGAAGTTCAAAAGCGATTTGAGCAAAGCAAGAAAAAAGCAGAAAAGCTGTTGAAAGACAAAGACAAAATGGACCGCTTTCTGGAACGGTTGGAAAAGAAATTCGCGCTGATTCCTGTGGCTGGTCCGATTTTGTCCGATATACCGACGCTGATCTCTTTGGTAAAATCGTTTATCGAGAAAAAATACACCAATATTCCGCTAGGGTCGATCATCGCAATTGTCGGCGGGTTGCTGTATTTTCTGAGCCCCATCGATCTCATCCCTGATCTCTTACCGGCGATCGGTTTGGTAGACGATGCGGCGGTGATTGCGCTTGCGCTTAAGCTGGTTCATGATGACGTAGCGGAGTTTAAACAGTGGCGAGATGCAAATCAGGCATAACCGATTAGGATGATAAAAGCACCTTCTGTTCAACGATCATTTGTTGATATACTGGACAATAATCAATTTAATATCGCAAACAAAACGGACTTGCAAAAGTCTGTTTTTATTTTTTTACGTATCTTAATATGTGCTCAATTATATTACTCATATTTGCACAACGATCGTAAACGGAAATTATGTTGAAAATGTGTGAGAATACCATCCTGACGCACAAAAACAGCAGAAAAAAGCGCAAAAAACAGTAATAATTATTTTGAAATGCTCATAAAACCATGACATTTATCTGATACGCTGATTTTAGTCAATTCAGGTCGATACATATCCGTTCAGATCTAGACAACTGAAAAGAGGGGCTGTGACATGAGCAACGCACAAGTTCAATGCAGCTGCTGTCAACCGGACAGCATGGAACCATTCGGCGAACTCGATACGGCCATCGAACTGTATCGGGACAAGGAAGGGAATCTCATCCAGATTCTGCACATCGCACAAGAACTATACGGACATCTTTCACTCGAACTGCAACAGTATATCGCGGAGAAATTGGATAAACCGCTTTCGGAAGTTTCCGGCGTGGTCACGTTTTATTCGTTTTTCTCCACCAAACCGCGCGGCGAGCATACGATTCGTGTTTGCCTCGGCACGGCGTGTTATGTGCGCGGCGGCAAGAAGATTGTTGACGCGCTGCAAAAAACGCTTGGCGTGGACATCGGCGAAACGACCGCCGACGGAAAGTTCACCTTTGAGGTTGCGCGTTGCATCGGCGCCTGCGGACTCGCGCCGGCGATGATGATCGACGACGTGGTTTACAAGCAGGTGAACATCAACAAACTCGACGCGATTCTTTCGCGGTATTGAGGGGGTGAAAGATTTGAGTGCAACAATGATCAAATCATTGGAAAATTTGGAACAGATTCAGAAAGCTTATCTCGACGAAACTGCAAAGAGCCGTTATCAGGTTTTGGTCTGCGGCGGCGCCGGTTGTGTCTCCTCTAACTGCGGAGAAGTTCGGGACGCGGTCATCGACGAATTGCAGCAAAGAGGCTTATCCGACCAAGTTATCGTGCGCGAAACGGGATGCATCGGCACCTGCGCGGCAGGGCCAGTGATGCTGATTTTGCCCGATCGAATCTTCTATACCAAACTGACGCCGGAAATCGCGCGTACCATCGTGAAAAAACATCTGGGTCGCGGCGAGGTGCTGGAAGAATATACGTTTTATGATTATTCGCTCAAAAAGCGGATTCCGAAGATAGACGATATCGATTTCTTTAAGGAACAGGTTCGCATAGCGCTTCGTAACTGCGGCGTGATCGAATATGACAGTCTTGACGCCTATATCAGCCGCGACGGATATTTTGCCGCAGCGAAAGCGCTCAATGAGCGCACACCGCAGCAGGTGATCGATGAAGTGAAAAAAAGCGGCATGCGCGGACGCGGCGGCGCGGGATTTCCGACCGGCATCAAGTGGCAGGCGGGTCACGACGCGCAGGGCGAGCGCAAGTTTATTGTTTGTAACGCGGACGAGGGCGACCCCGGCGCGTTTATGGATCGCAGCATTCTCGAGGGTGATCCGCATACGGTCATCGAGGGCATGCTGATCGGCGCGTTTGCCATCGGCGCGAGCAAAGGTTATGTCTATGTGCGCGCGGAGTATCCGCTGGCGATTGAGCGCCTGGAAAAGGCGATTGAGGAAGCGAGAGCACGCGGCGTTCTCGGCGAAAATATCTTTGGCAGTGGATTTGATTTTGATCTGGAAATTCGGATCGGCGCGGGCGCGTTTGTCTGCGGCGAAGAGACGGCGCTTATGGCGTCTATCGAGGGCTGCCGCGGAGAGCCACGGCAGAAACCGCCGTTCCCGTTCCAGAGCGGCCTGTTCAAGGCACCGACGATTATCAATAACGTGGAAACATACGCGAGTATACCGCAGATTCTGCTCAAAGGCGGAGAATGGTATTCCTCGTTCGGTACGGAAAAGAGCAAAGGAACGAAGGTCTTTGCGCTTGCGGGCGACGTGGTGAATACGGGTATTATCGAGGTGCCGATCGGGAAACCGCTGGGCGATATCCTCTTTAACATCGGTGGCGGACTGAGAGACCGTAAAAAATTCAAGTCCGCGCAGATCGGCGGACCCTCCGGCGGCTGCGTAACCAGAGACAATCTCAATACGCCGACTGATTATGAATCCCTACAAGCGCTCGGCGCAATTATGGGTTCCGGCGGACTGATCGCGATGAACGAAGACACCTGCATGGTGGATACCGCGCGTTTCTTCATGGACTTCATCCGCGACGAGAGCTGCGGCAAATGCGCCGCCTGCCGCATCGGCACCACGCGCATGCTGGAGATACTCGAACGCATTACGCGTGGAGAAGGCGAAGAAGGGGACATCGAGCTGCTCGAAGAGCTCGGCGAGACGATTAAGGATACGGCAATGTGCGGCCTGGGCCAAACCGCGCCGAATCCCGTTCTTTCGACAATCCGGTACTTCCGCGATGAATATGAGGAACACATCCGCGAGAAATACTGCCGCTCCAGCGTGTGCAGTTCGATGTTTATCTCGCCCTGCGAAAACACCTGTCCCGCGGGCATCAATGTTCCGGGCTATATGAGTCTTGTTGCTGCGGGGCGGTTTATCGACGCGTATAACCTCATCCGTCAGGAGAATCCATTCCCGGCGGTCTGCGGACGCATCTGCACCCATCCGTGCGAAGCAAAGTGCCGCAGGCGTACGCTGGACGAGGCGGTCTCCATCTGCGAGATTAAGCGGTTTGTTGCGGACTATGCCTATAAACACGAAGAACCATTCAGCAAAGATCTCGTTTTTCCGAAAAACGGGAAACGCGTTGCCATCGTTGGCGCGGGCACAAGCGGACTTACCTGCGGCTACTATCTCGTCCGCATCGGCTACGAGGTAGACGTTTACGAGTCGGAATCGGTTGCGGGCGGCGTGCTGGCGTTTGGCATTCCCGAATATCGCCTGCCAAAGAAAGTGCTGCAGCACGAAATTGACCTCATCGCGCAGGCAGGCGTAAATATCCACCTGAACACGGAAGTCGGCAAAGACATCACGTTTAAGGCGTTGCAGGCGCAGTATGATGCGGTTTATCTGGCAACAGGCACGCAGTTCCCCGAAAAGGTGAACATACCCGGCGAAGGGATGACGGGCGTGCTGCACGGCATCGACTTCCTGAAGGATGTCAATCTCAGGCACGATCTTGACCTCGGAAAAACCGTCGCGATTATCGGCGGCGGCAACACGGCAATCGACTCCGCGCGCACGGCGCTGCGCCTCGGTGCGGAAAAGGTGATGATCATTTACCGCAGGACGCGGGATGCGATGCCGGCGAGCGCGGAAGAAGTGCAGGCGGCGTTGGACGAGGGCATCGAGCTGATTGAGCTGGTTGCTCCGGTTCGTTTCCTCGGCAACCGCGCCGGGAAGGTCTGCAAGATCGAATGCCAAAAGATGCAGCTCGGCGAGTTCGATAAAAACGGACGCCGCCGCGCGGTTCCCGTCGAGGATTCCAACTTCATGGTTGAAGTGGATTGCGTCGTTCCGGCGGTCAGCCAGTATTCCGACTTGCCGTTCATTAAAAAGAGCGAAATCGGCGTAACATCCTGGGGCACGTTTGTGGTGGATTATACAAACATGATGACCACCATGCCGGGCGTGTTCGCGGGCGGAGACGTTGTGCGCGGACCGGACACCGTGATTCAGGCGATTGCAGACGGCAAAAACGCGGCAATCTCCATTGACAAATATCTCGGCGGAAAAGGCAAACTGAACAAAGGCGCACCGATAGAGATCCCCGATAACTACAGTGACGACGAGGTGGTTGAGCACAAACGCTTCGCCATAGAAGAACTCGACATCGAAAAACGCAAAACATCGTTTGACGAGGTCGTTCTGGGCTATCATAAGCTCAGGGCGATGGCTGAAGCGATGCGCTGCCTGCATTGCGACAGAAGGTAGGTGAATCGCATGAAACATATTACGATCAATTCAAAACCGTATGAAGTGGAAGACGACCTCACCATCATAGAGGCCGCAAAGCAGAACGGAATTCAAATTCCCAGCCTGTGTTATCTGGAAGGCGTGCATCAGTTCGGCTCCTGCCGCATCTGCGTGGTAGAGGTGGAAGGGGCAAAGACGCTCGTGCCGTCCTGCATGACAAAGGTATCCGAGGGGATGGTAATTCACACCAATTCAGAGCGCGTGCGCCGCGCAAGAAAGGTTCTCTACGAGCTGCTGCTGTCCGATCACTCCAAAGACTGCCTGAGCTGCAAACGGAACCAGAGCTGCGAACTACAGGCACTGGGCAAGCAGCTCGGCATAGAGGCGACGCGCTTTGAAGGCGCGCGCAGCGAGTGTGTTATCGACATATCCACCTCGATTACGCGGGATATGTCCAAATGCATTCTTTGCCGCCGTTGCGTAACCGCCTGCGGCGAAATTCAGGGCGTTGGTATCATCGGGGCGCAGAACCGCGGTTTTAAAACCGTCATCAGTCCCGCGATGGAACTGCCGATTGGAACCGTGAACTGCGCGTTCTGCGGCCAGTGCACGGTTGTTTGCCCCGTCGGCGCGCTGAAGGAGACAGACTCGATTCAGGCCGTCTGGGCGGCGATCAACGACAAAAACAAACGCGTTATCGTGCAGACCGCCCCGGCGATTCGTGTTGCCATCGGCGAAGAATTCGGCAACGAACCCGGCGCTCGGGTGACAGGAAAGCTGGCCGCCGCGCTGCGCAGGCTCGGCTTTGACGATGTGTTCGATACGAACTTTACCGCTGACCTGACGATTCTGGAGGAGGGCACGGAGCTGCTCTCCCGCGTGAAGAGCGCATTGACCGGAGGAGAAGCGGTTCTGCCGATGATCACGAGTTGCAGCCCCGGCTGGATCAAGTATGTCGAGCACTCTTATCCGGATTCGCTTGGGCATCTTTCCACCTGCAAATCGCCGCATACCATGCTCGGCGCATTGGCAAAGAGTTATTATGCCGGCAAAATCAAGCGCGAGCCGAAGGACATTTTCGTGGTATCCATCATGCCCTGCACCGCGAAAAAGAGCGAAATTGTGCGTCCCGAAATGCAGAACGACGGTATGCCGAATGTAGACGCGGTTCTCACCACACGCGAGCTTGGCAACATGATCAAAGAAATGGGTATCGACTTCAACAACCTGCCGGACGAAGAATTCGACAGCCCGCTGGGCATGTCCACCGGCGCGGCGGATATCTTCGGTCTGACGGGCGGCGTTATGGAGGCGGCGCTCAGAACGGTTTACGAACTGGTTACAGGGCGCGAGCTGCCGTTTGATGGACTGCATGTAACCCCGATTGTCGGGCTGGACCGGGTGAAAGAAGCGGCAATTACGATTACCGACCCGGTGGAGGGCTATCAATTCCTTGACGGCGTGACGGTTCGCGTCGCGGTAACGAGCGGATTGGCCGGCGCAAATCAGCTCATGAAACAGGTTGCGTCCGGAACATCTCCATACCACTTTATCGAAGTGATGGGCTGCCCCGGAGGATGCATCATGGGCGGCGGACAGCCGCGTTCAGACGATCCGGAAGTGCGGACAAAACGTCTGCGCGGACTTTACACCGAGGACGAGGCAAAGGTGCTTCGCAAATCGCACGAAAACCCGTTTGTGAACCAGCTCTATGCCGAATATCTGGAGCACCCGAACGGGCACAAGTCCCACGAACTGCTGCACACGCATTATGTGCGCCGCGGAAAATTCAACGAGTATACCGAGGAACGGTTCGATCTGGGCACGCATATCGCAGAGAAAAAGCGGGATAAATCCATCGCGCAGGTTGCAGCCGCTGCCGCGGCAAAAGCCGAAGGCAGGGCAAGAGAGGAACTGGAATCGGTTCGCGTTCTCGCGCTGGAATCGGAAAACACGCGCCTAAAAGCGGAACTGGCGGATGTGACGGAGACGGTTGGTTTCTTCAAGAGCGTGATTGCGGATTACGCGAGCAGGGACAAATAAGTGAAAAACTGAAACTTGACTGGTAAATCGCGGGGGCAGCGGTTTCGCGGCTCCCGCAATTTATGTGCAGACCCGCAGAAAAGCGCCCTTGCAGCGATTTGGCTTGAATCGCGCGCATAAGCACGATAGAATGGATACAAACACGTCGTTTCTTCATTTCGGAGGATTGCCGCATGAATTCCGACATCCGACTGTTGATTGTGGACTCAAACAGCTCCTCGCGCGGCGAGATACGGCAGGCTGCCGTTTCGCAGGGATATTCCACTGACGAAGCGGCGGACGGCATTGCCGCGCTCAAACTCTTTCGCCGAAACGACTATGACGCTGTGATTATGGACACCGATTTACCGGAGCTGGATGGAAGAAACGTTTGCCGGCAGATTCGGAAAGTGTCCGATGTTCCGATTTTGTTTGTGAGCGAACGAAAGAGCGAGCAGGAGAAACTTTGCGCGTTTGAAATCGGTGCAGATGATTTTATCGTAAAGCCCTTTTTCGCGCGGGAGGTGCTAGCGCGCGTCAAGGTGTTTCTTTATCGAACGGGAACGCAGGCGAAAACAACCCCTTCTAAAATATCGTTTAACGGACTTCTCATCGACACTGTATCGAGGGAAGTGAAAGTGGACGACCGGACGGTTTCGCTGACACCGAAAGAATACGACTTACTGTTCTTCCTTTCGCAAAACCCGAACAAAGCGTATTCGCGCGAAGCGCTGCTCAACGAAATATGGGGATATTGCTTTACCGGATCGGATCGAACGATCGACACGCATATCCGCTCTCTGCGCGACAATATCAAGCCCTATGATACGTACATCATAACAGTTTGGGGATTCGGATATAAGTTTGTCGCGTGACTAAGACGATGCTCAAATCAAACGGAGCCGTGCCACGGCTCTTTTTTGTTGCATGATAATCCATGAAATATGGTTGATGTTTTTTCGGTGGAGCGTATCTATCGCTGCATGGTATACTCTCGAAAGAAGGGGAGTTAATGCATGGCAGATACGGAGAAGTATAAAGCCTTGGTCGAAAAAAACGCCGAATATGACGGCGCGTTTTTTGCTGCGGTCAAAACGACGGGGATTTTTTGCCGGACGACCTGCACCGCGCGAAAACCAAAGCAGGAAAACGTGTGCTTTTACGATATGGTAAATGAAGCAATGGCGGCGGGATACCGTCCTTGCAAAATTTGCCGGCCGCTGGAGAGCGCAAATCACATGCCGGAAGACATCGCCGCGCTGTTGAATGAAGCGGAAGAAAACCCGCAGTTTCGCATCACGGAATGGGAGCTGCGGACGCGCGGCCTCGACCCGAACACATTGCGCCGATGGTTTCAAAAGCACTTTGGCATGACGTTTCAGGCATATTGCCGCATGAACCGCATCAACTATGCCTTTGGCGCGATGAAGGACGGAGGCAGCGTATTGGATGCCGCCCTGGAAAGCGGATATTCTTCCGCGAGCGGGTTTTCCGCCGCGTTTGACAAAGTGATCGGATCCGCGCCCGGTAAGGCGAAAAAGGAGCCGAAAAACGTGCTCACTTACAAACGCTTTGACTCTCCGCTCGGGCCGATGGTTGCGGTTGCGAGCGAACAGGGATTGTGTCTGCTGGAATTTGGTGATCGAAGAATGCTGGAATCGGAATTTCAGGATTTACAGCGCCGTCTGGACGCGGTGATTCTGCCGGGTGTCAGCCGGTTTACGGACGATGCTGTGAATCAGATGGAGGAATATTTTGCAGGAAAGCGGACGGTGTTTGACGTTGCCCTGCACACACCGGGCACGGCTTTTCAGCAGAACGTCTGGCGTGCGCTAAGGGATATTCCATATGGTGAAATTCGCTCTTATAAAGACCTTGCGACGGCGATCGGCGACCCAAAAGCAGTACGCGCGGTTGGCACAGCAAACGGCATGAACCGCATAGCGATCATGATTCCCTGCCACCGGGTGATCGGTGCGGACGGGAAACTGACCGGCTACGGCGGCGGACTCTGGAGAAAAGACTGGCTGCTGAAGCACGAAAAAGAACATAAAAAGTCATAGCCTGCTATGGATGACGCAAAGCAAAGGGTATACGCCCTTTGCTTTTTTCGTGTCCGTGGCTGTACGAACGGGCAGATTTTATGTAGAATATCAGGCAAAGGCGAAGGAATGAGGAGATAAGCAAAATGAAAAACGGCAGTATCATCGACGCAATGATATCGTATAACGCAGGCGACCCGCGGCGCGTGAATCATTTGTTAAAGGTTTATTCCTTTGCCAAAGGCATCGGTGAGCAGGAAGGGCTGGATCAGCGAACGCAGGAGATTCTCGAAATTGCCGCGCTGACGCACGACATCGGCATCCGCATCAGCGAACAAAAGTACGGCAACTGCTCCGGCGAGCATCAGCAGATAGAAGGCCCGCCGGAAGCGGAACGTCTGCTTTCCGGCTTAGGTGTTGAGCAGTCGATCATAGAGCGCGTATGCTGGTTGATTGCGCATCACCACACCTATACCGACATACAGGGACTTGACTATCAGATCCTCGTCGAGGCGGATTTTCTTGTGAACGCATACGAAGACGAGATGAACATCGAATCGATCGACAGCGTGAAACGCAAGCTCTTTCGCACGAAAACAGGCTTGAAATTCGTTGATTTACTGTATTTTTACAAAAACGACGCGCTCTGATTCTTTGTTTTTCCTGCTACTTATGGTATGATAGCGTTTGTTTTGTAAGAAAGCAGGTAGAAAATCATGATTGCAGCACATAACGTATCCCTACAATTCGGCGGAAAGCCGCTCTTTGAGCATGTTGACGTACAGTTTACCAACGGCAACTGCTACGGCTTGATCGGCGCAAACGGAACGGGGAAATCGACGTTTTTAAAGATACTTTCCGGAGATCTGGAACCGAACAAGGGCGAAATTTTTCTGACGCCGGGCGAACGCATCGCCGTGCTGCGACAGGATCACTATGCCTTTGACAAGCATACCGTCAAGGATACGGTCATCATGGGATATGAGCGGCTGTATGAAATCTCGCAATTGAAAGAAGAACTCTACGCAAAAGCAGATTTTAATGACGACGACGGCATCCGCCTCGCCGAACTGGAAGGCGAGTTTGCGGAGCGCGACGGTTGGAGCGCGGAGTCAGATGTAGAAATTCTGCTCAACGGTCTCGGCGTGCCGTCGGAATATCATGATGCGAACATGTCCGATTTGGACGGCCCGAACAAGGTGAAGGTACTGCTCGCGCAGGCGCTGTTTGCAAAGCCGGACATCCTTCTTCTTGACGAACCGACGAACAACCTCGACATTTACGCGATCCACTGGCTGGAAGAGTTCCTGATGGACTTTCCCAACACCGTTATCGTGGTTTCCCATGACCGACACTTTTTGAATAAGGTTTGCACGCATATCGTAGACATTGACTACGGCAAGATGCAGATGTATGTCGGCAACTACGATTTCTGGTATGAATATACGCAGCTCGCCGCGCGTCAGGAAAAGGACAAGCGCAAGCAGAACGAACAAAAGGCGAAGGAACTGCAGGAGTTTATCATGCGTTTTTCCGCCAACGCCTCCAAGAGCCGCCAGGCGACCTCGCGCAAAAAGATGCTGGACAACCTTGACATGGGCAACTTTGCACCGTCTTCACGGCGGTATCCGTATATTCACTTTAAGCCGGATCGCGAAGTCGGCAACGATATCCTCGCGGTCAACGGTATCTCAAAGACCGTTGGAGGACGAAAAGTGCTCGATAATGTGAGCTTTGTCGTCGTCGGCGGGGACAAAGTAGCATTCGTTGGCGAGGACGAACTCGCAAGAACTACGCTGTTTCAGATTCTGATGGAAGAGATCGAGCCGGATGAAGGCAGTTTCAAATGGGGCGTAACCACCACGCAGGCGTATCTGCCAAGCGATAATTCGTCGTATTTCGACGGCGTGACGTATTCGCTGATTGATTGGCTCCGCCAGTTTTCCAAGGATCAGTATGAAACGACAATTCGCGGCTGGCTCGGACGGCTTCTGTTCTCCGGTGAAGAGGCGCTAAAAGAAGCGCGCGTGCTTTCCGGCGGCGAGAAGAACCGCTGCATGCTGGCAAAAATGATGCTCTCCGGCGCGAACGTGCTCATTTTGGACGAACCGACCAACCACCTTGACCTTGAGGCGATTACCGCGCTGAACGAGGGCATGACGGAGTTTACCGGGGTTATGCTGTTTACCTCGCACGATCATCAGGTGACGCAGACGGTTGCAAATCGCATCATCGAAATTCTTCCCGGCGGCGTGATTGACAAGCGCGAAAACTATGACGAGTACATCGTTAACGAAGACGTCATGCGCATGCGCGAACAGTGGTCTTAATTGGAGAAAAGATGAAAGAAATCATCGTTTACGGCTCTTATTACGGTTCTGCGAAACGCTATGCGGACGCGCTTTCGGAGCGCACCGGCGTGTCTTGCATAACCTATGAGAACGCAGGCGATCTTTCCGGATATGATCGAATCGTTTATATCGGCGCGCTTTACGCAGGCGGCGTACTTGGCATGAAGGCGACGCTCGGCGCTCTGCCGGACTGGCAAAACAAACAGATCGTTATCGCGACGGTCGGCCTAGCGGATACGACGGACGCAGAAAACATTCAAAACATTCGTGCGGCGATGAAGCGACAGCTTCCTGCGGGAATGATGGAGCACGCAAAGCTGGTGCATTTGCGCGGCGGCATCGATTATTCCAAACTCAATGTGAAACACAAAGTGATGATGGGGCTGCTCTACCAGAAAGCGAAGAACTTGCCGCCGGAGAAAAAGACCGCGGAGGTACGCGCGATGATTGATACCTACGGGCAGGTCGTGGATTTTGTGGATTTGACAAGAGTTGGGGAACTGTATTTCGACTAATATACGAGTTTTTCTAAATTTGATGTGATAGTGGTATTATTTTTTTAGGGCGGCTGAAAACTGATTTCAGCCGCTCTTGCTATCGGAAATTGTTTGTGTTACCGTAGAGTTGATTTCAAGAAAAGAGGCATTTTTATGTATCTGTTGGGCAAGGCGTTGGGTGTCATTACAGCGGTCTTATATTGCGTTGCGATATTAAACTTTTTTATTAAATGGGGCAATCGGAAGTGGATTATGAAGCTTCCGAAGGAGAACGCGTTTCGCGGCTATTACCAGACTGCTATGAAGTTCCTCGTGAAAAATCACAGATTCTTTGGCTTCGGCGCGGCGCTCGTCATGGTTGCGCATATGGTGCTCCAGATATTATTCCAATGGGTGTCGATTACCGGCCTTGTTACGGCGGGATTGGCGGTTGTTGCGATCATTCTGGGCATAATCATGTTCAAAAGCAAAAAACGGTCGGCATTCATGCTCTGGGCGCATAGAAGCGCGGTAATCGCGCTGACGGTTGCTTTTATTGTGCACTTGATCACCAAGCGTTAAGAGGGTAATATTAATATGAAAAACGCGATTTTGTTCTGCTATTCATATCACCACAGCAACACACGGAAAATTGCGGATGCGATTGCTGCCGCATTGCCGATTAAGGTGGTCAGCGTACCCGTGCGAGAAGAAATTGATCTTTCTCATTATGATTTGATTGGATTTGCGTCCGGCATTTATTTTTCCGAGTTTGGGAAACCCATCGACAAACTGATCGATTCGCTGGATGGATTAAGTGGGAAGAGCTGCTTTACGCTCTGCACGCATGGCGCGCCGAAAGGCGATTTCGGTGGAACAATCCGGAACAAGCTAGAGAGCAAAGGCGCCGTGGTTGCGGGGCATTGGCAATGCCGCGGGTTCGATACATACGGACCATTTAAGTTCATCGGCGGGCTTGCGAAAAAACGACCGAATGAAAAAGATGTTGAAAGCGCAATCCAGTATGTGCGCTCTCTCATTGAAGAGTAATAAAAACGAATCCATGCGCGGGTAACACCGCGCTTTTTTTGTTTGGAAGGGCGGGTGAGAAAATAGACGGTTGAATCAAAATAGCAGCTAATCGGCGGTAAAAACACATAATTGTAAATTTTGCAAGAAATGGTAAATTTTAGGTGATTTTCGATATTTTTATGGTATATTAAACGTATTATAACTTGTGAAATAAGTAATTTAGTAATTTAGTTAATAGAAGCATCTGAAATACAGATATTTTCTGATAGGATTCGCATTTTATCCTGCGATCTTGTGTGAAATGAATTTAAAATTACACGTTGTGAAGGGGCTTATATTAGTGGAGCAGTCAATTCAGGTTAAATGTTATGTCTGCGGCCGTGCGGCGAAGCATGTTTTTGCGTATGCGCGATTTAATACGAGAGAGGAATTTCTAGGCGTTATCTATCGGGGTGTATGTAAATCTTGCCTGAATGATTATATCGAATCGATCAAAGAAGGCGTTCGCGACAGCGAAAAAGGGCTTGTATGGCTCGCCGTTTTCTTGCCGACTGGTGCGTTATTGACGACGTTTGCGAAAAGCGCGTCTTGGCAAATTGCCGGTTATGGGTTGATCGCACTCGCGCTTGTACTCCCGATAGCCGCATACATTTCATTTCGCCGTGAGGCTGTATCCGCTCAGAATGCTGGAGCGGAGGAAAATGAAGCAAAGTATTGCCCGAAGATGTGCCGCGACGATGCTTTGCATACTAGCCACCAGACAAAACTGGTTTCACTCAAACCGCAGTATATTGACGAAGAATACACGCCGAGTCGCATCAGCGAGGAAACCGGCGTAACGTTACAAACGGCAGAAATGGTAAAAACGCTGACGCAAAAGGCGCTGGATTGTATTGATTGCGGTGAAAGCGCACAGCATGCAATTATTTGACAAGTATTGTCCTGTGTGAAATAATACCTCTGGTGAAGGATAGACGGAACCTATGAAAACTCCGGCAGGTTAATCGCGCCGCAGGATCTCTGCGAAGGCGGCCGCCGGCTTTTTCATACAAAAAACATATATTACAAGGAAAATCTCCGAGCCAACATGGCTGAATCATTCGAAGTTGTGTTGGCCAATGGGTACGACCGGAGACGGACGCGCCTGCCAAAATCGCAAAGGGGATTTTTTGATTCACTAGCGGCGGGGAACGGCGTCCGGTCGTGTGGTTTTCCTTGTATAAAAAGGAGAGGAACAACATGATCAAACGTATTTTCTCGCTTATTCTTGTATTATTGATGTCGTTTGCCGTATTTGCCTGTGCAAAAACGGATGTCGAAGAAACGACGACCACGGAAACCGAAACGATAACAATCGACGCGGAAACGCAGACAACGACAGATGAATCGACAGCCGTTCAGCCTGACTATGAGGGCCTTGGCATCGCGATCTTGATGGAACAAGACGACGATATGATCAACAACTATACTGCGATTGCGGTCAACGACGCGGCTCCCTTTAAGGACGCGGACGGCAATGCGGTGAGCGATGTTGCGATCAATACCGTCGGTGCAAAAGCGCTGATCGACTGGCTCATGAGCGACGATGCGGCGCAAATGATTTCCAGCTATGGCGTTGCGGAGTATGGGGAAGCGTTGTTTTATCTGAAAGCCGACAAACCCGTTTCCACCGCGGAAATTCCGCAGGCAACGGATGCGACGAAGACGATCCGCCTTTCTACGACCACTTCCGTCAACGACAGCGGACTGCTTGCCTACTTATTGCCCGCGTTTGAAACGCAATATGGGTACACGGTTGAAGTTTTCTCCGCCGGAACGGGAAATGCAATTGCTGCGGCGACCATGGGGAACGCGGATTTGATTCTCGTACACAGCAAATCTCAGGAAGAACCGTTCGTTGAGGCTGGATATGCTAAACTGCTCGACGGTTATAGCAGCGAGCGTCTCACGTTTATGTATAACTACTATGTGCTGGTTGGGCCGAAAGACGACCCGGCA
This sequence comes from Clostridia bacterium, assembly GCA_003246365.1. Taxonomy (GTDB): domain Bacteria; phylum Bacillota; class Clostridia; order Christensenellales; family CAG-138; genus UBA7703. Next base: position 15,509 of record QKAN01000197.1, read on the forward strand.
AAATGCGCGGAAGCAGCGAGCATAAAAGACGCGTTTGCACTCATCGCAGAAGGGAAATATCCGTTCGTATCCCGCGGCGATCTGAGCGGAACGCACACGAAGGAAGTCTCCCTCTGGCCGGAGTCTCTTGGGATTACGACCGATGCCGCCAGCGTTGCCGCATATAGCGACTGGTATCTCTCCAGTAATGCCGGTATGGGTGTGTGCCTCACGATGGCAAATGAGCTGGATGCCTATATTCTGTCCGACAAGGCGACGTTCCTTGCCTTTGCTGCAAACGGCGGAGTCGAAGGTTAATTTATCATGGGCAGTGCTTTTGAACGCGCGCTAAGCCTGCTGATATCAGGCGACGCGCTGCTCACAAGTATCATTGCAGTTACGCTGAAGATGACGTTCTTCAGTTCTTGTACGGCGCTCCTTCTCGGGGCGCCGTATGGCGTTTTTCTGGCGGGGGCACGTTTTCCGGGACGCCGCGCGCTGATCATTCTCAATCGTACGTTGATGGGGCTGCCGCCGGTGGTTTGCGGGTTGATTTGTTATCTGCTCTTTTCCGGCGTTGGCCCGCTCCGCGGAATGCATCTTTTGTTTACGGTCGCGGGGATGACAATCGCGCAGGTGATTCTCATCACGCCGGTGATCGCCGGCAGCATGGAAACCGCGCTTTCTCCGCTCGTGGGCGAGATTCGTGAGTCCGCGCGGGGCATCGGTCTGGGGCGCGGTAAACAATATTTATTGACGCTCAACGAAGGAAAATACGCGCTTGTTTCCACCTATCTGCTCGGCTTTGGCAGGGCGATTGCGGAAGTTGGCGCTGTTTCTATGGTTGGCGGGGCGATCGCATACAAAACGAATGTTATGACAACCGCGATCATGCAATATACCAACATCGGTGATTTTCAATATGCGCTTGCACTGGGACTGCTGTTGTTGCTGTTCTCGCTGATCGTCAACGTGTTGGCACATCTTTTGCAAAGGAGTGCCTTTGTATGATCGAGCTGCGAAACGTAAAAAAAAGATATGGCACACGCTGCGCGCTCGACATATCGGAGTTTCATATCGAACAGGGTGAACAAATGGCGATCATCGGGCCAAACGGGTCGGGCAAAAGCACGCTTCTCCGAATGCTGGCCGGTACGATAAGACAGGATGAAGGGGAAGTGCGGCTCGGTAATTTGACGCATGGCGAAATCGGTTATCTGCCGCAAAAACCGTATGCTTTCGATTTTAGTGTGCAGAAAAATGTGGAACTGGCGCTTCAAGGGGAGCATCAATCAAAGCATATGGCGCAAGTTGCGTTGGAACGCGTTGGGCTGGAGCACCTGAAGAATGCGCGCGCCAACCGGCTCTCCGGCGGCGAAACGCAACGCATGGCTCTGGCGCGTGTGATTGCCCGCCCGCGAAAGCTTCTGCTTCTGGATGAACCGACGGCGAGCGCGGACATACAGGCGATGGAAACGATTGAATGCGCTTTGCTGGATTACATACAGCAAACAGGCTGCACGCTGGTGTTTTCTTCGCATGCGCCTGCGCAGGCGTTGCGGCTTTCCAACATGACGCTTGCGCTTGATACGGGAAAGATTGGAGAGTTTGGAGAAACGGAACAGGTGCTGCATCGACCGCAGGCGGAGAGTACCCGATTGTTTTTGCGACACTGGAACGTATAAACAGAAAAAACGCCGCGTAATCGCGGCGTTTTATTATAGATTGGGTTATTTGCAGAATTTCTGATAGAGACGGCCGAATCCGGGTAAAGCGCGGATAATGGTATCGTACGCGACGCAGTAAGCCACGCGCACGAACGACGGGCACCCGAAACTGCGGCCGGATACGATCAGGATATCTTCCTCCTTGGCGGCCTCGGCGAACGCGTCGCCGTCTCCACCGGGTGCTTCGAGGAAAAGATAGAACGCGCCGTCCGGCGGCATGCAGCGGTAACCAAAAGCGGAGAGACCTTCATAGAGCGCGTCGCGATTTTTCCGATAGCTGGAAAGATCCGGCATCAAATTCAGTTCCGCTGCGCGGGTAATCGCCTTTTGCAGCAGCGAGGGAGCGCAAACATAACCCTGTACGCGCGCGCTGCCTGCGATTGCGTCGTAAACATCCTCGAAGTCCGGCATTGCGTTTCCGACGAGCACATAGCCGATGCGGTCGCCCGGAAGCGAAAGGCTCTTCGAATACGAATACGAAATGATCGAGGCATCGTAATAATCCGTTACAAACGGAACCGGCTGATCCGTATAGTTCAGCTCGCGGTAGGGTTCGTCCGAAATCAGATAGATATCGTGTCCGATTTCGGCGCTCTTTTTGCGCAGCAGATCAGAAAGCCGCTGTATGGTCGCTTCGGAATAGATTACGCCCGAGGGGTTATTCGGAGAGTTGATGATAACACCCTGTGTATGGATATTGATTCTCTCTTCCAACGCGTCGAAATCGATTTGAAAGTTTTTCACGTCCGGCGGCACAACGACAAGCGTTCCGCCCGCAGTCGCCGCAAAACACCCATACTCTGGAAAATACGGCGCGATAGCAATAAACTCGGTGCTGCTGTCTACGGTTAGTGCGCGGAGCACGGAAGTTAACGCCGCCGCTGCGCCGCAGGTGATATAGAGATTGCGCCGTGTAAAGGACGTATGAAAACGGCGATTGAGATTTTCGGCAATCGCGTCGCGCGTTTCGTTTGAACCCGGCGCGCTCGTGTAACCATGCAGCGCGGAAGGGTCACACTCGGAAAGCAGGCGAACCATTTCTTCCGTCAACGCCGCGGGCGGCGGAACGGAAGGATTACCGAGTGAAAAGTCGTAGATGTTTTCGTCTCCGACGATGGCGGCGCGCTTACGCCCGAACTCGAAAAGTTCGCGGATGGCGGAGCGGACCCGTCCTAAACGGAGCATGTCTTTCGATACCATGTATAGAACCTCCCTGGTAAAACCCGCGGTCGGGGTTAGAATGCTTTCACTTTAAGCTTCGAATCGATATCCCGCTTCAAACGCGGCAAGGTTCAGCGTCAATACCTTTGGCGGCACGGACTCTGTCAGCGCTGCGTTCCAGTCGATCGATTCGAGGCCGAATGCGCGTACAAGCGCGCCGAGCAGTACGATATTGGTGCAGCGAATGTTGCCGAGAGACTTGGCAATATCGCTTGCGGGAATCACCCTCAGGTCAAACGCGCGTCCCATCTCTTCATATAAATTCTGCGGATAGTCGGCAACGCCGCTGGATACGGGCAGAGGCATGACCTCATAGTCGTTGACAAGCGCGGTTCCACCCGGTTTTAACAAATCGGAATAGCGCGCTGCCTCAAGCTTTTCAAATGCGATCAACACATCCGCTTCGCCGCGGCCAATGATCGGGGAATACACCTTTTCTCCATAGCGCACCTGTGTGGACACGGAGCCGCCGCGCTGTGCCATGCCGTGCACTTCGCTCATCTTTACATCATAACCAGCCTGCACAAGACCAGCCGTGAGCGTTTTGCTCATCAGAATTGTGCCCTGACCGCCGACGCCGCAGATGAGAATGCTTTTTCCGTTTTGAGTTGTCATATTGCTCACTCTCCTTTCGGTGTTTCGCCGACGCGGGAAATCGCGCCAAACGGACAGGCCTGCGCGCAGACTTTGCAGCCAACGCAGAGCGTCATGTCGGTTTCGGCCTTGCCGTCCCGCATGTGGATGGCAGGGCAGGCAACCTTGAGGCAGAGTTTACAGCCGCGGCATTTGTCGCGATCCACCACGCATTTGCCGATGTCGTGCTTCATGCGCTTAATCAGGAGGCACGGGCGCCGCGCGATGATTGCGGCGGGAACTTCGCTCGCCAGTGCGTCCGACACGGCCTGTTCCATCGTTTTGATATCCTGCGGGTCGACGATGATGACATTGCCATAGCCGAAGCTTTTGAGCACTTCCTCAATGGAAACTTTCGCCGCGATCTCACCGTTTAAGTTAAATCCAGTGCCGGGGTTATCCTGGTGTCCTGTCATGCCGGTAATCGAGTTATCCAGTACGCAGGGGATCATGTTGCCTTTGTTATACAGAATCTCGACCGCGCCTGTCAGACCGCTGTGGAAGAATGTAGAATCGCCAACAACGCCGAACACTTTGCGGTCTGTAATGCCTTGGGTTTGGAACGCTTTGGCCATTCCCATGCCTAGCGAGAAACCGCCGCCCATGCAGGCGCAGGTGTCCATTGCGGAGAGCGGCGCCGCATAGCCAAGGGTATAGCAGCCGATATCGCCGGCAATGACGAAATCCTTGTGCTTGCTCAACACGTAAAAGAATCCGCGGTGCGGGCAGCCCGGGCAAAGGGCAGGCGGGCGGGTAACCATCTGGATATCCAGTTTCGCGCTTTCCGGCTCGGTGCCGAATACACCGCGCCGCACGATTTCCGGATTCAACTCATAAATTTTCGGGATCACGTCTTTTCCGACGCAGCGAATGCCGGCCGCTTTAATCTGCTCTTCCATGAAAGGTTCGAGCTCTTCCACGATGTAAAGCGTTTCAACTTTGGAGGCGAAATCGCGGATCAGATCCATCGGCAGCGGCCAGGTGAAGCCGAGTTTGAGGAACGACGTATCCGACGGGAAGACCTCTTTCGCGTATTGATACGCAATTGACGCGGTGATCACGCCGACCTTATTGCCGTTGAGTTCCATAGTGTTTAACGGACTCGTGTTGGCATATGCCTCCAGCGCTTTGAGCTTTTCTTCCACCTGCGGGCGGTGCTGTTTCGCAAAGCCGGGTGTGCAGACAAATTTGGGGATGTTGCGTAAATAGTGCGCGGGGTTCAGTTCTTCACGCTCCTTAAACTCGACAAGGCTCTTGCTGTGGCTGATGCGCGTTGTAACGCGAAACAGCACGGGGCAATCGAACCGCTCGGAGACCATGTATGCTTCCTTCATGAAGTCCTTGCACTCCTGCGAGTCGGAAGGCTCGATGAGCGGAATCTTCGCAAACTTCGCGTAGTTGCGATTGTCCTGCTCGTTTTGCGAGGAATGCATGTCCGGATCGTCCGCCGTTACGATGACGAAACCGGCGCCGACACCGTTGTATGAGGCGGTAAACACCAAATCGGCGGCAACGTTGAGCCCGACGTGCTTCATCGCCGTGAGGGAACGTGCGTTTGCGATGCATGCGCCGTAGGCAACTTCGGTAGCTACCTTTTCGTTCGGCGCCCATTCCGCATACAGAACGTCCTTATATTGCTCCAGATTTTCAAAAATTTCGGTACTCGGCGTGCCGGGGTATGCCGAGCATACGGTAACGCCCGCCTCATAGGCGCCGCGGGCGATTGCTTCATTTCCGGTGAGTAGATGTCGTTTTGTGTTGCTCATGCGTTTTTTCCTCCGTTGGCTGCGATGGCTCCGAGTGCAAGTGAGTAGAGCTTTGATTCCGCTGAATCAGCCCGGGATACAAGCACAATCGGACATCGCGCGCCGAGGACGAGCCCCGCGGAGCGCGCATTGGCAAAATAGGTCAGGGATTTACCGAAACAGTTGCAGGTTTCATAGTTTGGCATGAGCAGAAGATCTGCATCTCCCGCGCCCGCTGCGCTGTATTTTTTGTGCGCGCAGGCTTCCTTGCTGATTGCAAGATCAAGCGCAACCGGACCGATGACATGCATGCCGTACTGCGACCAGTCGAGCTCGCTGAGCGCTTTGGCATCCACGGTGGATGCGATTTTTTCGCTGACGATCTCGCTGCCGCTGATGCAGGACGCGTTTATGGTATTATACCCGATTGACTGCAAAAGTCGAGCCGCATTTTCCAGAATGATGCGCTTTCTGTCAAAATCCGGTGTTGGATTCATTGCGCCGTCGCTGGCATAAAGGAGTTTATGATACGTCGATAGTTCATAGACCATGACATGCGATAAAAGTCCACCCGTCAAAAGACCGGAGTGCACCACAGCGCGAAGAAAGACCGTCGTGTTCAGAATACCCTTCATGAGATAGTCGGCTTCACCGGTTTCAACGGCGTTGACCGCCGCGTTTGCGCATGCTTCGTCGCTGCCGTCGTCCGGCTCAACAATGGTCAAACCGGATTCATCCGCACCGAGCGCAGAGAGTATGGCACGAATCTGATCCGCTTTTCCGTAAAGCAGCGCGGTGCAGATATTTTTGTCCCGCGCGGCGAGAACAGCTTCGATCACGTCGCTGTCATGCGCGCATGCGACCGCGACGCGATGGGACAGTCCCCGCGCCTGATCGACAAATTCATTCAGGGTTTGCTTCATTGACAGGTCTCCTTTTTCTGTTTCATCCTGACATGGAAAATAACGTTTCAGGATTAACGTAACGAATCGATCAGATTCGATTCAAACTGGTTACAGGATTGAGTCGGCATAAGACTTTGCCGGTTCACCGCGCAATACGCGAAGCGCGCCGAGCGCAAGAGACTTCATCTCTTCTTCTCCGGGATAGCGGAGGATGAGCGCGATTTTTTCGACATAGCTCGTAATCTCCGCACAGAAACGATCTGAATATGCGATGCCGCCGGTCAGCAAAATCGCATCCACTTGAAAGCGCAGCACGGCGGCCATAGCGCCGATATCCTTTGCGTGCTGATACGCCAGGGCGCGGAAGATGAGGGAGGCTTCGTCGTTTCCTTCCAGCATGCGTTTTTCAACTTCGCGAAAATCGCGCGTACCAAGATAGGAATATACGCCGCCTTCAAAGGAAAGCTTGCGTTTCAGATCTACTTTGCTGATGCCGGAATAGCAAAGGTTGACGATTGCGTTAACCGGAAGAGAACCACTGCGATCGAGAGAAAAACTGCCCTCGTCACGCACGTTATATACGTCTACGACGCGGCCTTTTTCATGCGCCGCAACAGACACGCCGCCGCCCATATGCACCACAATCAGATTGAGGGATTCGTAGGGCTTTCCGAGATCGGCCGCAGCTTTTCGCGCAACCGCTTTCTGGTTGAGCGCGTGGAAAAAACTCTCGCGCTCCATGCCTTTTAGTCCGGTGACGCGGGCGATAGGGTTAAATTCATCAACAGAGACTGGATCGACCAGAAACGCGGGGATACCTGCCTCGTCCGAAATGGATTTTGCGATAGCCGGGCCGATGGAGGACGCATGCTCGCCAAAGGGCGGATTGTATATGTCGCGAATAACGGCGTCGTCGATTCGATAGGTGCCGGACGGAATATGGCGAATCAGACCACCACGGCTGCACACCGCGTCGAAATCCTTTGGCGTATAACCAGCGCGCGCTAAAGCTTCCCGCACAAGGCTCTCTCTGAGCGGTAGCTGATCGATCACATGCGCATAGCCGGCGAGTTCTTCCTGCGTATGGATGATAGATTCGGCGAAAACTTCCGTCTCGTCCTCATAAACTGCGATTTTGGTCGATGTTGCGCCGGGATTGACGATGAAAAGACGCATAAACGGCCTCCATTTCTCAGTGTTGTTTGAATAGTTAGTCAAATGATACTTACGTTATCGTAGCCGCAGAGAAGTATGCCTGTCAATAAAACCAAGGAAAATATATAGTATATTTATTCATGCAAAAATGCAGGAATTACGCCACTTTTTGTAAAATAATATACAAAAAATCAGAATGACTGCATAAAAATTTGTCCGCGCATCGTTTCATGAAAGAATATGGAACAGATGCTGTTGAAACCCTGAAATCAGATCTTAATTCGTGTGAATTGAAACCTTGGAAAATACAACAAGTGAGCAGAGCCAACATAATCACTTGCGCATTTTGTTTTAATTGTGCGACAGAGAGAAATCCGATATAATCATTCCATGGAAAAAACGCAAAACAAATTTATATCCGCATTGAAGGCACTTGGCTCGACCGCTTTGGGGTTCGGAAAAGCGCAGGTCATATTATTCGGCGTGAACTTTCTCGTGATCACGATCGGTATGCTTGTCGTCGGTCTTGGTTGGTGGTCGCCGTTGATTGCCGTAGGCGTGAGCCTGCTCGACCTTTTGCCGGTTATCGGCTCGGGTGTTGTGTTCGTTCCCTGGGCGATCATTGCGTTAATTGCGAAAAACACGCATATGGCGGTTGCGGTCGGAGCAACCTATATTGCGATGGTTGTGCTGCGCATGATTCTCGACCCGATCATTACCGGAAAAAGCGTAGGGCTACCGCCGTTGATTACGCTGCTTGCGTCTGTCGGTGGATTGATTCTATTCGGCGGCGCGGGCATGATACTCGGTCCGGTCATCGCCGCGGTTGCAAACGTGCTTTTCCGTGTTTTCTTCAAGCGGAAAACACAGGATGCAAATACGGTTGATGCGGAAGCCGCGAACGAACCCATAGAAAAGAAAACAGAATAACGCGGGGAATACCTGCGTCAATGATATTTGATGAAGAGAAAGGGGAATCTATTATGTTTTGGAATTTTATCGGTTGGCTGTTTATCGGTGCGTTGATCGGCTGGGTAGCCAGTAAGATTATGCACGGCAAAGGCGGCTTGATCCGCAACATCATCGTCGGCATCGCGGGCAGCGTGGTCGGCGGCTGGCTGGCGGAATATGCCGGCATCGGAAGCGGAAATGTCTGGTCGATTGGCGGGTTTCTGATCGCGGTTGGCGGGTCTTGTGTTCTCATAATTCTCAGCCGCTTGATTCTCGGAAGAAGATAAACTAAAACGAAAAAAACAGCGCCCGTGCGGGCGCTGTTTTTCTGTAGTTTTCAGGAATCTTTTAAATACAGAATGGCATTGACAATGGCAAGATTGAGCGGATAGTTTTGGGAAGGATTGGTGTCAAATTTCCAAATGACGGTTATCGATAAAGTATCAACTTGTTCTAGATCAAGATATTGATCGAACCGCGCTGTTGCGTAATCAAACCAATCTGAATCATATAACAGAGATTTAGGGTTAGCGGATTCAAACAATAGTTTGCACTGACAAGATGGAGTGTTTTCATTGGTGCAAAAAAATGTTGTTCTATCTATGCCATAAGAAAATTCCATACCTTGATATTTTTTTCTCAAATTGTATTCTATTTTTTGGCTATAATATCGCCTGCTGCTACAACTAAAAATCGGATACTGGGTATAGATGTCTTCTGGCAAACTAACACCAATACCATGATCGTAAGTTGTATCGTCAATCTTCAATTCGTAAAACTTGTTCCAGGCATTTTCAGAAAAGGAATTAGGCTTCTGAATAATGGGAGTTAGTTGGTCCAAATAAACATTTTGCAATAATCCGATGTTCGGAGGAATTGTTGCAACCGGAGTGGTTTCTGGCTTTTTTTCTGTATCAGCTACATTGGAATTTTTGGGTACAAATATAATGAAAACTGTACAGATAACCAGAAAAACAGTGGTGGCTAAAAAAATGAGCCTAATTTTTAGTGATGTTTTTTCAATCAGAAAAGAAAAGATTGTGATGGCAGTGCTGATCGCTGATAACACTAAACTTACAATCTCTAGAGCAAGCATATCGTTTGGTTTTCCATTCTTGTTTTAGTCAGAAAATCTTTCATATCATGGTATCATGTCCAAATTTCACCGTCAAAACAAGTGATAAAAACATACATTTTAGTTAGAAAATATGCTATTTTATTGGAATTTGCGGCTATGTCCTTACGCTGAAAATATTCTTAATATGGCTAGGAAAGACGATAAAAAACACTCATTTGCAATCTCTGGCAGCGATGACAATCACTCAAGAATTCAAAGAAATTATGGATTCGATCAAAATAAAAGCGGAGCGCAAGCTCCGCTTTTTCATCACGACCTGATGTATACTTTTTCGATCAGCTCATCCCGCTGCGTTTCTTCGTTGAACCGGTAGAGAAAAAGCCACCCGCCAGCCGAATCGACTTTGTTGGCGCGATCTACGATATTGTGCTCGACTTGGATGGTTCTAAGCAGTACGGCGGAATCTCCGCTGATATCGTAAATTGAGATCGTTTTTCCTCCTCCGGTCGCGACAGTTTGGCCGTCTGCTGATAGGAAAGAGTGATTTCGGGGGAGAGTCAACAGCAGTGTTTTTTCTCCTGTGTCGGCGTTGACGCGATAGAGCGATACCGACAAAGCGCGGTTGAGTTTCATTACTTTTGTGGCAAAGCGATTCTGTTTATATCCGGCTCTCAACTCCTCTGTAAACACAAGGAAACTATCCCCGCAGTCGATCAGGTTGTAAACGCATTCCGGCAGATCGAACGTTGTGATTTTAGAAGTGATTTTCGTTTCCCGATTGTAGGATTCGAGGCCGCGAACCGAAGAAAAAATGATATTGCTACCTTCAACCCGGCAAAACCATCGTGAGAAAGTATCAACGTAGAAAGCATCAAATGAAGATTCCGCGCGTTCGATTGGGAAAACGATTTGATTTCCATTCGGATTTAGATAATATGCAGACCTTGAATATGACAACGTATCGTTAGTCGACTGATTCTCAAACGCGGAACTTCCTGAAACAAACAAAACTCCATCCAGATTCATCAAATAAATAGGTCTGCTATTATATGACGTGCTTTCCACCTGATCGGAAGCTTCAACAACTTGATATTCACTCAGTTGGACAGCGGTGCTGTCTTTGAAACTTACGATTATATGACTCACATGCGCCGGATATCCATCGATATTCACCAAATCAATCAATAACATATTGTCATTGGTAACAAAAAAATTCCAAACATTTTCATCCTGCAAAGAATCGCTGTATTGAGCTGCTTTCAGAAAATCGACAGGTTGAGTATCCCCGCTTTTAAGAGAAAAGAGTCGAAACTGCCGATATCTTCCGCAAATATTTTCCTGATTACCCGAAAACCCGGAATAATAAATATAATCGTTGTTTACCGTGATTGCACGGATATCTTCAACAGGGACTTCCAACTTGATATCGGAACCGGAGGAATTCATACTGTAGATCCCTTGTGTGCCTGATTCAGACGAAAGATAGTAGATACGCCCATTAAAAAAACAAGCTTTTCTGCCATTTGCCGAGCACGAATCTGCTTTTATATTCGCGGAAAAAGTAATGCTGTCAAGTTGATTGGTTTGCGCTTTTCTATAATTAGAAATTGCTACCAGCGTGAATGCCGATATGAACAAGATAACAATGGCAATGAGCAAACGGCGCCAATGGATGGGTAAAGGCTGTTTTATTTTCAGCAGCATTCGTTCCTCCAACTATAATCAGTATGTTTCGTAAATTGTCATATGAGGTCAAGATGCAGCAAGCAGATGAAGAACGATTTTAGCAAGCTGTTTAAAGCTACGTTGAATGAACAATTTTAGTTTGCTTCAACTACACCAAACAATCATCACGACCCGATGTATACTTTTTCGATCAGCTCGTCCCGCTGCGTTTCTTCGTTGAACCGGTAGAGAAAGAGCCAACCGCCAGCAGAATCGACTTTGTTGGCGTTATCGACCATTTTATTATCGAGTGTGATTTTGCGAAGCAATTGCGGCGAAGAGTCTGCGATGGTGTATATCATAAGCTTCTTACCGGAAGCAACGGCAAATTTAGAGTCGTCTGCATACACAAAGGCCTCCCGGTTTTTGAGCCGAAGGATTCGATCCGTTTCGTCGGTTTCTGGATCATATCGGTAGAGAGTTTCCCGTTTCAAATCAGGAATATTGAACCTTGAACGGAGCCACTCTTGAATGAATCGATTTGAGCGAAATGTTTTAGTAAACAGTAATATGTCTGATCCCGTATCATAAGTTGCGCATATATTTTCTTTTGCAGGAAATGAGGTAATCGTACGGCCTGAATTTGATGCAAAGTCGTAGGCCAAGAGCGCTCCGGCATAAGCAATTAGCACATCCGTATCGGATAAGCGCAGAATCCAGCGATCTCTGCTAGTATAACGTCGCTCACTATCTGATTGAAAAATATCATCAACAGGCAACACGGTTCTGCTAATATTCGAATCGAACAGCGGAATGTTCTCATCATAACCAAATTGAACATCCTGCTGATTATAGCCAGTACTATTGTTCAATATAATTGATTGTCCATTATTCTGATATATCGTGAGCGTAGAAGTAATGTAGGGATCCTCGAAAATGCCGGATTCATTGATTACTTCATTATATGTTGGAAACGTTAGAATCTTTTCGTTTTCCAGTGCGCTTAAGTGCAAGGCGCACTGACCAGTAATATCAAAAACAATAATGGTTCTAAAATAAACAGTGCCTTCACTCGAAACGTAAAAATCCCAAATATTATCACTTGAAAGATTCTCGGATCCTGCAACTTGATCGAGCAAATCGACCGGATCGCTTTGCGCTGTATCCAATTTATACAGACGAAAACAGCGGTATTTTCCATTGTAATTTTCTCCAATTCGAGAAAAGCCAATATAATAGATACCGTCTTGATTGATTGTCAAAGCGCGGATATCTTTCGCTTTGAATTCAAGTCTAATGTCCGAGCCATCAGACAACATACTGTATACGCCTTGGTCGCCGAGCTCTGCGGATTCATAATAGATTCGGCCTTGATAGACGGCAGTTTTTTTACCATAATTGGCATTAATCTCAGGTTTGAAACTCGCGTAGAACTTTTGAGTGTCCATATTATTGTAATACGAGCTGCCGGATACACATCCGGTACAAAAAAACATGGTTGATATTAAAAAAATGAGTATTGCGGCGATGCTTTTTTTCATGGCAGCTCCTCATATCTTTCAATCGTTTCTGTATCGCGAATCAGCTGTATAGCATCGGATATTTCGGTAACGTATTTCGCGTTGGTAAATTCAACGCAATACATTATAAAAGACGGGAAGTATAAAACAACGATAGATTCGTCTACGGAATCAGGAATGGACTGTATTTCTGATTTGTCAGATACTCTGCATTCCGTCCATAATCTGCGGCTTTCGCATCGTAAAAATAATCCACCAAACAATAAGCGATGACTAGGACAGGAACTAGAAAAATCAGAAATTTATAGTAGGTTTTTCGTGTTTTAGCTGTTCCTATAAAATGCCTGGATTCTTTTTTCTTAATGTTTGGAATCAACGAACCTCACTAGTACTTTGAATTTTATCTTATGTGAAATACAGTGTATACTTTCTCAATTATATCAAACGAATCAGAGCAAGTATTAATGCAGAAAGAAGCAGAAAAATAGATTTATTACCCGCGTGAGATTTGCGTTTAAATTATGATTCCATAAGTCACCATATCGTCGGTAATACTATATAAAACAAACCGAGATTTCAATTTGCACCGAAAGTAGAATCGCTGCTGTTGCGCGCATAGTTGTTTGGCTTATTTACAGGATGAGAGACAATGCCCACAGATTGGATTATGTAGGTTCATGTAAACCTCAATTTGGCGATATGGTATACACCATTGATTCAACTTTTCCAGTGTCGTCATAATGAAATAGAACTCGCCACCAATCTTCTGCATAATATCCTTCATCAACTTCCGGGTAGTCATGCGACTCGTATTCAATCTCTGAATCTTTCAGTTTTGGATCAAGAAGAAAAGCAAGGCGAATGATATTTCGTGAAGAACCGACGCCGATTTTGAAGAGACCGAATCGAAAGCTATCATCGAATATTTTGATTTGAAGAAAACTAAGCGCCGTTTCTCCGTTGACATATTCGTATATTAAGAACAGTATCTCAAATGACGGATACGAGTATAGAACTAACTCGCGATCAGGATATTCCGAATCGAACCATCGTTGTATTGATTCTGGCTCACCGTAAACCTTGATAAAGCTTTCCGCTTCAAACTGATCGACACCCAGAACAGCGGCATAATTGCATGTTGAGAGATAATTTGAATTCCGCCCCATTGTGTTGCAATAATTCAAAATATAATTATATCCGGTCAAAATAACCATCGTTAAGACAAGGACAACACATGTTAGTATAAGAACCAATCGTTTCTTGGACTTCATGAATTACCACCTAGAGTTTTTCTTACAGGAAATTACAGTCTGTACTTTCTCAATTATATCGAACAATCGTTCTGATTGCACGCATAAAATAAAGAAACGGAGTTAATTCTCCGTTTCTGTTAATATTCAATATGTGTTGTTCAAATGGAACATTTGTCAGCGTATGATCTTTATCTTGCTCTTGATGATACGTTTTTCTTCATACATTTTTACATCCGCTTCATGCAGCACCAAATCCAGTGGAGAAACCACAGCGCAGCTGAGCGATTCCGTTCCGTGACTGACGCTGATTAGGTACTTGCGATTTTCGCTGTTGTTGATTGCATCCAGAGCCGCCACAATGCGGTTCCATACCAGTTCCGCGTTGTCCACATCGATGCCTGCAAAGACGATTAAGAATTCATCTCCACCAAGTCGGATCAGGAAATCATCCGCGCGGATGTTGGAGCGGATGACCGACGCGACGGTGATAATCAGCTCGTCTCCCGCCTCGTGACCGAGAGTATCGTTCACTTCCTTCAGGCCATTTACGTCGAGGAAACAAATGCTCGTGTTACAGTTGAACTTTGAGAGGTTTTTGTAGATAGAGGAAAGCTTATCGATGCCGGATCGACGGTTATATGCGTTCGTCATCGCGTCGAATTCGGAGAAAAACTTTACCTCGCGGCTCTTTTCCTGGCTGCTTGCCACAAATCCAGCAAGAACAAGGGAAAAAGCGAATAGTATGATATAGAACGGATAATATTCTGTGAATGCTTGTCTGGTCAAATCCCAAATTCCGCTGGAAGGATATACGGTTGATGTAGCCGATTTCGGGATATATGACACGATATACCAATTTCCGACATCGCAAGAAACGGTTTTAATTTTGCTTTCGGAAAGAGATACATCGCTGACTTTTATACTGGTAAAGCAGAAATATCCGTCTTCATTGTCGATGGCGCCGTTTCCGCCACCGGAAATGATTTCCCATTCTTTCGCAAAGTAATTCGGGAACTTAACGGTAGAATCCTCATCGTAGCAAAAAGCCCATGCGGTATACGGATCTCCTGAGTTGTAAAGCCAATAGCCATCATCGTTGAGAAAATAGATTTTTCCATAACTACTCGTTGCAACAGAAGCGATCTGCGCAAGAATGTCGTTTGCAGAATAATTGACAATTACAATACCCTGTTTGACGCCGTTGCTGTCAAAAAACGGAGTCGCAAGACGTATGACTGGTTTAATCGGCAGCTCGATTGCGTCATTCTCTATGTTTAGGTCAAGCGGCGACATATAAACCTGATTTTGATCCAACGAGATGGATTCCGTAAAATAATAACGGTCGCTTTTGTTTTGCAGATCTTCTAGTGCGGTAACATACGCGCCGGAATCCGAATAGTTGACTCGAACAACTTCGTTACCGAGCTCATCAATGAACCGAATTTGATCGAATACGGTGCGATGGTTGGAATAGGAAAGCCAAAGAGCGGTAAGATCACTGAAATCTCCGTTGTCCGGATAGTTCAAAGACAACGTATCGCGTAAAAATGTCAGATCGGAAATAAGGCGATTGATCTTGTATGTAATAAAATACTGTTCTGAATCAACAAGGCTGCGTTCAGAAACATCGATTTCGACACTTTTAAGCTTATTGGACTCAGCCTTGATGATCATGGTAGTCGCCATAAACAAGACAGAAACGGTAAACAGTATGATAAAAAAAGAGACAAGGAATGTCTTCTTATTATTCGTGTATGCCTTTTTTACCATATTACATACTCCTGATAGAGATTCTTACAAGGTTGAAATCGCAAAGCTGAAAAGTAACTTAATATAATATAGTCTAATCGGTACGCTGAACAATGTCAAATGACAGAAATGATTTACTTCGTGCTTTTTTTTACGGTTTTTCTTGTTGTAATCGATTTTGATAAAAGAATCGATCTAATTCGTGATTGATTCTTCTTTAGCATGGCAAAACTATTGGCACACAAAAAGGCCATCTGATCGATGACCTTTTCATGTGGTCGGGGTGACTGGATTTTTCGCTTTGGCTGAGGCTTGCATGAAAAGTCAATATTTTTGGATATGTATGTTTTTACAAGGCGCTTCTTGTAATTCAACAAGCTATTTTTCGATTTAATTGTATGTCGTAGAAGATGTTTAAGAAGGTGAAATAGCGTCAGGAAACTGGATGAAAAATAATAAACCTCACACGATTGATTAAAAATAAAAAAATTAATAGCGCAAACAATCCATTTTCAAGCTATATATCAACCCCAATAACATAGATTGGCACCTGAATAGCACTTTTTATATGAGGTAAATAATTTATAACTTTCTCAAATGTAAGTGACCCATCCCATTTAAGATTATATTTACTAGTTAAGTGGTTTTGTAAGTTCTTAGTTGTACATATATACACACCAAAATCAATATTATCTAGATTTGAGTATGAAGAAATCTGAAATTTGAGAAGATCGATTCCAATAAAAGATGCGTGCCCGAACTGAACTTCGACTCCAACTCGATCCTTTAAAAAATCAAGACGAGCATAAGCATGTACTTCATCTGGAAAAACTGCTGCTTGACTTTGCCATCCACATGACACAAAATTTTCTTCTAATATTTTATTGAAGTTTGGCCTCGTTAATACAGATAAATCTGAACATGATTTAAGAATGACATTTTCCATCTCGTTTTTTAAAGCAAGTTTACTATTAAATATTTGTTCAGCAAAACGATATGAAAACTTTTGTAAACGTACTCCCACTTTCTCATCCTCCAATAGAACATATATGTGAATACCATATCGACAATTAATTCTATGATATTATACTGTCAACTACATCGCCAGCACAAATTCAAACAATAGCTTAGAGCAGATCAACAATTTGTTTCAGCGTTTCTTAGGCGAAGTCTACAAATGCTCGGTATACGTAATATTTATAAAAGGAAATGTTAGACAATGGCTAGCTTTAAGCAGAGAAAAGTATGTGTTTCAAATCCAGCGGATTAACGGCACACAAAAAGGCCATCTGATTGATGGCCTTTTCATGTGGTCGGGGTGACTGGATTTGAACCAGCGACCTTTTGGTCCCGAACCAAACGCGCTACCAAACTGCGCTACACCCCGAAAAAATGGAGCCAATGTGGGGACTCGGACCCCAGACCTGCTGATTACGAATCAGCTGCTCTACCAACTGAGCTACATTGGCAACTCGTGCTTTTCAATTATAGGCAACCAGAGAAAGCGTGTCAAGTGATTTTAACGGAAATCCAACAAGGTTTTTTTACAGATCACCGCAAAACCAACACGTAGGAAATGGGGAACAGTTATAGGGATTAAATATAGTATTCTATATAATATGGAGTTGAATTTAATCGTTAATAGTAGGTTTCGATATAATCTTTCCACTCTTTAGCGCAGCGCACCGTACCGATTACTGCAAGGATGCCGGTGGGAATTGTCAGCAATCCGGAAACCGTGCCTTTGGTCAAGTAGACATAAACAGCGCTAAATATACTATAAATCAGAAGCAGAACCGCGGCAGCGCGGCTTTTTCCGATATGGATGAATAAGATTAGCGTTAGATAGAGAAATATATCGATAAAATTAAATAATGCAAGCATACTTCGGCTTATAAAAGTGAGAGTGAGCGTGAAAAACACACTGAGATATCCAAACCCGGCGGCAATTCTGCAAAGCCGCGTACCCTTTGCGTATTTCAGCATAAAATCGCGTCTTGTCAGTCCGTATGGCGCGTCGGCTGGCATTCGATCTCCATAGGATCGCCTGCGGCGGAGACATTCGGAACATAAGACGGCAGTTGAATTTGGCATGCGCTTGCCACAGTCGATA
>QKAN01000001.1 GCA_003246365.1 Clostridia bacterium
CCTCCTTACAGTTTGCCTGCTTGAATTGCATTCATCAGGCCGCCTGCTGCGATGATTCCCTGAATGAACGGCGGGAATGGTTCGCCTTGATAGGTTTCATTTTTCGTCAGGTTTGTGATAACGCCGGTGTCAAAATCCACGCTGACCTGATCACCCGACTGGATTTTTTCGCTTGCTTCCTGGCACTCAACAATCGGAAGGCCAATGTTGATAGCATTGCGGTAAAAAATGCGCGCGAATGTTGCGGCGATTACACAGCTGATGCCAGATTCTTTTATCGCGATCGGCGCATGTTCGCGGGACGAACCGCAGCCAAAGTTCTTTCCGCCAACCATCAGATCGCCGGGTTTTACTCGCGAGGAAAACTCTTTATCGATGTCCTCCATGCAGTGCGAAGCAAGTTCCTTTGCATCGGTCGTGTTCAGATAGCGCGCGGGGATGATGACGTCTGTATCGATATTGTCGCCATACTTGATGGCGGTTCCTGTTGCGTTCATGCTTTGCCTCCTAAGACAGATTCGGGGGTAACGAGTTTGCCCGCGATTGCGGACGCGGCAGCGACGGCGGGAGAAGCGAGGTAAACCTCGGAACCCGTGTGACCCATGCGGCCGACAAAGTTGCGGTTGGTGGTTGCAACCGCGCGTTCGCCTTTGGCGAGTATGCCCATGTGACCGCCAAGGCACGGACCGCAGGTAGGCGTGCTGACTGCGCAGCCTGCTTCGATAAAGGTTTTAACCAGGCCCTCTTCCATCGCCTGCAGCATGATCTTCTGCGTGGCGGGGATTACGATGCAGCGAACGTTCTCGTTTACATGTTTGCCTTCAAATATCTTTGCCGCTGCGCGGAGGTCTTCAATTCTTCCGTTCGTGCAGCTGCCGATGACGGCCTGGTCAATCGTGATTTCACCAACTTCGGAAACGGGCTTTGCGTTTTCCGGAAGATGCGGTAAAGATACGGTCGGTTCGATTGCGCTCAGGTCGATTTCATAAGTGGCGGTGTACTCTGCATCCGCATCTGCCTTATAAACGGTCCAGTCTTTACAACCGTGTTCTTCCGCAAATTTCGCGGTAAGATCATCATAATCAAATATGCCGTTCTTCGCGCCTGCTTCGATGGCCATGTTTGCCATGCAAAGGCGGTCTTCCATTGTCAAGCTATGCAACCCTTCGCCGGTGAATTCCATGCTTTGATAGAGCGCACCGTCTACGCCGATCATACCGATGATCTGCAGGATTACATCTTTGCCGGATACCCAAGGCTTGAGTTTACCATTGAGTACAAAACGCATCGCCGTCGGTACTTTTAACCAGCAAAGACCGGTAGCCATGCCGGCTGCCATATCGGTGCTGCCTACGCCTGTAGAAAACGCCGAGAGCGCGCCGTAGGTGCAGGTGTGCGAGTCCGCGCCGATGACCAGATCACCAGGTTTTACTAATCCTAATTCAGGCACCAAAGCGTGTTCAATGCCGACTTTGCCGACGTCGAAGAAGTTTGTGATAGAATGTTTTCTAGCAAACTCACGGACAACTTTGCACTGCTCAGCGGCTTTGATGTCCTTGTTTGGCGTGAAGTGATCCATGATGAGTGCGATTCTTTCGCGATTAAATACCTTCTCGATTCCGGCTTTTTCAAATTCTTTGATAGCGACCGGTGAGGTGATATCGTTGCCCATTACCAGATCTACTTTAGCGCGGATCAATTGTCCTGCGCTTACGCTGTCCAGCCCCGCGTGTGCCGCGAGTATTTTTTGTGTCATTGTCATTCCCATATGGTTATTGCTCCTCCCGCGTGCCCTCATATATGAGGTTGTTGATTGCATTTATGTAGGCAAGTATACTTGCCTCTATTACGTCTGTGCTTAGGCCGTAACCCTTTGCGGTTGCACCTTCGCTTGAGATCTTTACGCTGACTTCGCCTTGCGCGTCCCTTCCTTCGGTAACCGCGCCAATCGAATATTCTTCCAACTTTACCGCGCGCCCAACGATTTTATTGATCGCATTGAAGGATGCGTCTACCGGGCCGAATCCGATTGCAACTTTTTCTACCTTTGTGCCTTCCGCACTGTTCAGCGTGATGCTGGATGTCGGCGTAATCGTGTTGCCGGAGTTGATGACATAGCGTTCCAGCGTATATCTCTTTGGAATCTCCTGCGCAAGAATGCTGCGTACCAGCGCTTCAATATCGCGGTCTCCAACGGTTTTTTTCTTGTCCGCCAGCTCTTTAAATCGCTTAAAGAGCATATTAGCGATGTCGAAATCTACGTTGTAGCCAAGTTCTTTCACCCGCTCATTGAATGCGTTTCGCCCCGAATGTTTCCCGAGTACGATTTTGTTGGTGGTTAAGCCGATTTCCTCCGGTCGCATGCTCATATATGGCAAACTTCCGGCAATCATGCCCGGCGGCAGTGTGTCGCTTTCCTGCGCAAATGCGCTTTCTCCGACAATCGCCTTGTTCGGCTGCACCTTAATACCGGTGATCGTGCTTAGGAGTCGGCTTGTTTTGTAGATCTGCGCCGTGTCGATCATCGTATCCGCATCGTAAAATGCCGGGCGCGTCTTAAGCGCCATAACGATCTCTTCTAAAGCCGCGTTCCCCGCTCGCTCACCAATGCCGTTGATGGTGCATTGCACCTCATCAGCGCCCGCCTGAATGGCCGATAACGTGTTGGCGACTGCTAACCCGAGGTCGTTGTGGCAATGGCTGGAAAACAAAACGTGCTGAGCGCCTTTGACCGAGTCGCGGAGAAATCTGATCAGATTTCCATACTCCTCCGGCAAGGCGTATCCAATTGAATCGGGCACGTTAACAACCGTAGCGCCTGCATCAATCGCAGCTTCAAACACCTTTGCGAGAAATTCGGGATCGCTTCTTGTTGCATCCTCTGCGGAAAATTCTATATCTTCGCAAAACTTTTTTGCGTATCGAACCATTTCCGCAGTTTGTTCCAGAACATCAGATCGCGATTTTTTTAGCCTGCTATCCAAAAGAAAGTCCGAGGTAGGGATCAACAGATGGATGCGCGGATATTTCGCGTGTCGCAGCGCTTCCCAGGTACTGTCAATATCCTTTGTTAATGCGCGGGACAGGCTTGTTACCCGTGCATTACGCAGTTCTTTTGCAACGGCGCGAACCGAGTTGAAATCACCCTGAGAAGCCGAGGCGACGCCCGCTTCGATAATATCAACGCCAAGCATTTCCAGCTGTCGCGCCATGTCTATCTTTTCTTTGATATTCATGCTACATCCCGGAGACTGTTCGCCGTCTCGTAGGGTTGTATCAAAAATACGAATCTGCTTCATGCAATATTCCTCAGATTGCTGCCGATCTTATCTGACGACAGCTCCTTCCGAAGCAGAGGATACCATTCGCTCATAACGCGCGAGATATCCTTTTTTGATCTTCGGTTCGGGTGGCTGCCATTGCTTTTTACGCTGATTCAGTTCGTCGTCGCTCAATTTAACGTTGAGCACACCTGCGGGGATATCGATTTCAATGATATCGCCTGTTTGAATCAGACCGATGTTGCCACCGCTGGCCGCTTCCGGTGAAACGTGCCCGATAGCCGCGCCGCGCGAAGCGCCGGAAAAACGACCGTCTGTAATGAGCGCAACCGTACTGTCGAGCCCCATACCTGCGATTGCAGATGTCGGCCCGAGCATTTCGCGCATACCGGGTCCGCCCTTTGGCCCCTCATAACGAATTACGACAACGTCGCCAGACTGAATCTGCATACCGTAGATAGCCTTAATCGCTTCTTCTTCGGAGTCAAACACTTTTGCTGGCCCGCTGTGGCGCATCATGCTGTCAAGAACTGCTGCGCGTTTGACGACCGCACCGTCGGGCGCAATGTTACCCTTGAGGATTGCGATGCCGCCGGTTTTCGAATACGGCTCTTTTACGGAGTGAATAACGGTGGAATTGCGAATCTTCGCGTTCTTCACGGCTTCTGCCATTGAAACGTCTAGGACGGTCATGCCATCTCCATTATAGAACCCGTTCTGGATCAGTTCATTGATGACCGCGGAGACGCCGCCCGCATGATAGAGATCTTCAATGTGATGCGGACCAGATGGCGCAAGGCGGCAAAGATTCGGCACCTTCGCACTGATCTGATTGATGATGTCAAGGTTCAGGATGACGCCCGCTTCCCGTGCAATCGCGGTCAGATGCAACACGGAGTTCGTTGAGCAGCCGAGCGCCATATCGACGGCAAGCGCGTTCGCGAATGCTTGCTCCGTAAGAATCTGAGAAGGACGGATATCCTTTCTTACGAGTTCGACCGCCTGCATGCCGGCGTGTTTGGCAAGGCGGAGACGTTCCGCATAGACAGCGGGAATCGTACCGTTTCCCGGCAATGCCATGCCGATAGCTTCACTCAGACATGCCATTGAGTTTGCGGTGAACATGCCGGAGCAAGAACCGCAGCTCGGGCAGGCATTGTTTTCACAGAACGAAAGTTCTTCTTCCGTTGCCTTGCCGGCTTTATATGCGCCGACTGCTTCAAATACGCTGTTGAGGTCAAGGTCTTTTCCGTTTCCGTGATACGAGAGCATTGCGCCGGCTGTAACAACGATGGCAGGCAAATCGAGACGCGCCGCTGCCATCAGCATGCCGGGGATGATCTTGTCGCAACCGGGCATGAAAACCATGCCGTCAAACCGATGGGCTTCTGCCATGATTTCGCATTCGTCCGCGATGATTTCGCGGCTTGCAAGCGAATAATGCATGCCTTTGTGGCCCATGGCGATGCCATCGCATACGCCGATTGTGCCAAACTCTACCGGCGTACCGCCAGCAAGTCTGACGCCCGCTTTCACAGCGTCCACCAATTGATTCAAGTGGAAATGTCCGGGGACAATTTCACTTCTGGGGTTGGCAATTCCAATCAGGGGGCGGCTGAGTTCTTCATCCGTATACCCCATTGCTTTAAACAAAGAGCGGTGCGGTGCGCGCTCCGCATGCAGTTTTACTTCGTCGCTACGCATTTTATATTCTCCTCTTTCTTACTTCTTTTCTTCTGCCGGTTCGGTTTCGTGCAAAACAAATTCCGTAATCGGCTTGCCCGGTGCAACCATCGGTGTAATCGTTTCATCGCAGCCGATGCGGCAATCGATCAATGCAGGTTTTCCGGATGCAAGAGCTTCGTCAAACGCCTGCTCAAACTGTTCTATCGTGCAAACAGATGTTCCGGAAATGCCGTACGCTTCCGCAAGTTTCGGAAAATCCGGTCCGCGGTTGAGGTTTGTCTGCGAATACCGTTTCTGGTAAAACACGGTCTGCCACTGGCGAACCATGCCGAGAACGCCGTTGTTCATCACGAGAATGATGACTGGGATGCCGTAGTGCTCCATCGTCGCCATCTCGTTGCTGTTCATTCGGAAACTTCCGTCACCCGAAACAAGAACAACCTTGCGATCCGGTCTGGCTAATGCTGCGCCGAGAGATGCGCCCGCGCCGTAACCCATAGTACCGAATCCGCCGGAAGAAATGAACGTATCCGGCTGGTCGTAGTTGTAGTAACGCGCCGCCCAAAGCTGATGCTGTCCCACGTCGGTGACGACGATCGTGTCCTTCGGAGAGTGTTCATACACCGCGTTGAGCACCGCTTTCGGTGAGAATCCCGCATGACGGGACGTTTTGACTGGCAGCTTCAACGTTTGAATCGCAGAGAGCCACTCTTCGCGTTTTGCCGATTCGATCGGTGAAGATTCCAGCTGTGTCAGTAAATACCGGAGCACAGGTTTCACATCGCCGAGGATGGAATGCGCGGTGCGCACGTTTTTGTTGATCTCCGCCGCGTCGATGTCGATCTGAACAATCTTTGCGTTTCTGCCGAACTTCGCAACATCGCCAGTCACGCGGTCGTTAAACCGGCAACCGAGTGCAATGAAGAGCTCGCTTTCAGAAACCGCAACGTTGGTTGCGCGTGTGCCGTGCATGCCGATCAAGCCGGTAAAATTAGGATGCGAAGACGGGAAACTGCCAACTCCCATCAACGTTGTGCCGACCGGAGATTTAATCAATTCAGCAATTTTCAGAATTTCTTCTGAAGCGCCGGATTTCAACGCGCCGCCACCGCAAAGCAGAAACACTTTATCAGATGCGCGGATCATATCGGCAAGTTTTTCGACAGATTCTTTCGCTTCACTGCTCAATGTGGGTTCTTCGCAAGATTTCCCGCAGGGAACCGACTCATATTCAGCCGTTTCAGCCGTAACATTCTTAGGAATGTCAACCAGCACAGGGCCGGGTCTTCCGCTGCGCGCAATGGTGAATGCTTCGCGCATAATATCCGCCAAATCGTGAACGTCTTTCACGATGTAGTTGTGCTTCGTAATAGGCGTTGTAATACCTGTGATATCCGCTTCCTGAAAGCTGTCCTTGCCGATCAGATTCACATTGACGTTTCCGGTGATGAACACAACCGGAACACTGTCCAGATACGCTGTTGCAATACCGGTTACAAGGTTGGTTGCGCCGGGGCCGGAAGTTGCGATGCAAACGCCAACTTTTCCGCTCGCGCGTGCGTAACCGTCCGCGGCGTGCGCAGCACCCTGCTCGTGAGAGGTGAGGATGTGCTGAATTCGGTCGCTGCTCTTATAGAGTTCATCGTAAATATTGAGCACGGAGCCGCCGGGATAGCCGAACACGGTATCGACTCCCTGCTCCACAAGACATTCAATCAGGATTTGCGCTCCTGTCATTTTCATATAGTACCCCTTTCGATTATCAGGAAAAAGTCTAATTATGCGGACTCCGTTTGCTTCATGTCGCTTTGCGCGGTTGCGTTGGACTTGAGAAGCTTATACTCAATCGAGTCCATCAGTGCGCGCGTGCTCGCCTGCATGATGTCTACGGCGACGCCAACGGTGGTCCAGTATTCATGCCCGTCGGTCGATTCAATGAGAACACGAACCGTCGCGGCGGTAGCGCTTTCGCTGTCGAGCACGCGTACCTTGTAATCCGTCAACCGGATTTCTCCGATTTCGGGATAAAATACCTCCAGCGCTTTGCGTAATGCTGCGTCGATCGCGTTGACAGGGCCCATGCCCTCCGCTGCCGTGATCTCCAATTGATCGCCTACAAGAACCTTGATCGTCGCATAGGACGGTTTTTTGCGGCTCTCGGACTGCTGCTCGTCCGTCACGCTGAGCATTTGTAGTTCGAAGAACTTCGGCCTTGTGCCGAGCAGCCTTCGAACCTCCAGCTCAAAGGACGATTCCGCACCTTCAAACTGATAACCTTGATGCTCCATTTGCTTGACCATTTCAATGATCTTCGTTGCTTCTTCGGAATCCTTTTTGATCTCCGGATAGAACTTCTTGACCTTTTCGAGGATTGCGCTTCTTCCGGCAACTTCGGACATCATAACGCGTCGACTGTTGCCTACCGCGGACGGTGCAACGTGCTCAAAAGTCAAAGAGTTTTTCATCACGCCGTCTACATGCATGCCGCCTTTGTGCGCAAAAGCGTTTGCGCCGACATATGGCATATTTTTGCTGACGCTGATGTTTGATACATCGGCCACCTCATGGACCGTACTGGTAAGTCGTTCCAATGCCTCGGCCGGAACGCAGTCATAACCCATTTTTAATTGCAGGTTCGCAAGAACCGTTGCTAGATTTGCGTTTCCGCAACGCTCTCCAAAACCGACCAGCGTGCCTTGCACATGCGTTGCGCCGGCGGATACCGCTAGAACGCTGTTTGCCGCGGCCATACCTGCGTCGTCATGCGCATGGATACCAACGGCAACAGGATAACGCTCTATGACAAGCTTTGTAACACTCTGTACGAAATCTGGAAAGCTTCCGCCGTTTGTATCGCAAAGGCAAAGGCAATCCGCTCCGCTCTCATACGCGGCTTCTAAAGTTTTTAGTGCATATTCGGGGTTTGCGCGGTAACCATCAAAAAAATGTTCCGCGTCGTAGATAACTTCTTTTCCGTTTTCTTTCATAAAACGAACCGTGTCCCGAATCATTTCGACGTTTTCTTCGAGAGAAGCACGCAGAATGTCTGTTACATGAATATCCCATGATTTTCCGAAGATTGCGACGCAATCCGTGCCCGCTGAAAGCAAAGAACGCAAGTTCGCATCGTCTTCCACCGCGGTATTCTTCTTTCTCGTTGCGCCAAAGGCAGCAACTTTCGAATGTTGAAGCGGATTGGTTCGCAACAACTCGAAGAACTCCATATCCTTAGGATTGGATCCGGGATTGCCTGCTTCAATGTAGTCCACCTGCAGATCATCCAAAATTCGAGCAATCTTAAGTTTATCCTGTACGGAAAAAGAAATGCCAACGCTCTGCGCGCCATCGCGCAGCGTCGAATCCAGTAAAAATACTTTATTCATTACATTTGCCTCCTGCCTTGCGGACTCATTAAAAATCCGTTTTTCGGTTATAAAAAATCCCCGTCTCATCTTGAGACGGGGACGGATTCATCCTCGCGGTACCACTCAATTTGATCTCGCGTTCACTGAAGCTTGATTGCTTCGAGAACTCACTGATCCTCTTCATGCGGGTTCTAACAAACCCTGGCTATTAACGGTGCCTGCCGTAATACGCTTACTATGCTTCAGCGTCTCTGCTCGGGAGGGATCCGCTTTCCGCGTCGCCATCGGTTTACACCAGCCACCGACTCTCTAAAGACGAACTTGCGAACAGCATGTCTCTGTCATTGCATGTTTATATTCGAATTTTCGATAATATACCATATATTTTTCTGTTGTGTCAATACCTTTTCCTTAATATCATGCAATATTACGTATTTTTAATCTAAATTATATGGATTCTTTAAACATTCACATACATACTATATAAATTAAAAGATATCTTTCGACTAGTCCAAGTTTTGAATCGTTTCCACCTTGATCAAATCAGTGTTGCCGGGTACACCGCTGATATGTCCACCGGTAATGATAATATGATCACCGGTTTCCAGATGGAATACTTTTTTCGCTGTTTCATTCGCATGATAAAACAACACGTCTGTCGAGGTGAAAGTACCGCTCATAACAGGGATAACGCCCCAACTTAAAGAAAGCTTATACCAGACTTTTCTGCTTGTCGTAAGCCCGATGATATCCATTGACGGGCGGAAACGGGAAATCATTCGCGCGGTGATGCCGGTTAAGGTACAAGCGACAATCGCTTTTGCGTCAAGGTCGATTGCCATGCCGCAAGTTGCGTGCGATATTGCGTCGATCGTATTTTTTATATGAAACTCAGATGTACGAAAACGTTTTACATAATTAATATGCTTTTCCGTTTCTTCAGCGATGCGACCCATGGTCGCAAGAGACTCGACGGGGTATTTGCCCGCGGCGGTTTCGCCGGAGAGCATAACGGCGCTTGTGCCGTCGTAAACAGCGTTGGCAACATCAGAAATTTCCGCTCTTGTCGGGCGGGGATTATAAATCATGCTTTCCAGCATTTCTGTTGCGGTTATTACGCGCTTGCCGAGCAGCCTACATTCCGTTACAAGATACTTTTGAATATAAGGAAGTTCTTCAAACGGAATTTCAACGCCAAGATCACCGCGGCCGATCATAATGCCTTCGCACTCTTCGCAGATTTCTTTTATGTTGTTTACACCGGTACGATTCTCAATTTTTGCAATCAGGGCAATCTCTTCCCCGCC